>NZ_JBHUTX010000017.1:0-151868 GCF_042671245.1 Streptomyces sp. NPDC057099
GCTGGGACCAGGGGTCCTTTTTTGTTTTTGCGGTGCGCACCGGGTAGCCGGCTGCGCGAGAATGACTTGCGGTACCGAAGACAGGAGTCACCATGTCCACCAACTCTCCCGACGACCGACCGGAGCGCGACCAGCGGCGACGGGAGGGGGACCGGAGCGACCGTGGCGGTCAGCGCGGGGACCGTGGAGACCGTGGGGGCTTCCGCCGCGACACCAACCGTCGCGACAACGACCGTGGTGGCTTCGGGCGTCGTGAAGGCGACCGAGGCGACCGAGGCGATCGTGCCGACCGCGGTGAGCGCGGTGGCTTCCGGCGTGACGAGCGTCGTGACGACAGCCGTGGTCGTGACGACAACCGTGGTGGCGGCTACGGCCGGCGCGACGACCGGGACCGGGGACCGCGCGGGGACGACCGCGACCGCGGCGGGTTCCGGCGCGACGACCGCGGTGACCGTCCCGCCTTCCGGCGCGACGACCGTGGCGAGCGCCGCGACGACCGGGACCGTGGTGGCTTCCGTCGTGACGACCGTCGTGATGACCGGCGTGACGACAACCGTGGTCGTGACGACAACCGTGGCGGTGGCTACGGGCGGCGCGACGACCGCCGGGGCGAGGTCCGTCGTGGAGACGACCGTGGACCGCGCGGTGGTTTCCGACGGGACGACAGGCGCGATGACCGGCGTGACGAGCGTCGTGACGACAGCCGTGGTCGTGACGACAGCCGTGGTCGTGACGACAACCGTGGTGGCGGCTTCGGCCGGCGCGACGACCGGGACCGGGGACCGCGCAGGGACGACCGCGACCGCGGCGGGTTCCGGCGTGACGACCGCGGTGACCGTCCCGCCTTCCGGCGCGACGACCGTGGCGAGCGCCGCGACGACCGGGACCGTGGTGGCTTCCGTCGTGACGACCGTCGTGACGACAGGCGCGACGACAGGCGCGACGACCGTCGTGACGAGCGCCGTGGGGACGACCGCGGGGAGCGTGGCGGTTTCCGTCGGGACGACGCCGGCCGAGGCGGGCGTGGTGGTGGCTTCCGTCGCGACGACCGTGGTGGGGACCGTGGCGACCGTGGTGGTTTCCGTGGGCGTGACGACCGTGGACCGCGGCGGGACGATCGCGATCGCGGCTTCCGGCGTGAGGGCGGCGACCGTGGTGGTTTCCGTGGGCGCGACGACCGGCGCGACGACCGGCGCGACGACCGGCGTGGCGGCGGCCGGTTCCGTGAGGAGCGGGAGCGGGACAGGGAGCCGATCAAGCGGCTGCCGATCCCCGAGGACGTCACGGGCGAAGAGATCGACAAGGACGTACGGCAGGAACTGCAGAGCCTGCCGAAGACGCTCGCGGACGACGTCGCCAGGAACCTGGTGATGGTCGCGCGGCTCCTCGACGAGGACCCCGAGGGCGCGTACGGCTACTCGCGGGTCGCATTGCGGCTGGCGTCGCGTGTCGCCGCCGTGCGCGAGGCCGCCGGGTTCGCCGCGTACGCCAACCAGAAGTACAACGAGGCGCTGGCCGAGTTCCGGGCCGCCAAGCGGATGACCGGGAACATCGATCTGTGGCCCGTCATGGCCGACTGCGAGCGCGGGCTCGGGCGGCCGGAGAAGGCGCTGGACATGGCCGGCGCCCCCGAGGTGCACAAGCTCGACAAGGCCGGACAGGTCGAGATGCGGCTCGTCGCCGCCGGTGCGCGGCGTGACATGGAGCAGCTGGACGCGGCCATCGTGACGCTGCAGAGCCCCGAGCTGGCCGCCAACTCCGTGCAGCCGTGGACCGCGCGGCTGCGGTACGCGTACGCCGACGCGCTGCTCGCCGCCGGGCGGGAGAGCGAGGCGCGGGAGTGGTTCGCGAAGGCCGTGGAGGCCGACCGCGACGGCAGCACGGACGCGTCGGACCGGCTCGCCGAGCTGGACGGTGTGGAGTTCGTCGACGTCATGACGGATGACGAGAGCGACACCGACGACGTGAGCGACGGCGGGGACTCCTCCGAGGAGGAGAAGAAGGACTGACGTCCGATGGAAGGGGGCGGATCCCACTGGGGATCCGCCCCCTTCTTTGCGTTCAGAGGTCCAGCGTGCGCAGCACCAGGCCCGAGGCCGGCTTCGGGCCGAACGACGTCGACTTGCGCGGCATCGTCACGCCCTGGCGGGCCAGGTCGCGGACGACCTCCTCGCGGACCGGGTGCATCAGGACGGCCGTACCGCCGTCGCGTTCCGCCTTGGCGACCGTGGCGGCCGTGTCGTGGATGTAGGCGATGTGGGCGGGGGAGTCCTCGGGGATGTGCCAGACATGCTCGAGGAGCGTGGCGTGCAGGACCGTCGCGTCGAGGGTGCGCCAGGCCGCGGGGCGGTCGGCGGGGATCGTACGGGCCAGCAGATCCGGGTCCGGGCGGTCGACGAGATGGAAGGAGCCGTCGCCGGCCAGCAGGAACGCGTTGCCCTCGCAGGCCGCGTCCGCCAGCGCCTCCAGGGCCTCGGGCAGGGGGGCCACCAGGCGGCGTACCCGGAACAGACCGTGCAGGGCCGCCACGGCCCGGTCGACCGGCAGGTCGTGGAGGAGACGGTGGATGGCGCGGACCCGGAGGGGGTAGCGGGCCGTGTCGACCAGGAGGACCAGGCCGTGGTCCCACGGGCTGGGGGAGGGGTGTTCCGTGCGGAGCCTGCGGTAGGTCGCCCAGCGGTGGTGGCCGTCGGCGATGAGGGCCTGATGACGGGCCAGGTCGGTCTGGATCGCGGCCAGGTCGGCGGGCTCGGTCACGGACCACAGGCGGTGGCTGAAACCGTCCTCCGTGGTGGTGGAGAGCAGGGGAGGCCGGTCGGCGGTGCGCTCGATCAGATCCGCCGTGGTGGTCGTCGGGCCGTCGCCGCGGTACGTCAGCAGGAGGGGCTCGAGGTTCGCGGAAGTGGCCCGCATCAGGGCCGCGCGGTCGGCGACGACGTGCGGCATGACGTCCTCGTGCGGCAGCACCACTTGCTCGGCGGGGTCCGACACGCGCAGGGCGCCGATGATGCCGCGTTGCAGCATGCCGTCGCCGTCCCGCTGCTCGTAGATGTACAGGCCGGGTTCCGGATCGGCGGCCAGGACGCCCTCGGAGAGCCAGCGGTGCAGGGTCTCGGCGGCCTGCTCGTTGCGGGCGCTGGGCGTGGCGGCCTGGGGCAGGATCAGGCGCACGATGTTGTGCGGGTCGGAGGACTCGAGGTGGTGAAGACCGTCGGGACGCACCACGACGTCGTACGGCGGAGATGTCACGGCGGCAAGGCTGCCGACCCGGTCGGGGTCGTAACGAAGGCCTCGGAACGGGGTGAGTTCCAGGCCTCGGTGCTCCGTTGCCTCCGAGTGACCTGCTGTGTTCATCCCGGCATCGTACGGGTGTCAGTGGCATGGGGGATGATCGGGGGAAAAGCCGTCGAACGAGGAGCGATGCGGGATGAGCCGGAGCGTCAGGACGAGGCCCGAGGGCAGTGGGCAGGCCCTGAGCGAGGCGTACGACACGGCGCTGCTCGATCTGGACGGGGTCGTGTACGCGGGCGGGAGTGCGATCGCCTACGCCGTCGAGTCGCTGGCCGAGGCGCGGGCGGGCGGGATGCGGCTCGCGTACGTCACGAACAACGCGCTGCGGACTCCGGACACCGTGGCCGCGCATCTGACCGAGCTGGGGATACCGACGGGCGCGGACGACGTCATCACCTCTGCGCAGGCGGTCGCGCGGCTGATCAGTGAGCAGGTGCCGCAGGGCGCCCGGGTGCTGGTGATCGGCGGAGAAGGGCTGCGGGTGGCGCTGCGCGAGCGCGGGCTCGTGCCCGTCGAGTCGGCGGACGACGATCCGGCGGCGGTGGTGCAGGGGTTCGGCGGGCCCGACCTGCCGTGGGGCCGGTTCGCGGAGGCCGGTTACGCGGTCGCGCGCGGTGTGCCGTGGTTCGCTTCCAACACCGACCTGACGATTCCGAGCGGGCGCGGGATCGCCCCGGGCAACGGTGCCGCGGTGGAGGTCGTCCGGATCGCCACGGGCGCCGAGCCGCAGGTCGCGGGGAAGCCGCTGCCCCCGATGCACCGGGAGACCATCCTGCGGACCGGGGCGGAGCGGCCGCTCGTGGTGGGGGACCGGCTGGACACGGACATCGAGGGCGCGTTCAACGGGGACGTCGACTCGTTGCTCGTCCTGACCGGGGTCACCGACGGCGCGCAGCTGCTGGCCGCGCCGCCGCAGCATCGGCCGACGTTTGTGGACGCCGATCTGCGGGGGATGCTCAGCGGCCAGCCGGACGTCGAGTCCGCGGGCGACGGCGGATTCCGGTGCGGAGGCTGGACGGCGAGGGCCGGCGCGGAGGTGCTGGAGCTCGACGGGGACGGCGAGGCGCTGGACGGGCTGCGCGCGCTGTGTGCGGTGGCGTGGACGGCCGCCGGTGAGGGTGTGTGCGAGCTGGACGGGGGGAAGGCGCTGGCAAAGCTGGGCCTCTGAGCACCGGTTGGGAAGCGCGGTGCGAGGGCACGCTACGGCTGTGCGTGGGTCCGAGGACCGCGGCCGGGATCCGGAATCGTGATCGAATGGCAGGGTAGGCTAACCTAACCTGCGTGTTGGTCGAGAGTCCCCCGGAACAGCGCGCGGAGACCGCCCCCGCGCCCCCGACTCGACGGGTGGTACGAGCCTTTGGGCTGGTCCCGGCCGTCGCGATCCTGGTGCTCGTCGCGCTGGCGAGTATCGCGATCGGAGCGAAAGAGCTGTCCCTCGGACAGGTCTGGCACGGTCTGTTCCAGGACTCGGGGACGTACGGCGACGTCGTCGTCGCCGAGCGGATGTCACGGACCGTGCTGGGGCTGCTCGCCGGGGCCGCCCTCGGTCTGGCGGGCGCGGTTCTGCAGGCGCTCACGCGCAACCCGCTCGCCGACCCCGGACTGCTCGGCATCAACGCCGGGGCGTCCGCCGCGGTCGTCACGGCGATCACGTTTCTCGGGGTCACCTCCCTCAGTGGGTATGTCTGGTTCGCGTTCTTCGGCGCGGCCGCGGTAGGGGCGCTGGTCTGGTTCCTCGGCGGCAGCCGGGGCGCGACACCGGTGCGGCTCGCGCTCGCCGGTACGGCGATCAGCGCCGCGCTCTACGGCTACCTCCAGGCCGTGATGATCATGGACGACGCGGCGCTCGGCAAGATGCGCTTCTGGACGGTCGGTTCGCTGTCCGCGGCGACCGACTCGACCATCAGTCAGGTCCTGCCGTTCCTGCTGGCCGGTACGGTCCTGGCGCTGGCCCTGGCCCGGCCGCTCAACGCCATGGCCATGGGCGACGACACCGCCAAGGCGCTCGGCGCCAACCTGAACCGGACCCGGGCGCTGTCCATGCTGGCCGCGACCGTGCTGTGCGGGGCCGCGACCGCCGCCTGCGGGCCGATCGTGTTCGTCGGGCTGATGGTGCCGCACGTGGTGCGTTCCTTCACCGGGCCCGACCTGCGCTGGATCCTGCCGTACGCGGCGATCCTGTCGCCCGTGCTGCTGCTCGGCGCCGATGTCATCGGCCGGATCGTGGCCCGGCCGGCGGAACTCCAGGTGGGCATCGTGACCGCGATCCTCGGCGGACCGGTGTTCATCTATCTCGTACGACGGCGGAGGACGGCGCAGCTGTGAAGACCACCAACCGTGCTGTGAGGTCCCCCGGCGGGCTCTCGATACGCCTGGACGTGCGGGCCTTCGTCGTCGTGCTCCTGCTGCTGGCCGCGGCGCTCACGGCGAGTGTCGTGCTCATCGGCACCGGCGACTTCCCGATCCCGGCCGCCGATGTGCTGCGGACGCTGTTCGGCCAGGGCAACGAGGGCCAGGAGTTCATCGTCAACGAGCTGCGGCTGCCGCGGGTCCTGGTCGGACTGCTGGTCGGCGCCTCGCTCGGACTCGGCGGCGCGCTGTTCCAGTCCATCTCCCGCAATCCGCTGGGCAGTCCGGACGTACTCGGCCTCGGACAGGGAGCGACGGCCGGCGCGCTCACGATGATCGTGCTGTTCTCCGGCGACGCCAACCAGATCGCCCTGGGCGCGCTCGTGGGCGGCCTGGTGACCGGGCTCGCGATCTATGTGCTCGCCTGGAAGCGGGGCGTGCACGGCTACCGGCTGGTGCTGGTCGGCATCGGCGTCTCCGCGATCGTCACGGCGGTCAACGGCTATCTGCTCACCAAGTCCGACATCGTGGACGCGGCCCGCGCGGTCGTGTGGATGACCGGATCGCTCGACGGCCGTGACTGGGACCAGGTGTGGCCGCTGCTCGGGCTGTGCGCCGTGCTCGTGCCGCTCGCCCTCTGCAACGCGCGCGGGCTGCGGATGATGGAGATGGGCGACGACGTGTCGTACGCCCTCGGGGTCCGGGTGGAGCGGGTGCGGCTGCTGCTGATGGTGGCGGCCGTGCTGCTCACCGCGTCCGCGACCGCCGCCGCAGGTCCCGTCAGCTTCGTCGCGCTCACCGCGCCGCAGCTGGCCCGGCGTCTGACCTGTTCGCCCGGCCCGAACCTGCTGCCCTCCCTGTGCATGGGCGCGGCCCTGCTGGTCACCGCCGACTGGCTCTCGCAGCGGGCGTTCGGCGCCGAGCAGCTGCCCGTGGGCGTGGTCACCGGCGTGCTCGGCGGTGTCTACCTGCTGTGGCTGCTGGTCACCGAACGCAGGGCGGGCCGGATATGAGCAAGAACCAAAGGAGCACTGTGAACCGTCTGTCCGCCGAGAACGTCACCCTCGCCTACGACCAGCGGGTGATCGCCGAGCAGCTGTCGGTGGAGATACCCGACAACTCCTTCACCGTGATCGTCGGCCCCAACGCATGCGGCAAGTCGACGCTCCTGCGGGCCCTGTCGCGGATGCTCAAGCCCAGCGAGGGCCGGGTGCTGCTCGACGGTCAGGTCATCCAGTCGATGCCCGCGAAGAAGGTCGCCCGGACCCTCGGTCTGCTGCCCCAGTCGTCCATCGCGCCCGACGGCATCACCGTCGGCGACCTGGTGGGCCGGGGCCGCTACCCGCACCAGGGCATCCTGCGCCAGTGGTCGACCGACGACGAGCGCGTCGTCCAGGAGTCCATGCGGCAGACGGGCGTCGCCGAACTCGCCGAGCGGTATGTCGACGAACTCTCGGGCGGTCAGCGCCAGCGCGTGTGGATCGCCATGGCGCTCGCCCAGCAGACCCCGCTGCTGCTGCTCGACGAGCCGACGACGTACCTGGACATCCAGCATCAGATCGACGTACTGGACCTGTGCGCGGAGCTGCACGAGGAGCAGGGGCGCACGCTCGTCGCCGTGCTGCACGACCTGAACCACGCCGCCCGCTACGCCACGCACCTCATCGCCCTGCGCGAGGGGAGGGTCATCGCCGAGGGCGCGCCGAGGGACATCGTCACGGCCGAGCTGGTCGAGGAGGTCTTCGGGCTGCGCTGCCAGGTCATCGACGACCCGGAGACGGGGACGCCGCTGGTGGTGCCGGCGGCGCGGCGGGCACGCGCCGAGGCTGCGGCCGGGGCCGAGAAGGTGGCCGCTACAGAAGCTTCCTGAGCTGGAGCAGGTCCCGCACGCCCGCGTGCAGCTTCACCCGGCCCGAGCCCCAGGCCTTGGCGAAGCTCAGCTCGCCGTCGACCAGGGCCACCAGGTCGTCGCCGGCCATGGCGAGTCTGATCTCGGCCTTGGCGGGCGGCGGTCCCTGCACGGTCTCGTGCACCTGGATCCGCCCGCCGCGCATGCGGCCGACGAAGGTGACGTCCAGGTCCGTGATGTGGCAGCTCACCGAACGGTCCAGGGACGCGGCGTCGCGGACGTCCCCTTCGGCGCGCTGCATGTTGTCCGAGAGCTTGTCGAGTGCGCTGCGGCACTCCTCGATCGTGGCCATCGCCGACGACGGTACCGCAGCGGTTCGCGGTAGCGTCGGGGCATGGACGACGCAGTTCCCGAAGCGACGCCGGTGCGGGAAGAGAACGGGCCCGAGCACGACCCCGCCGCCCCCGCGCCCCTGAACGTGCCCCGCACCCCCACGGGCGTGGCCGACGTGGACGCGTCCCTGGACCGGCTGGGCGACGCCGACCACCTCGCCACCGACGGACACATCGAGGTGTACGAGGATGTACACCGGGGGCTGCGCGACGCGCTCACCGCGCTCGACGCACGCCCGGGACCTCCGGCGCCCCCGTCGCAGCACCAGCACGGACCTAGGAGCTGAACCGAACGTGGCAGGAGTCGCACGCCGCCGTCTCGACGCGGAGCTGGTCCGCCGGAAGCTCGCGCGCTCGCGTGAGCATGCCGGCCAGCTGATCGCCGCAGGGCGCGTCTCCGTCGGCAAGACCGTCGCGACCAAGTCCGCCACGCAGGTGGAGACGGCGGCCGCGATCGTGGTGGCCCAGGACGACGGCGATCCCGACTACGTGTCCCGGGGCGGCCACAAGCTCGCCGGCGCGCTGGCGGCGTTCGTGCCGCAGGGGCTGGACGTCGAGGGGCGCAGGGCGCTCGACGCGGGCGCGTCCACCGGCGGATTCACCGACGTTCTGCTGAGGTCGGGCGCCGCCCATGTCGTCGCCGTGGACGTCGGATACGGACAACTCGCATGGGCCCTCCAGAACGATGAACGCGTCACCGTCAAGGACCGTACGAACGTACGCGAGTTGACGCTTGAAGTGATCGATGGGGAGCCTGTGGATCTTGTCGTGGGGGATCTGTCCTTCATCCCGCTCGGGCTGGTCCTGCCCGCCCTGGTGCGGTGCGTGAAACCGGACGCCGATCTGGTGATGATGGTCAAGCCGCAGTTCGAGGTGGGCAAGGAGCGCCTCGGCAGCGGGGGAGTCGTGCGCAGCGTCCAGCTGCGGGCCGAAGCGGTACGGGGGGTGGCCGAGAAGGCCTGGGGACTGGGGCTCGGGGTGAAGGGCGTGACGGCCAGTCCGCTGCCCGGGCCGTCGGGGAATGTCGAATACTTTCTGTGGCTGCGGGCCGGGGCACCGGAACTGGACCCGGCCGATGTCGACCGTGCAGTGGCGGAGGGGCCGCGTTGACCGAGAACCGAGCTCGTACTGTTTTCCTGCTCGCCCACACGGGGCGGCCCGCCGCCGTGCGCAGCGCCGAGCTCGTGGTGAAGGGGCTGCTGCGCTCCGGCCTCGGCGTGCGCGTCCTGGAGGCCGAGGCGCGTGACCTGCCGTTGCCGGAGGAAGTGGAGCTGGTCAAGGAAGCCACTCCGCAGTGCCTCGACGGGTGCGAGCTGCTCATAGTGCTGGGCGGCGACGGCACGCTGCTGCGCGGCGCCGAGTTCGCGCGGGCGTCGGGCGTGCCGATGCTCGGCGTCAACCTCGGACGGGTCGGGTTCCTCGCGGAGGCCGAGCGGGACGACCTCGACAAGGTCGTCGACCGGGTGGTGACCAAGGCGTACGAGGTCGAGGAGCGGATGACCGTCGACGTCGTGGTGCACCGCAACGGCGACATCGTGCACACGGACTGGGCGCTGAACGAGGCGGCCGTGCAGAAGGTGTCCGCCGAGCGGATGCTGGAGATCGTCCTCGAGATCGACGGGCGGCCCGTCACGGGGTTCGGCTGCGACGGGATCGTGTGCGCGACGCCCACGGGGTCGACCGCCTACGCGTTCTCGGCGGGCGGGCCGGTGGTGTGGCCGGAGGTCGAGGCGCTGCTGATGGTGCCGATCAGCGCGCACGCGTTGTTCGCGAAGCCGTTGGTGACATCGCCGGATTCTGTGTTGGCTGTGGAGGTTCTGCCACACATTCCGCCGGGTGTGCTGTGGTGCGACGGGCGGCGGACCGTGGAGTTGCCCGCCGGTGCGCGGGTGGAGGTGCGGCGGGGGGCCGTGCCGGTTCGGCTGGCCCGGCTGCACCACGCGTCCTTCACGGACCGGCTGGTGGCCAAGTTCGCGCTGCCTGTCAGCGGGTGGCGGGGGGCGCCGCACTAGCGGAACAAGAGCTACCACTCGCGTGGGTGACAGGAGTGGGCCAGTCGCAATCCTTGGCTCGGACCTCGTAAGGTCGTGTCCGTGTTGGAGGAGATGCGGATACGGTCGCTGGGTGTGATCGACGATGCCGTGGTCGAGCTGTCGCCCGGGTTCACCGCTGTCACCGGTGAGACGGGTGCGGGCAAGACCATGGTGGTCACCAGCCTGGGGTTGCTGCTGGGCGGGCGCGCGGACCCGGCGCTCGTGCGGATCGGGGCCGGGAAGGCGGTCGTGGAGGGGCGGATCACCGTCCCGGACGACGCCACGGCCGCGGTACGCGCCGAGGAGGCCGGGGCCGAGCTCGACGACGGTGCCCTGCTGATCAGCCGTACCGTTTCCGCCGAGGGGCGCTCGCGAGCGCACCTGGGCGGGCGCAGCGTGCCCGTGGGGGTGCTCGCCGAGCTCGCCGACGAGCTGGTGGCCGTGCACGGGCAGACCGACCAGCAGGGGCTGCTCAAGCTGTCCCGGCAGCGGCAGGCGCTCGACCGGTACGCGGGCGACGCCGTCGCCGTGCCGCTGGCCAAGTACGGCGAGGCGTACAAGCGGCTGCGGGCCGCCTCCGTCGAGCTCGACGAGATCACCACACGCGCGCGGGAACGGGCCCAGGAGGCCGACATGCTGCGCTACGGGCTCGACGAGGTCGCCGCCGTCGAGCCCCGGGCCGGTGAGGACGTGGAACTGGCCGAGGAGGCTGAACGGCTGGGACACGCCGAGGCGCTGGCCGCCGCCGCGGCGGCCGCCCACGCGGCGCTCGCGGGCAATCCGGAGGACCCCGAGGGCGTCGACGCCGGCACGCTCGTCGCGGGCGGCCAGCGGGCCCTGGACGCCGTACGGTCGTACGACCCGGCGCTGGCCGCGCTCGCCGACCGCATCGGGGAGATCGGGATCCTGCTGCGGGACGCGGCGGGGGACCTGGCCGGGTACGCCGACGATCTGGACGCCGATCCGCTGCGGCTGTCGGCCGTCGAGGAGCGGCGGGCCGCGCTCACCGGGCTGACCCGGAAGTACGGCGAGGACATCGCGACCGTGCTGGCCTGGGCCGAGACGAGTGCCGCCCGGCTGACCGAACTCGACGGCGACGACGAGCGGATCGGGGAGCTGACCGCCGAGCGGGACGCGCTGCGGTCCGAACTGGGCGGGCTCGCACAGGCGTTGACGGACGCGCGGACGGAGGCCGCCGAGCGGTTCGCCGCCGCCGTGACCGCCGAGCTGGCCTCGCTCGCCATGCCGCACGCGCGCGTGTCCTTCGACATCCGCCAGACCGAGGACCCCGAGGGCGTCGAAGTCGGCGGACGTGCGGTCGCGTACGGGCCCGCGGGTGCCGACGAGGTCGAGCTGCTGCTGGCCCCGCACCCGGGCGCGCCGCCGCGGCCGATCGCCAAGGGGGCGTCCGGTGGTGAGCTGTCGCGCGTGATGCTGGCCGTGGAGGTCGTGTTCGCGGGGACGGATCCCGTGCCGACGTATCTCTTCGACGAGGTCGACGCCGGTGTCGGCGGCAAGGCGGCGGTCGAGATCGGCCGGCGGCTCGCCCGTCTGGCCAAGACCGCGCAGGTCGTGGTCGTGACCCATCTCCCGCAGGTGGCGGCCTTCGCCGACCGGCAGTTGCTGGTCGAGAAGACCAACGACGGTTCGGTCACCCGTTCCGGTGTGAAGGTGCTGGAGGGGGAGGACCGGGTCAGGGAACTGTCCCGCATGCTCGCCGGCCAGGAGGACTCCGAGACGGCCCGGGCGCATGCGGAGGAGCTGCTGGCGACGGCTCGGGCGGACAGGTAGCGGGAGGGCGCACTGGCGTTCGGTCGCAGGGTCGGGCAGGCGTGCCCCATCTTCACTCGTGTGGGTGACCCGGCCCGGCGCATTCCTCCCGATGCCGCGCCCCACTGTCGCGCCGCCGGGGTTCCGGCGTTCCCGGAACCCCCCTATGTCCTGGCATCCTTGGCGGAGTACGCGTAGGAAACCGCGCGGTGCGTTCCCCGCGCTCGTTCGTTCTGTACGTTCGTCGTGACCGCCCGACCCGAACCAGGAGCCCGGCCCCACGTGACCCCCGTGAGCAGCCACTCACCGCCTGGCCAGTCGCCGCTGCGCACCGTGCAGGTGCTCGGCGGAGGCAATGCCGCCAGCAGTGCGCATGTGCGTTCACTGGCCGCGGGGCTCGTCGCGAGGGGCGTGAAAGTCACGGTGTGCGCCCCCTATGAGGCGGATCGCGCCTATGACTTCAGCGGTGTCGGGGCCGATCATGTGCACGTGCCGCGCAGCAGTGACCCGGTGTCGGTGGCGGCCCTGCGGGCGGCCTGTGCCAACGCCGATCTGGTGCACGCGCACGGGCTGCACGCCTCGTTCCGTGCGGTCCTCGCGCTCAGCGGGCGGCGCGTGGGTACCCCGCTGGTCGTGACGTGGCACGACCGGGCGCACGTCGACGGTGCGCGTGCCCATCTGCTGCGGGTGCTGGAGCGGCGGGTCGCGAAGGCGGCCAGCGTCGTGCTGGGGACGACGTCGTCGCTCGTGGACCGGGCGCGGTGGACGGGCGCCCGGGACGCGCGGCTCGCGGCCGTCGCGCTGCCCGGCCCCCGCAGGCCCGTGGAGCCCGACGATCCCGACGGGCTGCGCCCCAAGGTGCGGGCCGAACTCGGCGCCATCGGGCGGCCGTTGCTGATGGCTGTCGGCTCCCTGGAGCGGCATCGTGGGTACGACGTGCTGCTGGACGCCGCGCGCGCGTGGCGCCGGCTCGACCCCGTCCCCTTGGTCGTGATCGCCGGGGAAGGGCCGCTGCGCGGCGAGCTCCAGGAGCGGATCGAGGGCGAGGGGCTGCCCGTCCGGCTCATCGGGCGGCGCGACGACATCACCGACCTGCTCGCCGCCGCCGACCTCGCCCTGCTGCCGAGCCGGTGGGAGGAGGCACGCTCGGTCCTCGCCCAGGAGGCCCTCCACGCGCGCGTGCCGCTCGTCGCGACCGACGTCGGCGGCATCCCCGAACTCGTCGGCGACGCGGCCGAAGTCGTCCCGCACGGCAACGCGGAGGCGCTCGCCGACTCCGTCGTGCGCCTGCTCGGCGACCCGGAGCGCCGGGAGTCGCTGCGGGAGAAGGGCGCCCGGCAGGCCGCCACCTGGCCGAGCGAGGACGAGACCGTCGCCCAAGTGCTCAGCGTGTACGACGAGTTGACCCAGCCCCGGCCCCTCACCTGAGGAACCACCTCACCTGAGGATCTAGGAGACGTGCCGGCGGGCCCGCAGTGCCAGGCTCAGGGCCAGTACCGTCTGCGGGTCGTCGAGGTCCGTTCCCAGCAACTCCCCGATGCGTGCCAGGCGGTTGTAGAGGGTCTGCCGGTTGAGGTGGAGCTCCCGGGCGGTCTCCGCCTTGCGTCCCGCGTGGGCGAGGTACGTCGCCAGGGTGGGCAGCAGCGGCGGCCGGGAGCGGCGGTCGTGCTCCAGGAGCGGGCCGAGGGCCCGGTCGACGAAGGCGGCCAGATCGGGATGGTCGCGCAGTCGCCACAGCAGCAGGTCGATGTCCAGCCGGCGGGCGTCGTACCAGGGCCGGTCCGGCAGGCCCTGGGCGGCGGTCGCCGTCTCCGCCGCGTGTCGCAGGCCCGACGCCGCCGCCGTCCAGCCGCCGGCCACCCCCACGACCACCACCGGCGGCTGCCCGCCCGGCCGCAGCATCCCGGCCCGCTCCACCCCGGCCCGCAGCGCCGCCGCGACCCGGTCCGCGACCGTCGCCCGTTCCGACTCCGCACGCAGCCCGAGCAGCACCGGCACCCGGCCCTCCACCGGCCGCACCCCGAGCAGCACCGGCACGCCCACCGACGCCAGCTCCTCGGCGACCGCCCGGGCCAGCACGGCCCAGCCTCCCCCGGGGGACAGGGCGTCCCCGAGGAGCCGCATGACCACCGGCAGCAGCGGGCCCTCGCCCGGTCTGAAGCCCAGTACGCGCGCCTGCGCCGGGGCGTCCTCCGCCGTGACCCGGCCCTCGGCGAGGTCCGTGAGGAAGTCGCCGCGTCCGCGCGCCGCCAGTTCCTCCTCCTGCCGTGCCTGCATCAGCACCACGGCCAGGATGCCCGCGGCCCGCTCTGCCGCCATCCGGTGCACGGGCGCCAGAGGGGTCCGCACGGGCAGCAGGACGAGACGCGCGCGGACGCCACCGCTGCCGGGCCCGCCGCCCGGTACGTCCACCAGGACCGAGCCCGGAAGCGGCGGCTCGTCCTTGTGCTGGCCGCGCAGCCCCTCCCACACCTGGAGCGGGTCCGCGCCCTCGGGACCGGCCCCGGCGGCGTACAGCAACTGCCCGTCCGCCGTCTCCAGGAAGACGGGATTGCCGCCGAAGTCCGCCAGAATGCCCAGCACCTGGGGCACACCGCCGCCGCCCAGCACGGCCTCGGTACACCGCCGGTGCACCTCCTCGGCCCGCTGGAGCAGCGCGTAGTGGCCGTTGACGATCTCGGTGTGGACCTCCTCCGTGACCGTGACGAACGGCACCTCGCGGTGCAGCTGGACCAGCGGCAGCCCGGCCGAGCGGGCCGTGTCGACCAAGGCGGCGGGCAGCCGTGAGAAGCGCGGACCGAGCTCCACCACCAGGGCCGCGATACCGCGCTCGGCCAGCGTGCGCACGAACGCCCGCTGTTCGGCCGGACGGGTGCCGAGGCCGTAGCCCGTGGTCAGCAGCAGTTCGCCGCCCTTGAGCAGCGAGGCGATGTGCGGCACCTCACCGGCGTGCACCCAGCGCACGGACCGCCCGAGCCGGTCGGCGCCCGCCAGCACCTCGGGCAGCCCGCTGCGCAGCCCCGGCAGCTCCAGCGCCCGCTGCACGGTGATCCCGGCGCCCTGCGTGTCGTGACCACTGTCCGTCCCGCTGTCCATGTGCCGGACGCTACCCGCGCGGGTGCCTGACGGACATCTCCGGCGGGGCACGGGGCCGATCACGCCCCGGATTGCGGCGTGATCGCCCGGGTACTTGCGCGGGCATGGAATTCAGCGTGGTGGCGGTGGGCCGGGAGGACGACAGTCCGGTCGAGGAGCCGTTGCGGGTCGCGGTGCTCGCCGACCGGCTCGGGTACCGGGAGGTGTGGGCGGGCGAGGGACCCACGTGGGACTCGTTCGTGCTGGCGGCGGCGATCGGCGCGGCCACCGAGCAGGCCGTGCTGACGGCCGGGCCCGTGCCGGTGTCGGTGCGCGACCCGCTCACCATCGTCCGGGGTGCCGCCTCCACCGCGGCCGTCACCGGCCGGCCCGTCGGTGTGGCCCTCGGCACGTCCAGCAAGCGGGTCGTCGAGGGCGTCCACGGCCGGCCGCGGACCCGGCCGGCGGCTGCCCTCGAGGAGTCGGCGGCGACCGTGCGCGGACTGTGGGACAGCGTGCCGGGCGAGCCGATCGTGCCCGGCAGCGGCTTCCCGCGCCGGCTGCCGCCGCCCGGGGGCGAGGTCACCGTCGCGGCGTTCGGCGAGCGCGCGATCGAGACCGCCGTCGGGTACGCCGACCGGATGCTGCTCGATGTCGTCTCGCCGGAGCAGGTCCGCGTCCTGCGGGCGCGCATGCTCGCCGCCGCCGAGCGCGCGGGCCGTACGCCGCCCCGGCTGGCCGCCTGGCTGCCCGCCGCCGTGGACCCGGAGCCTGAGACGCTCACGCAGGTCCTGCGCAGCGTCGTCGGCTATCTCGCCGTGCCGGGCTACAGCGACATGTTCGTCGAGGCGGGATTCGCCGAGGTCGTCGAACTGGCCGCCAAGGGCGCCGACCGGGACACCCTGCTGCGGGCCCTGCCGCCCGAGGCCGCGGGCACGGTCGCCCTCGTCGGCGACGCCGGAACCGTCCGCGCCCGTATCGAGGCCTACGCCGAGGCCGGCCTCGACGAGATCGCCCTGGTCCCGGCCACGGCGGGCGACCCGGCGGGGGAGCGCACGCTCACTGCGCTCAGGCCGGCATGACGCGGCGCGCCGCCCGTCACACGAGGCGGCGCGCCCATCCGCTGTCCGGGGCAGCCGAAAGGGCGTAGCCGTCAGTCGGGCAGCAGCAGCCGGCATGTCTCACCCGGCTGGACGCTGACCGCACGGTCGGGCAGCTGAACGTCGATCGGCGGGAGGTCGGACGGCGGTACGGCGATCTCCACCCAACCGCCGGCCAGCCGCAACCGTATGCCCCAATGGCCCTGGTACCGAAGGGAGAAGCCGTACGACGACAGCTCCGGCAGTGGCACCGGATCCAGCCACAGCGCCCCGGCCCGGGTCTCCAGTCCGGTCAGTCCCCGTTGGACAAGGTCGAGGGTGCCGGCCATGGCGCCGAGGTGAATGCCCTCGCCGGTGGTGCCGCCCTGCACGTCGGCGACATCCCCCTTCAGGGCCTCCTGGCAGAACGTCCAAGCCTCGGCGCGCCGGCACCGGGCCAGGATCCAGCCGTGCACCAGACCGCTGAGGGTCGAACCGTGGCTGGTGCGGGCCAGGTAGTAGTCGACGGTGCGACGCCAGGTCTCCTCGTCCAGCCGGTGCCCCAGCCTATGCAGGAGTCCCTGCAGCTCAGCCGGTGAGAAGAGGTAGCCCAACATCAGCACATCGGCCTGTTTGGAGGCCTTGTACTGGTTGACGCTGTCGCCCTCGGCCTCCAGGATCCGGTCCAGGCGCCGGATGTCGCCGTAGCGCTGGCGGTAGGCGTCCCAGTCGAGTTCGGCGAGGTCGTCGTAGCCATCGAACTGGCTGATGACTCCGGCGTGGAAAGGGACGTGGAGGGTGCGGGAGACCTTCTCCCACTGCTCCAGTTCCCCGTCGTCCAGAGCGATGCGTTCGGCGAGTTCGCGACGGCGGGGCTCCGGCAGCGTACGCAGCACCTCCAAGGCGCGGGCGAGCACCCAGGCCGCCGTGACGTTGGTGTAGGCGTTGTCGTCCAGGCCGGGCCGCTCCGCGCCGGGGTAGGCCTCGTGGTACTCGTCGGGGCCGACCACGCCACGGATGCGATGCCGTCCCAGATGCTCGTCCCAGGTGGCCGAGTCAGCCCAGAAACGCGCGATCTGCAGCAGCATCTCGGCGCCCCTGGTGTGCAGGAACTCGGCGTCACCTCCGGCCTCGCAGTACTGCCACACGTTGTACGCGATCGCCGAACCGACATGGTGCTGGAGGTGGGTGTGGTCGGGCAGCCATCGGCCCGAGCGGGGGTTGAGGTGCAGCCGTTGGGTCTCCTCTCGGCCGTCGCTGCCGCTCTGCCACGGGTACAGCGCGCCGCCCCGGTCAATGGCCCGTGCGGCGGCGCGGGCCCGGTCCAGGCGCCGGTGGCGGTAGTGGAGCAGGGCGCGGGACACCTCGGGGAAGTGCAGGTTGAGATACGGCAGGACGAAGAGTTCGTCCCAGAAGACGTGTCCGCGGTAGGCCTCGCCGTGGAGTCCGCGGGCCGGCACGCCCACGTCCAGCTCTGCGCTGTGCGGGGAGACCGTCTGCAGCACGTGGAACAGGTGCAGGCGCAGAATGGCTCCCGCCTTCCCCGGGACGTCGAGTTCGGCCCGGCGCCACAGCTGGTTCCACGCGGTCCGGTGCGAGGCCAGCAGGTCGTCGAAGCCCGGTGCCGCGCCCGCCCGGTCCACCGCTGCTTGCAACGGGTCGCTGATCGCGGGGTCACGTGAGGTGTGCAGGGCGATGGTCTTGTCGACGGTAACCGTGCGGCCGGGGGCCAGGGGCAGCGTGAGGTGCTGGACGGCGCGTGAGGGTTCGTGTGCGTCCGTGATCGGCTCCTGGGCCGTCAGGCGGGCGGCCATGCCGATCCGGATGTCCGAGGTGCGGGTACGGCAGCGCAGCCACACCGTGCCGGGTGCGGCGGTTCCGGTGTGCGCGTGGGTCAGGTGGTGGCCGTCCAGGTCGCGGTAGCGCGGTACCCCGGCGTTCGTGACCGCCCCGTCGAGCGCTGCCTCGACCTCCAGCTCACCGGTGAGGTCCTCGGCGGTGAACTCGGTGCGCAGCGCCGCGAGGTGCGGGTCGCCCATGTGCACCACCCGCTGTTGCAGTACCGACAGAGCCCGCCCCTCGCCGAGGGCGTACCGGGTGCGGCGCTCCAGCAGTCCCGAGTCCAGGTGGAGGGTCTGACGGTGCTCCAGGACGGTCGCCGAATCCGGCGTGAGCCACTTCCCACCGGCAAGGCGGAAGCGCAGCAGGAGCCAATTGGGGAGGTTGACCAGGTCCTCGTTCTCGACGCTGCGTCCCGCGACCTCGGAGGTGAGGCGGTTGTAACAGCCAGCCGCGTAGGTGCCCGGGTAGTGCACGTCGTCCGCCGGGCACTCGGGCAGCGCCCCGCGGGTGGCGAAGTAGCCGTTGCCCAAGGTGCACAGCGACTCCCGCAGCCGTTCCTCCGCGGGGCGATATCCCTCGTACCTCCAGGCGTCGCCGTACTCCGAGGTCAGATCCGTCACGGGCGGTCTCCTCGTCGAGCGGATCCACGGGCCCGGACGGTTGTCCGTGACCTGTTCGTCTGCGCGCCGCGTTTCCCGGTTCGACCGCGCTCACACGCGCTGGGGCACGACGGCCACGGGGCACTGGGCGTGGTGCAGCAGTCTGTGGGCCACCCTGCCGAGCTGAAGCCCGAAGTGGCCCTGCCTGCGCCGTGCTCCCACGATCACCAGGTCGGCCGCGGCCGAGCGGTGCACCAGCGCCTTGCGGGCCGGGCCCTCGACCGTCGTGCGCTGTACTCGCACACCGGGGTGATCGGCCATGGCATCGCGGAGCAGTCCGTCGAGTTCCGTGCTGGCCCGCTCCTCGTGGTCTCGGCCGGGGGCCTCGGCGGCTGCGGCCGTATCGGCGGTCTCGTGTGCGGGGCGGCGCCAGGCCCGGACCACGTCCAGGACGCACCCGCGGGCCTCGGCCTCGCGGAAGGCGAACCGTGTCGCTTCCTCGCTGGTGCCGGGGTCTCCGGCGCCGAGAAGGATGCGCTCATGGGTACCGGACAGGCCCGCTTTGTCGCCGCGCACCACGACCACCGGGCAGTGTGCGCGGGCTGCGACGGCCAGCCCGACCGAGCCGAGCAGCAGTCCCTTCAGCTCGCTGCGGCCCCGCGACCCGGTGATCAGGGCGGTGGCGTTGTTGCCCTCCTGAAGGAGCGCGTCCGTCGCATCGGAGAGGAGGACCTCGGTGGACACCTTCACGTCAGGGTTGCGCCGCCCGGCGCGCTCCGCCGCGGAGGCAACGATGTGGTCGGCCATCAGCTGCCTCGCAGGGCGGCCCGGACCGACCGACGGGGTGTGGCCCTCGTACCGCTCCCAGAGGGAGCCGTACACCAGCCGCAACGGAAGCCCATACCGGGCGGCCTCGTCCACGGCCCAGTCGACCGCAGGCAGACAGCCGTCCGATCCGTCGACACCCACGACCAGGGGCAGCTCCATCGTCATCGTTCCCACCGCCTCGTGCTCGGGCACTCTGCAGGTCCGCTTTCACCGTCGCACCCGCGGCGACCCGACGCGAGGGGCGGTTGGGCTCCTGTCGGGGCCATTCGGCCCATGTTTCCGCCTTCGCGGAACCGCGGGATGCGGAGACGAGGATTGCTGCCGCGGGCACGGCCGCGGCAGGGCCCAACGGCCCCGGTACAGGGGCCGAGCGGCCCGTGGTGCCCTGCCCGGGTCAGGCACACGCTGAAGTCAGCAGGCCGCCAGAGCAGCACCGAGGCAGCTGTGGGCCCGCACGCCGGACGCACCGCCCGGCTGCGGCAGGGCCGGCTGAAGGGAGCCCCAGTGATGACCTCCACCACCAACCTGTCCGCAGGCCTCACAGCCGAGCAGCGCGAGCGGCTGATGCGCGTCGCCCATGAGGTGTCCTTCGACGCCGGCACACGCTTGTTCGAGGAAGGCCGACGTGCCGATCGGTTCTGGATCGTGCGCACCGGCACTGTCGCGCTCGATCTCCGGGTCCCGGGCCGGCGAGCCGCTGTCGTCGAGTCCCTGGGGTACGGCGAGCTGATCGGCTGGTCGTGGCACTTCCCGCCGTACGTGTGGCACCTGGGCGCGGAGGCGATGAGCCCGGTGCGGGCCTACGAGTTCGACGCTGAGGGCGTGCGGGCGATGTGCGCCCAGGACGCCGAGTTCGGCCGCGCTATCGCGGCCTGGGTCGGCCGGGTGGTTGCCGACAGGCTGCACGCCTCCCGCATCCGGCTACTCGACCTGTACGCCCCCTACGGCAGCGGGAGCCCACTCTGAGCGTCCCTGACCCCCAGTCCCAGTCCGCGCCCGGCCGCCGGAAGGGAACGACCATGCACGGCAGCCCGCACATCGTCTGCGACGTCATGACGCACACCGTCGTGGCCGTGGGCCGTGGCACCGTGTTCAAGGAGATCGTGAAGGTCATGGGGCAGTGCGCGCTGCCGGTCCTGGAGGGCGCGGGTCGGGTGATCGGGGTTGTCTCCGAAGCGGACCTGCTCACACAGCTTCGCCGGCTCTCCGACATGACCAAGGCGGGCGGGGTGACCGCGGAGGAGCTGATGAACTCACCGGCCGTCACCGTGCACGCCGACACCACGCTCGCCCAGGGTGTGGTGGACGTCGAGTGCCACCTGGCCGGGGCGTCTGCCGAGAGTGAGCTCCGGTGAAAACACCGCTGATGAGGTCTCCACATTCGACGACATCGTCGCCGCGCTTCCGAAAGACGAGATGCCCGGACCCACACTGCGCCGGCTCATCCAGCGCAGGGCGGCCTCAGCGGCACTTGCGGACGTTCTCCGGCGAAGGGCCACCAGCTGGACGAATGGCGCGAGCCTCTCCCCGGGGCTGGCCACCCGGGTGGGCAAGCGCACCGCCGACCTACCTCGACAACGAGACGATCGACCGGGAGGGCGTCGGCCGGCTGGTCGGCATTGCCGTCGCCGAGGGCGGCGCCACCCGCCCCGGCCTGAAGATCTGCGTCTGCGGCGACACGAGGTGATCTCCACCGGGGCAGGGACCGCCGGCCTTCCGCGTTCAGACCGTGATCCGGCGCCCGGTGACGGCGGCAGGCTCGATGCACAGCCACAGCTCGCGCCGGCCTCCCGCCCACGGCGTGCTGTACGCCTGCTCGGCGAGTCGGGCCACCTCGTCCGGATCAGTCACAGCCCTCGCCGGGCCGCGCGCCAGCACGCTCCAGCCTTCACTGAACGCCTCGTCGATGCGGTCGACCTCGAAGGCGACGTGCTGGCCGACCGCCTCTGCGGGCGTCGTGCCGGGGTCGGTACGGAAGACGATCGCGCCGTCGACGACGCTGTAGTTGACCGGTATGACGACCGGCCCGGCGTCCGTGGGCACGGCAAGACGCCCCACTCCGTGCGTCGACAGCAGGGAGCGGCACTCCGCTTCGGTCAGCTCCGTGAAGCGGGGGGTGCGGGAGGCCCGTCCGAGGCCGGGCGGCAACTCGGTGTCGCCACCGGTCAGGTGCCACACCGTGGTCTTCAACACTCCGGCCAGCCGGAGCAGGGTGCCCGCGCCCGGGTCCGCGGTCGGCCGCTCCTCCAAGTACTGGAGGTAGGCAGGAGCCATGCCCGCCTGAGTGGCCGTCTCCTGCCGAGTCAGGCCGAGTTCCGTACGCCGTTGGGTGATCCGGCGCCCGAGGTCTCCCACCGGGCGCCCCTCCACGGCGTGCGACGAGGCTCGTTCGGTCATGGCCCGTCACCTCTCTCCTTCGTCAGGCCGCCTCGACTGGGACGACCTCCTGATGCTGCTCTCCACCGAGTACGACCTTGAGAGCACCGGTGTCGCCGGCCCGGCCGAAGACGTCGTACGCCTCCTCCATGTGGGCCAGCGGGAAGGTGTGCGTGACCAGCTGCCCGGTGGGCAACCGGTCCGCGGCCGCCATCCGGAGCAGCGTGGGGGTGGAGTAGGTGTCCACCAGCCCCGTGGTGATGGTCACGTTCTTGATCCACAGGTCTTCCAGGTGCAGGGTCGCGGGCTTGCCGTGCACGCCGACGTTGGCCACGTGCCCGCCCGGCCGCACCATGCGCGTGCAGAGCTCGAACGTCTCCGGGACGCCGACGGCCTCGACAACCACATCCGCGCCCAGCCCGTCGGTGAGGTCCGAGACCAGTTGCTCAGGGGCTTCCCGGGCGTCCGCCACCGCGTCCGCGCCGAGGCGCCTGGCTGCTTCCAGCCGGGCGGCGGCGAGATCCACGGCGACGATCCGCTCCGGTGCGAACAGCCGGGCGGTTGCGATGGCCGCGAGCCCGATGGGGCCGGCGCCCACGACGGCGACGGTGTCACCGGGCCGTACGTGCCCGTTGAGCACGCCCACCTCGTACCCGGTCGGGAAGATGTCGGCCAGCAGTACGGCGTGCTTGCTGTCCAGGGCACTGGGCAGCGGGTGCACGGACAGGTCGGCGTACGGCACGCGGACGTACTCGGCCTGGGTGCCGTCGATCAGGTGGCCCAGGATCCAGCCTCCGCCGCCTTGGCACTGGCCGTACATGTTCTCGCGGCAGTAGCGGCAGCGGCCGCAGGCGGTGATGCAGGAGACCAGCACCCGGTCCCCCGGCCGCACCGTGCGCACGTCACCGCCGACGTCGACGATCTCACCGACCGCCTCGTGCCCCAGCACCGTGCCGGGGCGCACCTCGGGAACGTCGCCCCTGAGGATGTGCAGGTCCGTTCCGCAGATGGTGACGGCGTCGACACGCACGATCGCGTCGGTCGCCTCCTTGATCGCGGGGTCCGGGACGTCCTCCCAGGCGGACTGTCCGGGGCCGTGGAAGACGTAGCCCTTCATGGCGTTCCCACCTTCCTGGTGTGGGCGCGATGCCGGGATTGCACCGCCAGTTCCAGCTTGGCGCGGGCTGGTGGAAGGCGCTTGGGCCGGTCGGCCCTACCTCAGGCTCGCTCGGTCAGCCCGCCGCAGCTTCGGCAGGGCCCGCGACCGAGGCACCGGCCACACCCAGGGGCAGGTACGGAAGCACCTCGAAGAGGCCCGGCAGCCCTGTGTGCCGCAGGATGCGCCGGGCTCCGGAGTCAGCTCGTCAGCTCGTGGCCGATCCGCGCCGCCCACGTCTCGATCCGCTCGAAGTCGCGGAAGTCCCCGCCCTTTCCGCTGCGGAGAATCATTCGCGCGACCCAGCCCTTCGCGCCCTCCTCCAGACAGCCTCCGAAGGTGACGTGCTCCCTGGCGTCGAGCCGGACCATGGCCTTCTTCACTCCGGGCACCGGCGGGATGTCCCGCTCCGAGGCCGAGGGGTCGAGCGGGCCGCTGCTGAAGAACCACAGCGGGCGTTCGGCCAGGGCCTTGCCGTGACGCCGGACGAAGCGGCGGGTGTCCTTGTGCCAGCGGCCTGCGTACAGCCCGCCACCGACCACGACGGCGTCGTACGCTGCCGCACTCGGCACGGCCCTGGCGGGACTCGCCTCGGCCGTCAGTCCGTCCTTGCGCAGGACCTCCGCGATGGTCTCGGCGATCTCTGCCGTAGAGCCGTTCGTCGTTCCGTAGGCGACCAGGACGTTCTTCGTCATGAGGGTCCTCCTCCTTTCACCGTATGTGCAGCGAGGCGGCGGTCACGCTGTGCAGCGCCGCCTCGCTCTCGTGTTCCAACTGGCAGGTGGTCCGCTGATCCGGTGGTCGGCAAGCAGCTGGGCCACCTTCTTGATCGAGGTTCCCTACATGGCCCGGACCACATCCATGGTCATCACCGAGCCGACCTTGCCTTGTTGCATGAGGTTCCCTCCTCGACTGATTCGGCCGGTGCGGCCGGCTCAGCGGAGTCGGCGCAGATAGGGGTCCTGGGCCCGGCGCGGCAGCAGGCGCACTCGGGCGTCGAGCACGGTGACCGTTCCAGGCGTTGCGAGGACCGGGTTGAAGTCGGCCTCCGCGAGCTGCGGCAGATCGCTCGCCATCCGCGACAGTCGCTGGAGCAACTGTTCCAGCGCCGGGAGGTCGACAGGCCGGTTGCCGCGCGAGCCGAGCAACAGCGGTGCGCAGCGCGGGGACGTGATCAGGTCGTGCACGTCGTGGTCGGTGAGCGGCGCGAGCCGGGCGGCGTGGTCGGCCAGTACCTCTGTGGCCGTGCCACCGAGCCCGAACAGGACGAGCGGCCCGAACACCTCGTCCTGGGCGACACCGGCGAACAGCTCAATACCGCGCGGAGCGAGTGGCTGGACGATCACACCGGTCAGGACGTCGCCGAAGCGTGAGTCGAAGTCCCGGAAGGCGGCCCGTACTTGGGCGTCGCCCTGGATGTCGAGGTGGACAGCACGCTTCTCGGTCTTGTGTACGAGGCCCGGCCAGTACGCCTTCATGACCAACCGTCCGTCGGCGCCGCGCAGTCGCCGGGCGGCGCGGACGGCCTCGTCCTCGGTCTTGGCCCAGGCCCAGGAGATCTGCGGGATGCCATAGCAGTCGAGGAGCTCGGCGCAGGTGCGCGGGTCGAGCCAGCCGCCCTCGGATTCTGCCGCGAGGTAGGTGCCGGTGATCTCGTGAGCGCGTTCGGTGTCGACGCGGTCCGGCTCCGGGACGGTTCCGACCGGCCGGGCGAGCCAGGCCGCGCGTCGTGCCGCATGGGCCAGCGCCCGTGCCACGGCCTGCGGTTCGGCGTACGAGGGAATCGTGCTGCCGTCGGCCGCGGGCAGCAAGGTCACCGAGGCGTCCTGCTCCAGTCGGATGACGGCGATCGTTCGAGCCCGGCGTCCCGGCGCGCCGGTCAGAGCTCGCACCAGGTCGTCGCCGGTCGCGGCGGCGACCGCCGTGGGCACCAGCGCCACGAGCACCACGTCGACACCGTCGTACTCCACAAGCCGGTCGACACACGCGCTGAGCTGCTCCTCCGTCACCACAGCCGTCGCGTCCACGGGGTTGCCGACGGCGGCACCGACGGGCAACAGGGCATGCAGCTCCTCGATGATCCCGGCACTCAGCGACGGCAGCGCGAGCCCCGCCTCGGCGCAGGCGTCGACGGCCAGTACGCCCGCTCCGCCCGCGTTGGTGACGACTGCGACCCGTGTGCCTGCCGGGAGGGGCTGAGCGTGCAGCAGGGCGGCGGTTTCCAGGAGTTCGCCGACCGAGCGGGTGGCGGTGATGCCGGCCTGGGTGAACAGCGCGAGCCGGGTCATGGTGCGGGTGGCGGCGGCCGCGGTGTGCGAGGCGGCGGCCTGCCGGCCTGCCTCCGTGCGGCCCGCGTCCACGGTGAGTACGGGCATGCGGCGGGTCACGCGCCGGGCGGTGCGGGAGAAGGCACGCGGGTTGCCGAACGACTCCAGGTGCAGCAGGGCGAGGTCGGTACGGCCGTCGCTCTCCCACCATTGGAGCAGGTCGTTGCCGCTGACGTCGTACTTGTCGCCGAGGGAGGCGAAGGTCGACACCCCGATGCCGAGGCGTGACAGCCCGTCCAGGAGCGCGATGCCGATGCCGCCGGACTGCACGGCGACTCCGGCGGTGCCGGGACGCGGATGCTCCGCGGCGAAGGTCGCGTCCATCCGCAGCTCCGGGTCGGTGTTGGAGATGCCCAGGCAGTTCGGGCCGACGAGCCGCATGCCGTAGGCGCGGCAGACCGAGATCAGCGTCCGCGCCTGGTCGGCGCTGAGACCGACGGTGACGACGAGGAGGGCCCGAACGCCCGTCTTGCCGCACTCCTCCGCGGTCGCCGGAACCGCGCCCGCGGGCACGGCCAGGACCACGAGATCCGGGATCCTGGGCAGGGCTGCGACGGACGGATGGGACGGCACGCCGAGGATCGCGGTCGCGGCGGGGTTCACGGCGAACAGGCGACGGGTGAAACCTCCCGCCTTCAGGTGGTGCAGGATCGCCCGGCCCACGGACCCGGGCCTGCGCCCGGCCCCGACGACGGCCACCGCGTCCGGCCGGAGAAGCGGCTGGAGGCTGGCAACGTCGGCGGCTCGGCCCCGCTCCTCCACAGCCGACAGGTAGGCGTCGTCCTGGTCCAGCCTGATGGTGCAGCGCACCTCGGGCCCGTCGAAGTGCCGGGCGGTGCGCAGACCGAGGTCGGCGAAGAGCCGGAGCACCTTGTGGTTCTCGCCCAGGGCATCGGCCGTGAAGGTGGTGACGCCGTTCGCGCGGGCGGCCGAGACCAGGTGCTCGACGAGCAGGGTGCCCACACCGCGGTGGTGCAGGCCATCCGCGACCGCGACGGAGATCTCGGCCGTGTCGGCCCCGCCACCGGTGTCGTACTCGGCGAGACCGATCACCAGGCCCTGCGCCTCGGCGAGCAGGGCCTGGTAGCCCGGGCGGGCCGGGGCGCAGGCCCGGTCGGCGGCCATGACGGCGGATCGGCGGCTCGCGGCGAAGAACCGCAGGCGCAAGTTCTCGGGGGACATCTTCTCGTAGAGACCCCGCAACCGCTCGTGGTCCCCCTGCTGCACGGCGCGTATGCACACGGTCGTGCCGTCCGTGAGCAGGGCGTGGATCGGCGGGCGGTCGAGCACATCGTGCGTCATGGCAGTCTCCTCCGAGCCATTCGGTGCTTCGAGCATCAGGCGGATCGAGGAGTCGTCGCATGGGCTGTCCGGGGTAGGCCGGGGGCCGATCGGCCCTGTGGCCCGCTGTGTCGAGTGCGTTGCCGTAGGAGTGGGCGACGTGGTCGTGCCTTTTCCGGGCATGGGTGACCCGCTGGGCGGAAGGCCCGCATCCGCGATGCGGTCAGACCCGTTCGGGGACGACCGCGACGGGGCAGGCCGCGTGGTGCAGAACGGCATGCGTGACGCGGCCGATCCCGAGTCCGATGCGGCCGTGGGGGCGTCTGGCGCCGACCACGAGGAGGGCGGCATCGGCTGAGGCGTCGAGCAGTACGGTGCGGGCGGGGCCCTCGACGGTCCGGCGGCGCACCTCGACAGCCGGGTAATCCTCGGCCGGCGCACGGAGCCCGGTTTCCAGGGCATCGGCGGCGCTCTGCTTGTCTCCGTGGGCAGGTTCACCGGCGAGCAACAGGTGGTCGGCGGTCTCGTGCGCGGTGCAGTGCCAGGCCCGCACGGCCTCAAGCGGTACCGCGCGCTGGGCCGCCTCCCGGAAAGCGAAACGCACTGCCGCCGATTCCGCGGCATGGTCCGGCACTCCTACGACGATGCGGCGGCCCTGCGCCGGGGACCCGGCTCGGTCGTCGTGGTCACCGCGTACCACGATCACCGGACCGTCGGCGTGCCCGGCCACGGCGAAACCGACCGAGCCCAGCAGCAGTTCGGCGGCGCCCCCGCGGCCGCGAGAGCCCACGACCAGCGCGGAGGCACCGCGCGCCGCGCGACGGAGTACGGGCACCGGACCCTCGGGCACGACCTCGGTGGCGACCTCCATGTCCGGGACCCGCGACCGAGCGCGCTTGGCGGCGGCCACCACGAGCACATCGGTGAGGATCTGCTCCGTCTTTCCCGGCCCCGCGGCGAAAACGGCATGTTCATAGCGCTCCCACAAAGACGCGTACACCACACGCAGCGGTACCCCGCGCAGCGCGGCCTCGTCGGTCGCCCAGTCCACAGCCCGCAGGCTGGACTCGGAGCCGTCCACGCCAACGACGACGGGCAGATTCATCGGTCCGATTCCTCCTCTCGAGCTGTTCGGAACGGACAGCGACTCCCGTCGGCGTACTGCTGAGGCGGTGACGCGTCAGTCGTGCGGAACGACGACGACCGGGGCGGCAGCGTGGTGCAGCACGGCATGCGTAACGGGACCGATGTGCGCCCCCAACGGATTGCGACGGACCCGCCGTCCCACGACGACCAGCGATGCCTCGCGCGAGGCGTCGATCAGGTGAGCCGCCGCGCTGCCCGAGTGGGACACCTCGACCACCTCGACGGAGGGGTACTTGTCCCTCCACAGGCGCAGTGCGTCGGTGAGCGCACGGGCTTGCGAACGGACGACCTGGTCATACCGGTACACGTCGCCGGCGCCCCTGCCGTAGACGAACCACGAGGGCAGATGCCATCCGTGCACGGCCCGTAGGGCGGTTCCGCGCCGGGCGGCCGCGTCGAAGGCGAAGTCGATCACCGACGGGTCGAGGTGGTCGGTGTCGATGCCGAGCACGACCGGCCGGTAACGCGTGGCGGCCGACGGGATGCCCGTCGGGTCCATCTCGTGCTCGTCGGCCGCCTGCTCACCGGCCCGGACCAGGACCACGGGCCGCTCGGCACGCGCCACCACGGCCAGGCCGACCGAACCCACCAGGAACCCGCTGATGCCGCCCAGACCGCGTGATCCCAGGACGAGCAGTTCGGCGGCCTCGGTGGCCTCGCCCAGCACCTCGCTGGGACGGCCGGCCAGGTGCTCGGCCGTCACTTCGACGTCGGGGTGACGCAGCCGGACCCCTTCCGCGGTGTCACGGGGGATCTTCTCGCTCCATTGCTGAGAGGTCTCGGCACCCAGCTGTGGGGCCTGCGCCATGGGCTCCGGCGCCGGCTCCCACACGTGCAGGAGCTTCAGTGGCAGGCGGCGCAGCGCCGCCTCACGGGCCGCCCACTCGGCGGCGGCGCGGCTCTCGGGCGAGCCGTCGAGACCCACGGTGATCGTGCGGGACATGGTCTTCACCTCCGGAGTAGAAGCTCACGATTCGAGCATCGCCTCCTCCGGCCGTCGCAGTGGAGGGGCCACAGGTCCCGTGCCGGGACCGACCGGCCCTACCGCCCGGCTGAAACGACGAACACGGCGGTGCCCTGCCCGCTTCACGATCCTCGGCGTACCACGCCTGAGGCACCCGACTCGATCCGGGCGGTTCAGGGGCACCCACCGGCACGACTGGGCCGATCGGCCCTAGTGCATCCGGCCCTCGCACGTAATGATCGTGGTCACGGGCGGTCTGCAGTCCGCCCTTCCGGCCGACGAGGGGTCGAGATGACCGAGCCGCGCACCTTCAGCGAGGAGCACCCGATCCGGGTCTTCCTGCTCGACGACCACGAGGTCGTGCGCCGCGGCCTGGCCGACCTGCTGGACGCCGAACCCGACATCTCGGTGGTCGGGGACGCCGAGAACGTCGAGCACGCGCTCGCCCGAGGCCCGGCCCTCCGCCCCGACGTCGCCGTCCTCGACGTACGCCTGCCGGACGGCGACGGCATCACCGTCTGCCGCGAACTGCGCAGCCGTATGCCCGAGCTGGCCTGTCTGATGCTGACCTCGTTCGACGACGAGGAGGCCCTGCTCGACGCGATCATGGCCGGGGCCTCCGGCTATGTCCTCAAGCAGATCAAGGGCTCCGACCTGATCTCGGCGGTACGCACGGTCGCCTCCGGGCGGTCCATGCTCGACCCGGAGACCACGGCCCGGCTGATGCGCTCGCTGCGTGCCGACCCGTCCGAGGAACCAGCCATCGCTCCCGAGCTGGCGAGCCTGTCGCCGCGCGAGCGGGAGATTCTCGCCCTGATCGGGGAGGGGCTCACCAACCGCGAGATCGGCATGAAGCTCTACCTGTCCGAGAAGACCGTCAAGAACCACATCTCCCGGCTCCTGGCCAAGCTCGGCGTCCAGCGACGGGTTCAGGCCGCGGTCCTCGCGTCGCATTTGGAGCACCCCGGGACGAGCGAGCACCCGTCAAAATGAGCCGGGGCCGCTGACAGCCACAGTCATCCTCGGGCCGACCGCACCGGCACCCGCCACACCACCCGGGTGCCGCCTCCCTCCGGGCGCTCACCGAGCCGGAGGTCGCCGCCGAGGGCGACGGCCCGCTCCTCCATGTTCCGCAGGCCGCTGCGGACGGCACCTTCCGGTATCCCGCGGCCGTCATCGGTCACCGTGAGCGTCAACTCGCCCTGGGCGCATCTCAGGCGCACGTCCACGGAGCGGGCCCCGGAGTGCCGGGCCACGTTGCTCAGCGCCTCGCCGAGTACCGCGAGCGTGTGATCAGCGACGTCGCCCGGTACATCCGTGTCGACCAGCCCCTCGATGCGCACCGCCGGAGCGAAGCCCAGAGCCGAGGCCGCCGCCGTCACCGCGTCCGAGACCCGGCCACGCAGGCCGCTGCCTTCCCTCGCCCCGCCGTGGGGCCGCAGCCCGAAAATCGTGGACCGGATGATCTTGATGGTCTCGTCCAGATCGTCCACGGTCCGCGACAACCGCTCCACAGCCTCCGGATGGTCGATGAAACGCTGGGTGCTCTGCAGCGTCATCCCGGCCGCGAACAGTCGCTGGATGGCGAGATCGTGCAGGTCGCGGGCGATGCGGTCACGGTCCCGCAGTAGCGCGATCTGCTCGGCGTCCCGGCGCCGCTCGGCCAGTTCCAGTGCCAGCGCCGCCTGCCCGGCGAAGCCGAGCAGGGGGAGCGTGTCGGCGTCCGTGAACGGCGTACGTCCCGCCGCGCGCCCCAGCAGCAACACACCGCCGGCTTTGCCTCCGGCCTCCAGCGGCACACCGACCACGGGACCGAGCCCGGCCCACTGCGCAGCGTCTCCGCTGCTCCGCGAGTCCCGTTGGATGTCGGCGCTCACCGCCGGCTCCGCCGTGGTGAGGACGGCGGCCACGAATCCGTCCGTGCCGGAGATCACCAGGCCGCTGCGCCGCTCCGCGTCCAGCCCGACGGCGAGCAGCGGCCGCAATGCGTTCTCCTCGGGCACGCGCTCGGCGATCATCCCGGCATCGGCGTCGGCGATCTGACGCGCCTGCTCCACGATCAGTTCGAGGACATCCGTGCTCGGCGCACCCGACAGCAGGGCACGCGTGACCTCGGAGCTCGCTCCCAGCCACCGCTCGCGCAGCCGCGTCTCCTCGTACAGGCGGGCGTTCTCGATGGCCACGCCGGCTGCCACCGCGAGGGTGGCGAGCACCGACTCGTCCTCGGCGTCGAATTTCTCCGCGCTGCGCTTCTCCGTGAGGTAGAGGTTGCCGAACACCTGGTCACGCACCCGGATGGGCACGCCCAGGAAGGAGTGCATCGGAGGGTGGTGCGACGGGAAGCCGTACGAGGCCGGGTGCTCGGAGATCTCCGTCAGACGCAGCGGCTCGGGGTGCCGGATCAGCTCGCCCAGGATGCCGTGCCCGCTGGGCAGGTCGCCGATCCTGGCCCGCTGCTCGTCGCTGATACCGACGGTGTGGAACTCGGAGAGCGTGCGGTCGTCGGCGATGACTCCCAGGGCCCCGTACTCGGCGTCCACGAGCACCACGGCCGCCTCGACGATACGCCTGAGCACCTGCGGCAGATCCAGCTCCCGGCCGACGGAAAGCACTGCCTCCAGCAGGCTGTGCACACGATCCTGGGTGCCCCGCGCCGCGTCGATCCGCGCCTGCAGCTCGTCCAGCAGTTCGTCCAGCCGCAGCTTGGGCAGGTGCTGCTCGGATCGACCGGGCCGTTCCCCGCTCATCGTCGCCTCCGACCGGCTCACGCGGACGCACCCGGATCAGGCGCCTTCCTTCCCTCACGATAGTGCGTGGTGCCCTGTTGGACGGCTTCCGCCTCCCCTGCGCCACGGGCCCGAAGGTCCCCTGCGCTGGGGCCGACCAGCCCAGGGCAGGAGCAGGAGAAACGACGTGGAGATCATCGCGTACGGAGCTCTCGCCGACGAGAGACCGCTCCTGCGGGAAGCTTTCGACCAGGCCTTCGGCGGCCACCATGAGCTGCGCTGCCTGAAGCTGTTCCTCAACCGGGACACCGCTCCCCAGCAGTCGGCCACGAGGTCGTGCCAGCGGGCCACCGGCTACAACAACATCGCCCTGGCCGCAGCCCGCGAACACGGGCCCTGGCTCTCACAGTCAACCGGCGCATCGTCCGTGCCGCGCACCGCACCCGCGAGTTCGATTTCCGCCTCGACGGCCTCATGGGCCGCGACCTGAATGGCCGCACCGCGGGCGTCGTGGGCACGGGCGAGATCGGCACGGTGTTCGCCGAGAACCCCGACTGCGTGGCCCTCGGCATGGAGTACGTCCCCAAGGAGCGGCTGTTCGCCGACTCGAGCCGAGGCGGCCTGGTCGACACGGACGCCCTGCCGGCCACCCTGCGCGCCGGCCGACTCAGCGGGGTGGGCCTGGACGTGTACGAGGAGGAAGCCGGAATGTTCTTCCTGGTCAAGTCCCTGGAAGTGATGACCGACGAACGTCTGGCCCGGCTGATGACCTTCCTCACGACGCTTCACCTGCGGACTCCCATCGCCGTGTCCTCTTGGCCACGCGGTGGACATCGCCAGTGGGAAAAGGACACGGGATCTGGAAACCTACAAACGGTCAGCCGCCGTACGCGCCCGAGGCCGTCAGACGCAGCGCCGTGTCGATCAGCGGCACGTGGCTGAACGCCTGCGGGAAGTTGCCCACCTGGCGCTGGAGGTGCGGGTCCCACTCCTCGGCCAGCAGGCCGAGGTCGTTGCGCAGGGCCAGGAGCTTCTCGAACAGCTTGCGGGCCTCGTCCACGCGGCCGATCATCGCCAGGTCGTCGGCCATCCAGAACGAGCAGGCGAGGAACGCGCCCTCGTCGCCGGGCAGACCGTCGACGCCCGCGTTGTCGCCCTCCGTCGGGTAGCGCAGGATGAAGCCGTCCGGCGTGGACAGCTCCCGCTGGATCGCCTCGATGGTGCCGATGACGCGCTTGTCGTCCGGCGGCAGGAAGCCCATCTGCGGGATCAGCAGCAGCGAGGCGTCCAGCTCCTTCGAGCCGTACGACTGCGTGAAGGTGTTGCGCTCCTTGTCGTACCCCTTCTCGCACACGTCCCGGTGGATGTCGTCGCGCAGTTCCCGCCACCGCTCCAGCGGGCCGTCGGCGTCGCCGGACTCGATGAGCTTGATCGTGCGGTCGACCGCGACCCAGGCCATCACCTTGGAGTGCACGAAGTGGCGGCGCGGGCCGCGCACCTCCCAGATGCCCTCGTCCGGCTCCTGCCAGTGGCCTTCCAGGTAGCGGATCAGCTTGAGCTGGAGCAGCGAGGCGTAGTCGTTGCGTGCGAGGCCCGTCATATGGGCCAGGTGCAGGGCCTCGGTGACCTCGCCGTACACGTCCAGCTGGAGCTGGTGGGCGGCGCCGTTGCCGACCCGGACCGGGCCGGAGTTCTCGTAGCCCGGCAGCCAGTCCAGCTCCGCCTCGCCCAGCTCGCGCTCGCCCGCGATGCCGTACATGATCTGCAGGTTCTCCGGGTCGCCCGCCACCGCCCGCAGCAGCCACTCGCGCCAGGCGCGGGCCTCCTCGCGGTAGCCGGTGCGCAGCAGCGAGGACAGGGTGATCGCCGCGTCGCGCAGCCAGGTGTAGCGGTAGTCCCAGTTGCGGACACCGCCGATGTCCTCCGGCAGGGAGGTGGTGGGCGCGGCGACGATGCCGCCGGTCGGGGCGTACGTCAGGGCCTTCAGCGTGATCAGCGAGCGGATCACGGCCTCGCGGTAGGGACCGTGGTACGTACAGTGATCGACCCAGTCGCGCCAGAAGTCCTCCGTCGCCTCCAGCGACTGCTCCGGCTCGGGCAGCGGCGGCGGCTCCTTGTGCGAGGGCTGCCAGGAGATCGTGAACGCGATCCGGTCACCGGGGGCGACCGTGAAATCCGCGTAGGTCGTCAGAGACTTGCCGTAGGTCTCGGCGGATGTGTCGAACCACACGGAGTCGGGGCCCGCCACGGCCACCGTGCGCCCGTCGTGCTTGTGCACCCACGGCACCACCCGGCCGTAGGAGAACCGCATCCGGAGCTCCGAGCGCATCGGCACACGGCCGGAGACGCCCTCCACGATCCGGATGAGCTGCGGGGCGCCGTCACGCGGCGGCATGAAGTCGGTCACCCGGACCGTGCCCCGCTGGGTGTCCCACTCGGACTCCAGGACCAGCGAGTCACCGCGGTAGCTGCGCCGGGCGGCGGTGGGTGGCTGCTGGTCGGAGGCGTACGCGGGGCCGAGCCGCCAGAAGCCGTGCTCCTCGGTGCCCAGCAGGCCGGCGAAGATGGCGTGCGAGTCGAAGCGGGGCAGGCACAGCCAGTCGACCGTCCCGTCCCGGCAGACCAGGGCAGCGGTCTGCATGTCTCCGATGAGTGCGTAGTCTTCGATGCGCCCGGCCACGTGCAACTCCAGTCGAACGGCCACGTCACCCCACGAGGGGGCTGTCGCTAGTGCGGTCAAGGGGGGTTTCAGCAAGTCTTGCAATGCGTCGTTGAGCGATGAAGCAAAACAGGTCACTCAGCCGTGACGCAAAGCGCCCATTGTTGCTCAACGAACTGACGAGCTCACGTTGTTCCGGCGCTCACAGGCGGTGGGTGGTGCCGTTGGGCCGGGCGGGCTCGGCAGCGAGTGTCCGAGCAGGATACGACGCACGCTGATGATCTGTGTGCCGCTCCGGGCAAGCCAGGTACGCCGAACGAGTGAGCAGCGGGTGAGAGACCGGTAACGGCGATCGCCTCCGTGTCGGCGTGTGCGCGGAGCGTGGCCGGAAGCCATCGCCCCGAGGCGCTGATACGCTGGTAGCCCGTGGACCGGTGGGCCAGTAAACCCCCGAACCGCAGCGACGGCCACCCCCGGAGAAGCCTCCGGCAGGCAGCCGCACCGCACCCCCAGACCGCGACCACGGGAGCCCCGTCTTGGCCATGCCGCCCGCCGCTTTTCGTAATTCGACGACCAAGCACATCTTCGTCACCGGGGGTGTCGCCTCCTCGCTCGGCAAGGGCCTGACGGCCTCCAGCCTCGGCATGCTGCTCAAGGCCCGCGGTCTGCGCGTCGTGATGCAGAAGCTCGACCCGTACCTGAACGTGGACCCGGGCACGATGAACCCCTTCCAGCACGGTGAGGTGTTCGTCACCAACGACGGCGCCGAGACCGACCTGGACATCGGCCACTACGAGCGCTTCCTCGACCGCGACCTCGACGGCTCCGCCAACGTCACCACCGGTCAGGTGTACAACACCGTGATCGCCAAGGAGCGGCGCGGCGAGTACCTGGGTGACACCGTGCAGGTCATCCCGCACATCACCAACGAGATCAAGCACCGCATCCGCCGCATGGCGACGGACGAGGTCGATGTCGTGATCACCGAGGTCGGCGGCACGGTCGGCGACATCGAGTCGCTGCCGTTCCTGGAGACCGTCCGCCAGGTCCGGCACGAGGTCGGCCGTGACAACGTCTTCGTCGTCCATATCTCGCTCCTGCCCTACATCGGCCCCTCGGGTGAGTTGAAGACGAAGCCCACCCAGCACTCGGTTGCGGCCCTGCGCAACATCGGTATCCAGCCGGACGCGATCGTGCTGCGCTGCGACCGCGAGGTGCCCACCGCGATCAAGCGGAAGATCTCGCTGATGTGCGACGTCGACGAGGCCGCCGTCGTCGCCTGCCCCGACGCCCGCTCGATCTACGACATCCCGAAGACCGTGCACGGCGAGGGCCTGGACGCCTACGTCGTCCGCAAGCTGGACCTGCCGTTCCGGGACGTCGACTGGACCACCTGGGACGACCTGCTCGACCGCGTCCACAAGCCCGACCACGAGATCACCCTCGCCCTGGTCGGCAAGTACATCGACCTGCCCGACGCCTATCTGTCGGTCACCGAGGCGCTGCGGGCCGGCGGCTTCGCCAACCGTGCCCGCGTGAAGATCAAGTGGGTCACCTCCGACGACTGCAAGACCCCGGCCGGTGCGGCCCAGCAGCTCGGCGACGTCGACGGTGTCTGCATCCCCGGCGGCTTCGGCGACCGCGGTGTGCTCGGCAAGGTCGGCGCGATCAAGTACGCCCGCGAGAACAAGATCCCGCTGCTCGGCCTCTGTCTCGGCCTGCAGTGCATCGTGATCGAGGCCGCGCGCAACCTGGTCGACATCCCGGACGCCAACTCCACCGAGTTCGACCCGGCCACCGGCCACCCCGTCATCTCCACCATGGCCGAGCAGCTCGACATCGTCGCCGGTGACGGCGACATGGGCGGCACCATGCGACTGGGCATGTACCCGGCCAAGCTGGCCGAGGGCTCGATCGTGCGCGAGGTGTACGACGGCAAGGAGTACGTCGAGGAGCGGCACCGTCACCGGTACGAGGTGAACAACTCCTACCGGGCCGAGCTGGAGAAGAAGGCGGGTATCCAGTTCTCCGGCACCTCCCCGGACGGCAAGCTCGTCGAGTACGTCGAGTACCCGCGCGACGTCCATCCGTACCTGGTCGCCACCCAGGCACACCCGGAGCTGCGCTCGCGCCCGACGCGTCCGCATCCGCTGTTCGCCGGGCTCGTCAAGGCCTCGGTCGAGCGGAAGACTTCGAAGTAACACACCAGTTGTACGGTGGCCGGGGTGCATCCCTTCAAAGGGTGTGCACCCCGGTTTCTTTTCAGCAGGTCGGGTCGGGTACGTGGAAGGACAGGCATGACGATCAAGGACACCCCGGAGGAGTGGGAGGTCCGGGCGACGGACACCCCCTTCGTCGGCAACAAGACCTCCGTCCGCACCGACGACGTGGTCATGCCCGACGGCACCGTGGTCGGCCGTGACTACCAGGTCCACCCCGGCTCCGTGGCCGTCCTCGCCCTCGACGAGGCCGACCGCGTCCTGGTCCTGCGCCAGTACCGCCACCCCGTGCGCCACAAGCTGTGGGAGATCCCGGCCGGTCTGCTCGACGTCCCCGGCGAGAACCCGCTGCACGCCGCGCAGCGGGAGCTGTACGAGGAGGCGCACGTCAAGGCCGAGGACTGGCGGGTGCTGACCGACGTCTACACCACCCCCGGCGGCTGCGACGAGGCCGTACGGATCTTCCTCGCCCGTGATCTGTCCGAGGCCGAGGGCGAGCGCTTCGCGGTCGAGGAGGAAGAGGCCGACATGGAACTCGACCGGGTCCCGGTCGAGGACCTCGTGCGGGGCGTGCTTGCCGGCGAACTGCACAACAACTGCCTCGTGGTGGGCGTCCTGTCCCTGGTCGCCGCCCGCGCGGGCAGCGGCCTGGACGCGCTGCGCCCCGCCCAGGCGCCGTGGCCGGCACGGCCGTTCGAGGCGTGAGCGCAAGGGGCCGGGCGGGGGCGTGAAGGGGCTTGAAATCGCCCTCCTCCGCCGCTCTGTCCCCCTCCGCCCTGCCCCTCCGAGCCCCCGCAAGCCCCTCCAAGGTGTGAAGATCGGCTGATCCGATCGGGGGATGTGACTGCCGTGCCCGTCGCGCTCCACCCGGAACGTTGCAGAGCGTGAACTAGGCTCTGAGGCACGCCCGAACCGGATTCCCGGCGGGCTTGCGTGCGTGGGACGGGAGTGTGGCCCGTGACGGATCAGGTCGTGGAGACAAGCGACGTGCGGCTGACCGGACACGCGGCCGGCGAGAGTCGGTTCCTGGGCCGCACACGGGAGTTGAAGGAACTGCGCGCCGACATCGAGCGCGCCGGACTGGACACCCTCGCCGGCCGCAAACCCCCACGCGCGCGGGTGCTGCTCATCGCCGGCCGGCCCGGCTCGGGACGCACCGCACTCGCCGAGGAACTCGCACAGCAGGTCGCGGACCGTTACCCGGACGGGGTGCTGCGCGCCCGTCTGACCGACCCCGACGGCACCCCCGTACCCGTCGAGCGCGCGGCCCGCGACCTGCTCGCCGCCCTGGACCGGGAAGCCCCGGCCGGGGCCTGCGGCGACGACCTCACCGACTCGCTGCGCGGCGCCCTGGCCGACCGCCGCGCCCTGCTCCTGCTGGACGACGCGGCCGACGCCGAGCAGGTCGACGCGCTGCTGCCCGACACCCCGGACTGCCTGGTGGTCGCGGTCTCCGAGGGTCCGCTGACCGGCATCTCGGACGTCCGCCCCTGCACCCTGGGCGGCCTGGACGCCAAGTCCGGGGTGGAGCTGCTGTCCCGGCACACCGGCTCGGTCCGCATCACCGTCGACCCCCGGGCCGCCGAGGGACTCGCCGAGGAGTGCCAGGGGCAGCCCGCCGCGCTGATGCTCGCGGGCGGCTGGCTCGCGGCCCGCCCCAAGGCGGCCGTCCTGGACCTGGCGAAGCAACTGCGGACCGACCCCGCCGAGGGAACCGCCCTGAGCCGGGTCTTCCGCCTCGCCTACGACGCCCTGCCCGCCTCCGCCGCGAGGATGCTGCGCCTGCTCGCCCTCGCCCCGGCCGGACTGGTCGACCCGCAGGCCGCCTCCGCGCTCGTCGGCTGCTCGGTCGACAGCGCCCGCACCACCCTGGACGACTGCGTCGCCCTCGGCTTCCTGCACGCGGTGGACTCGCCGCTGCCGCAGTACGAGGTCCCCGGCTGCCTCCACCCGCTGCTCCGTGTCCTCGCCCGGCACCACGAGCGCCCGGCCGACCTCCAGGTGGCCCGTGCCCGGATGCTGGAGCGGACCGTACGGCTGCTCCAGGTCTGCCGTGCCATCACCGAGACCGACAGCCCCCAGGCACGCCAGAAGCTCCTCGACCTGCCGCGTGCCCTGCGCTTTCCCACTCCCAGGGCGGCCGCCGACTGGCTGCGCCTGACCCGGCCCGCCCTGCTGGCCTCGGCCCGGCTCGCGGTCGGCGACGGGGAGCTGGACACCCTGGCCCGGCGGCTGATGGCCCAGCTGGTGCGGGCGATGGTGGCGCATGTCGGGACCCGGGCGGCCGCTCCCGACCTCTACGAGATCCACAGCCTGGTCCTCGAGGTGGCCGAGCGCCGCGAGCTGCCCCGCGAGCGGGCCGCCGCCCTGCTCAACCTCGGCGATCTCGACGCCCGGAGCGGCCGTACGGCCGACGCGCTGGTGCGCTACCGGGCCGCGCTGGACGCCGGACGCGAGATCGACGACCCGTACGCGGCCGGACGTGCCATGGAATCCGTAGGCGGCGCGCACCTGGAGCTCGGCGACTACGACCGGGCCGCCGACTGGTTCGGCCGGGCCCTGGTCGAGCGGCTCGCCCGGGACGAGCGCGCCGACGCCGCCCGGCTGTACGGGCGGATCGCCGCCGCCCACACCTTCGCGGGCCGCTACGGCGAGGCCCTGCGGAACTGGCGCGCGGCGATCTCCGGGCACCGCAAGCTCGGTGACGTGGCCGCCCAGGCGCGGGCCCTGAGCGAACTGGCGCGGGTCCAGGAGTACGCGGGCCGCCCCGACGAGTCGCTGCGCACCTGCCGGGAGGCCGTGGAATGGGCGCGGCGGGCCGAGGACACACGGTTGCAGGCCGCGCTGCATCTGCGGGTCGCCGACACCCTCGAACACCTCGGTGACCCCGCGTCGGCCGGGCTGCACCGGGGCGCGGCCGAGCGGCTCCTCGGAGAGGTAAACCAGGAAGATGACGCTGACGCCTGCGAAATCCGTACCGCATCCGCTGAAGATTGATGCAATGAAAGGCTAGACAGCGGGAACACCTTCATTAGACTGGCTCTGCCGCACGTTCTCCTGCGGTCTCTCCCGGTGTGCCCGAGCGCGGCCGGGTATGCCTAGTAATGCCCCCATACCCTCTGAGCCAAGGACCGTGATCGACGTGAAGGTCGGCATCCCCCGCGAGGTCAAGAACAACGAGTTCCGGGTGGCCATCACCCCCGCCGGCGTGCACGAGCTGGTGCGCCATGGCCACCAGGTCGTCATCGAGCGCGGCGCCGGCGCCGGCTCCTCCATCCTGGACGAGGAGTACGTCCTCGCCGGTGCCCAGATCCTGGGCACCGCCGACGAGGTGTGGGCCGCCGCCGACCTGCTGCTGAAGGTCAAGGAGCCCATCGCCGAGGAGTACCACCGCCTCCGCAAGGACCAGACGCTCTTCACCTACCTGCACCTGGCCGCCTCCAAGGAGTGCACGGACGCCCTCCTGGAGTCCGGCACCACGGCGATCGCGTACGAGACGGTCGAGCTGCCCAGCCGCGCGCTCCCGCTGCTCGCCCCGATGTCCGAGGTCGCGGGCCGGCTGGCCCCGCAGGTCGGCGCCTACCACCTGATGCGCGCCAACGGCGGCCGGGGCGTGCTGCCCGGCGGCGTCCCCGGCGTGCTGGCCGGCCGGGCCGTCGTCATCGGCGGCGGTGTCTCGGGCTGGCAGGCCGCCCAGATCGCCATCGGCCTGGGCTTCCACGTGACCCTGCTCGACAAGGACGTCAACAAGCTCCGCGAGGCGGACAAGATCTTCGGCACGAAGATCCAGACCGTCGTCTCGAACACCTTCGAGCTGGAGAAGGCCTGCCTGGAGGCCGACCTCGTCATCGGTGCCGTGCTGATCCCCGGCGCCAAGGCCCCGAAGCTGGTCACCAACGAGCTCGTCTCGCGGATGAAGCCCGGAAGTGTCCTTGTCGACATCGCGATCGACCAGGGCGGCTGCTTCGAGGACTCCCGCCCGACCACCCACGCCGAGCCGACCTTCCCGGTCCACGAGTCGGTCTTCTACTGCGTCGCCAACATGCCCGGCGCGGTGCCCAACACCTCCACCTACGCGCTGACCAACGCCACGCTGCCGTACATCGTGGAGCTCGCGAACCACGGCTGGGCCCAGGCGCTGCGCCGCGACCCGGCGCTGGCCCGGGGTCTCAACACGCATGACGGCAAGGTCGTTTACCGCGAGGTCGCCGAGGCCCACGGCGTCGAGCACGTGGAGCTGGCCTCGCTGCTGGTCTGAGTCCGACGGCCGGTAAATCGGCTAAGTCATCAACCCGTAAAGGCGATACGTCAACACAGGCCGTCAACGCCGCGCACCCGGCCGGACCTTGCCCGACAAGGTCCGGCCGGATGTGTGTATGGTCACTTCGCGCTTCTCGAGCAACTCGCCTCGAACGTAACCCTTCAACCGATTCGCACACCGGTGAAACCTGCCGTGCGACGGCCGTACGCCCTTGACAGCGGGATGTTTCATTGCCGACACATCGGGCCGGGTCCGGCGGATTGTGTTGCTGCGGACGCCCGACACGCCATAGAGTCGCCAACCGTCGGCATGGTGCCACGCTGACCTGTCTAGAAGTTTCCTGGTCACCAAGGAGGTAAGACGACTTGTGAATGAGTCGACATTTACTCCCGGGGGTGGCCAACCAGGAATGCCTGCACGGGACCAGGAGCCCGCGGGATTCGCGGCTGTCGGCTCCGTCGCTGTGCGCACCTTCGCAGCCCACCAGAGTCAGCAGGCGACTCACACAGCACACCAGAAGATGGATGGCCATCACGTGAACGCCATGGCCGGCGGCGGAAGTGGCGCGCCCCACAACCAACTCGCCGACTACGACGAACTGCCCGAGGGGCACTTCTACGACCCCGACGCGGAGTACGAGCCCGACCCCGAGTACGCAGCCACTCTCGCGCCCGACGCGGCCAGACAGCGCCGGGAGCGCATCGGTCCGACCGGGCGTCCGCTGCCGTACTTCCCGATCCCGGGCCCGCTGGGCGACCACGGTCCCGCGAAGATCATCGCGATGTGCAACCAGAAGGGCGGCGTCGGCAAGACGACGTCGACCATCAACCTGGGTGCCGCGCTCGCGGAGTACGGACGCCGGGTCCTGCTCGTGGACTTCGACCCGCAGGGCGCGCTGTCGGTCGGTCTCGGCGTCAACCCGATGGAACTCGACCTCACCGTCTACAACCTGCTCATGGAGCGGGGCATGGCGGCCGACGAGGTGCTGCTGAAGACGGCGGTCCCCAACATGGACCTGCTGCCCAGCAACATCGACCTGTCGGCGGCCGAGGTCCAGCTGGTCTCCGAGGTCGCCCGCGAGTCGACACTGCAGCGCGCCCTGAAGCCGCTGCTGCCCGACTACGACTTCATCGTCATCGACTGCCAGCCCTCGCTCGGCCTGCTCACGGTCAACGCCCTGACGGCCGCGCACAAGGTGATAGTGCCGCTGGAGTGCGAGTTCTTCGCGCTGCGCGGTGTGGCGCTGCTGACGGAGACCATCGAGAAGGTCCAGGAACGCCTCAACCCGGAGCTGGAGCTCGACGGAATCCTCGCCACGATGTACGACTCGCGCACCGTGCACAGCCGTGAGGTGCTCGCGCGTGTCGTCGAGGCGTTCGACGACCACGTCTACCACACGGTCATCGGGCGCACGGTCCGCTTCCCGGAGACCACGGTCGCCGGTGAGCCGATCACCACCTACGCCTCCAACTCCGTCGGTGCCGCCGCCTATCGCCAGCTCGCCAGGGAGGTGCTCGCCCGGTGTCACGCCGAGTGAGTCTGCCGGGGGCCGACGAACTCTTCCGTACGACAGGGGGGATGGGGCTGCAGTCGTCCTCGCCCAGGCGCCAGGTCAACGGCGACGCCCGGGTGCCCGCTCCGGCGGGTGAGGGCGACGCGGCGGCGGGCGCGGAGGACGCGCCGCAGTCGGTGCCCGCGCAGGGCGGCGACGGCGAGGGCGCCGAGCATGTGGCGGCGGACGCGGAGTCGGCCGACGCCGGGGAGTCCCGCAGCCGCTCCGCGGCCGCGGAGCGCTCCGGCACCGGGCGGCGCCAGGCGGCGCAGGAAGGTTCTGCCGCCGCTGCCGCGGGCGCGGCGCCACGCAAGCGCGGACGGGCGGCCGCGCGCCGCCCCAGCGGCCGTGAGCGGCACGACGAGAAGATCACCGTGTACGTGTCCGCCGAGGAACTCATGGATCTGGAGCACGCCCGTCTCGTGCTCCGGGGCGAGCACGGCCTCGCGGTCGACCGCGGCCGCATCGTCCGCGAGGCGGTCGCCGTGGTCCTCGCCGACCTGGAGACCCGCGGAGACGCCAGCATCCTCGTACGACGCCTGCGCGGGCGGTAACGGTAGCCTGCGGGGGCTATGACCTCGAACGCTTCCCCTCCACCCGCCGACGGCCCGAACGGCCGTCGGCGCGCGTTGGGGCGGGGGCCGGGTGCTCCGCGGGTGGAGCAGGAGTCGCCTCCGCCGTCTGCTGCGGAGGTGTGGCCCGAGGTCGCGCCGCTCGAGCCGGTGGCACCGGCTGAGCCGACAGCGGCGGAGGCCTTGGGGCCGGTGGCCGAGCGGGTGGAGCCCGTTGAGCCGAAGAGGCCCGTTGGCCCGACGGAGGCTGTGGCGCCGACGCCGTCCGTCGAGCCGGTGGCGCCCGTCGAGGCCGCTGTGGGGGCCGAGGCCCCGGGCGACGTCGCCGACGGAGTCTTCAAGGTTCGGCTCGCCAACTTCGAAGGTCCCTTCGATCTGCTGCTGCAGTTGATCTCCCGGCACAAGCTGGACGTCACCGAGGTCGCGCTGTCGAAGGTGACCGACGAGTTCATGGCGTACATCCGGGCGCTGGGGCCGGACTGGGATCTGGACGAGACGACCGAGTTCCTCGTCGTCGCGGCCACCCTGCTCGATCTGAAGGCGGCCCGGCTGCTGCCCGCCGCCGAGGTGGAGGACGAGGGCGATCTGGCGCTGCTGGAAGCCCGGGACCTGCTGTTCGCCCGGCTGCTCCAGTACCGCGCGTACAAGCGGATCGCGGACATCTTCAGCGGACGGCTCGACGACGAGGCCCGGCGCTATCCGCGTACCGTCGGGCTCGAACCGCAGCACGCCGAGCTGCTGCCCGAGGTCGTCATCAGCATCGGGGCCGAAGGGTTCGCCAAGCTCGCCGTGAAGGCGATGCAGCCCAAGCCCAGGCCGCAGGTGTACGTCGACCACATCCACGCCCCTCTGGTCAGCGTGCAGGAGCAGGCCCGGATCGTCGTGGCCCGGCTCAGGGAGCTGGGCGAGGTCGGCTTCCGGGCGCTCATCGAGGACACCGACGACACCCTCACCGTCGTGGCCCGCTTCCTCGCACTGCTGGAGCTGTACCGCGAGAAGGCCGTGGAGCTGGAGCAGGAGACCGCGCTGGGCGAGCTGCTCGTGCGGTGGACCGGCGGGGACGGGGACGAGACACCGACCGTCACCGACGAGTTCGACCGGCCGCCCGAGCCGCCGAAGGAGGAGAAACCGGCGTGAGCGAAGAAATCAGCGAGATCCCGGCCGGGCTGCGTACCGTCGCCGACCTCGACCTCAAGCCCGCTCTGGAGGCCGTCCTGATGGTCGTGGACGAGCCCGCGACCGAGGAGCATCTCGCGAAGATCCTCGACCGGCCGCGCCGCCAGATCACGGACGCGCTGCGCGCGCTGGCCGACGAGTACACGGTCCAGGGGCGCGGCTTCGAGCTGCGGTTCGTCGCGAACGGCTGGCGTTTCTACACCCGTGCCGAGTACGCGCCCGCCGTCGAGCGCTTCGTCCTGGACGGCCAGCAGGCCCGCCTCACCCAGGCCGCCCTGGAGACCCTGGCCGTCGTCGCGTACCGGCAGCCGGTCAGCCGCAGCCGGGTCTCGGCCGTGCGCGGAGTCAACTGCGACGGCGTCATGCGGACCCTCCTGCAACGGGGTCTGGTCGAGGAGGCGGGCACGGAACCCGAAACAGGTGCGATCCTGTACACGACGACGAACTACTTCCTGGAGCGGATGGGCCTGCGCGGTCTGGACGAGCTCCCGGAGCTCGCGCCCTTCCTCCCGGAGGCGGAGGCGATCGAGGCCGAGACCCAGGAGGGCGTACCGTCGTTCGACCCGGACGCGCCTGATGACGACGTGCCGGGCCGCCCGGTGAACCCGGGTACCGACGACGAAGACGACCAGACGGAACTTTGATGCGAAGCAGCGGCAGGAACGGCGGAAACGGCGGACGCGGCAATCACCGCGGCGCCGGCAACAACAGGGATGACAAGCAGGGGCAGAGCCGCCCCAGCAAGCCCCGCCCCGAGGAGCGCCGCTACGACGTGGGCCCCGGGGCGACGAAGGACGGGCCCAAGTCCGGGCGCGGCGGTGCGGCGCGCGGCGGTGCCAAGGGCGGTCCCAAGCAGCCCCAGCAGCGTGGGCGTACGGCTCCGGCGCGCCCTCGTGAGTACGACGCGCAGATCGAGGAGCGCAACCGCGACCGGTACGCCGGGAAGAAGGACGTCAAGATCCCCAAGACCTTCCCGGGCGCCGAGCAGGAGGGCGAGCGGCTCCAGAAGGTCCTCGCGCGCGCGGGCTTCGGCTCCCGGCGCGCCTGTGAGGAGCTGATCGAGGAAGCCCGGGTCGAGATCAACGGCGAGATCGTCCTGGAGCAGGGTCGGCGCGTCGACCCGGAGAAGGACGAGATCAAGGTCGACGGGCTGACCGTCGCCACCCAGCGCTTCCAGTTCTTCTCGCTGAACAAGCCCGCCGGTGTCGTGTCGACGATGGAGGACCCGGAGGGCCGGCAGTGCCTCGGTGACTACGTCACCAACCGCGAGACCCGGCTCTTCCACGTCGGCCGGCTCGACACCGAGACCGAGGGTGTCATCCTGCTCACCAACCACGGCGAGCTGGCGCACCGGCTGACCCACCCGAAGTACGGCGTGAAGAAGACCTACCTCGCGCACATCGTCGGCCCCATCCCGCGCGACCTGGGCAAGCAGCTCAAGGACGGCATCCAGCTGGAGGACGGCTACGCGCGCGCGGACCACTTCCGGGTCGTCCAGCAGACCGGCAAGAACTACCTCGTCGAGGTCACCCTCCACGAGGGCCGCAAGCACATCGTGCGCCGGATGCTCGCGGAGGCCGGTTTCCCGGTCGACAAGCTGGTGCGGGTCGCCTTCGGGCCGATCACCCTGGGCGACCAGAAGTCGGGCTGGCTGCGGCGGTTGTCCAACACGGAGGTCGGCATGCTGATGCAGGAAGTCGATCTCTAGGCTGGTGCGGACACTCCGCACGCCGTGAGTTCCCCACGCCCAGCAGGGCGCGGGGAACGGAAGGACTCCCGCAGATGGCCACGCTCGTCCACAAGCAAGCCGCCACCGGAACGCTCACCGGCCTCGCGCTGGGGGACGCGCTCGGCTGTCCGACCGAGTTCAGCCTGGTGGACAGGATCGTCGCCAGATTCGGTCCGTGGCGGCAGCTGGAGCTGCCGACGCCGGCGCTGGTCACCGACGACACGCAGATGACACTGGCGCTCGGCAGGGGCGTACGGACGGCGATGGACCGGGGCGTGCTGGAGCCCGAGGGGATGGCCGAGGCCGTGCGGCAGGAGTTCATCGCCTGGAACCGCTCGCCCGAGAACAACCGCGCCCCCGGCAACACCTGCCTGCGGGCCTGCCGTCTGCTGGAGCACGAGGCCCGCCCCTGGCAGGACGCCAGCCAGATCCAGTCCAAGGGCTGCGGCGCCAACATGCGCGTCGCGCCCCTGGGCGTGATCCGGGGCCTGAGCGACGAACAGCGCGCGGGCGCCGCCCAGTTGCAGTCCGCCCTCACCCACGGGCACCCCACCGCGCTCGCCGCGTCCGACCTCACCGCGCACGCCGTACGACTGCTCGCGCAGGGCGCCGAGCCCGCCGACCTGGTCGGGCTGCTGCACACGTACGCGCTGGAGAACCGCAGCCACTACCACGAGCGCTGGCTCGGCGACCTGTGGACCCGGGCCAAGGCTCCGACGCCCGAGCAGTTCATCGCGCGCGGCTGGGACGAGTGCCTGGAGATCCTCGACCGGCTGCGGCACGCCGTGCGCACCGTCTCACCCGAGGACGACCCGTGCCTGGCCACCGGCGAGGGCTGGATCGCCGAGGAGGCCCTGGCGACCGGGATGCTGTGCTTCCTGCTCTTCCCCGACGAGCCGGTGACGGCCCTGCGTCGCGCCGCCTGCACCGCCGGCGACTCCGACTCGATCGCCTGCCTGGCGGGCGCCTTCGCCGGCGCGCACCTGGGAGCCGAGGTCTGGCCCGCCGAATGGGCCGACCGTATCGAGTACCGCAGCGACCTGCTGACCCTCGGGGCGCTCTGGGACGCGTGAGTCCTAGCGGCCCGGGTCCGCCCGCAGGGCCGAGGTCCTGCGGGCGCGGACGAGGAAGTCCTCCACGCGCTCCCGGTCCGGTTCGGCCGGGAGCGGGCTGCGCGTGGCGGCCTCGGCGGTCTCCGCGGCCAGGCGGGTCATCCAGGACTCGACGCCGGACCAGGGCACCTCGCCGCGCTTCACCGCGAGCAGCGGCTCACGCCGGTCGCCGACATCGATCGTGAGCGTGCCCGTGCGCAGCACGTCCCGGGCGCTGATGAGCAGGCGCAGCAGATGCATCGCGTGCTTCCAGCGCGGGGCGCCGTGGGTACGGACATCCGCCTCCAGCTTGCGGCGCTGGCCCTCCGCGTACCGCGTGAACGTCTCGTGGACCCGCCGGGAGAGGAACGCCTCCCGCAGGGCCAGGAGCTCGCGGCCCGTGTCGTCGGCGTACTCCACGAGCGGGGAGTGCAGGCACTCCAGGATGTTCGGATTGGCGCGCAGGGCCAGCTCGCAGAAGCGCTCCAGCTCCCAGCTGAACTGCTCCTCGGCCGGGCCCTCGACGTGTGTCGGAGGCTTGTCGAGGCGCCAGAACAGAGGTGTGGGGGCCAGGAACACGCCACGGCGGTCGGTGTCGCTGCCGTCCGTCGCCAGACCGAAGGCGCGGGAGCCCATCACGCAGGCGTAGATCGTATGGTCGCGTATCAGGTGATCGGGCCGCATGCCCGGGAGAGTACGCGGACTCTCACGTGAGGCGGACCGAGTTTCCCTCCACGGTGATCTGCTCGGCGGGCAGGGCGCGGGTCGCCGGGCCGTGGGCGACCGCGCCGTCCGCGATGCGGAACTTGCTGCCGTGGCAGGGGCAGTTGATCGTGCCGTCGGAGACCGTCGTCACCAGGCAGCGCTGGTGGGTGCAGATCGCCGAGAACGCCTTGAACCGGCCCTGCTCCGGCTGGGTCACCACGACCTCCTCGTTCTTGAAGATCTTGCCGCCGCCGACCGGGATCTCGTCGGTGGAGGCCAGCTCCTGACCGGCGGGGGCGTCCGTGGTCTCCTTGCCGGTGGGGGAGACCGTCGACGTGGAGCCGTTGCCGTCGCCGCCCCCGCCGCAGGCCGCGACCAGTGCGACCGCGCCGGTCGCGCCCGTCGCGAGGAGAACCGTCCGGCGCGTGGTGTCGTATGTCATGTCGTCGCTCCGAAAGTGCCAAAACGGAAGAAAAAGGACTTTTCTGAATCTTGGCACTGAAAATACCTAAGGAATAGTAATTCGGGTGTCTCATCGGGCGGGCGCCGCGCATCCCGTTCGCGCGGGCTGACTAGGCTGGACGGACGTAGAGCGACACGCACGTCAGCAAGGAGCAGCGCCGTGGCGGTACGAGCGGTCCGGGGGGCCGTCCAACTCGAGCGGGACGAAGCCGGGCACATGGACGAGCAGGTTGGAGCCCTGCTCACGGCCATCCTCGAGCGCAACGAACTCGTGGCCGACGACCTGATCAGCATCTGGTTCACGGCCACGCCCGACCTGCACAGCGATTTCCCGGCGGCCGCCGCCCGCAAGCTCGGCATCGTCGACGTACCGCTGATCTGCGCCCAGGAACTCGACATCGAGGGCGCCATGCCCCGGGTCGTCCGGGTTCTCGCGCACATCGAGTCCGACCGGCCCCGGGCCGGCGTCGCCCACGTCTACCTCGGCGCCGCGGCCGCCCTGCGCAAGGACATCGCCCAGTGAGAACCGCACTCGTCATCGGCACCGGCCTCATCGGCACCTCCGCCGGCCTGGCCCTGTCCCAGCGGGGCGTCGTCGTGCACCTCGCCGACCCGAACCCGGAGCAGGCCCGTACGGCGGCCGCGCTCGGCGCCGGCACCGACGAGGCGCCCGACGGGCCCGTCGACCTCGCGATCGTCGCCGCCCCGCCCGCCCATGTGGCGGACGTGCTCGCCGACACCATGCTCCGCGGAGCGGCGCGCGGCTACCTGGACGTCGCCAGCGTCAAGGGCGGGCCCCGCCGCGAGCTGGAGGCGCGCGGCCTCGACCTGAGCGCCTACATCGGCACGCACCCCATGTCGGGCCGGGAGAAGTCCGGCCCGCTGGCCGCGACCGGGGATCTCTTCGAGGGCCGGCCCTGGGTGCTGACCCCGACCCGGGACACCGACACCGAGGTGCTGAACCTCGCCCTGGAACTGGTCTCGCACTGCCGTGCCGTGCCGGTGGTGATGGACGCCGACGCCCACGACCGTGCCGTCGCCCTGGTCTCCCACATGCCGCACCTGGTCTCCAGCCTGGTCGCCGCGCGTCTGGAGAACGCCGAGGAGGCGGCCGTACGGCTGTGCGGGCAGGGCATCCGGGATGTGACGCGGATCGCCGCCTCCGACCCCCGGATGTGGATCGACATCCTCTCCGCCAACCCCGGGCCGGTCGCCGACCTGCTCACGGACGTCGCCGGCGACCTGGAGGAGACGGTGCGGGCCCTGCGCGCCCTGCAGTCCACCGACGACCACAAGCGCCGCGAGGGCGGCACCGGCATCGAGGACGTCCTGCGGCGCGGCAACGCGGGGCAGATCCGCGTCCCCGGCAAGCACGGCTCCGCCCCCCGGGTCTACGAGGTCGTGGCGGTGCTCATCGACGACCAGCCCGGACAGCTGGCCCGGATCTTCGCGGACGCGGGCATGGCCGGCGTCAACATCGAGGACGTACGGATCGAGCACGCGACCGGGCAGCAGGCCGGTCTGGTGCAGCTGATGGTCGAACCGAAGGCGGCCCCCGTGCTGAGCGCCGCGCTGCGCGAGCGGGGCTGGGCGATCCGGCAGTAGGGCATCCTGGAACAGGGCCGTCCGACGCGCGGCCGGACGAGTGACCCGCACCCAGTAACCTTGTGCGGGGCAGTCGCGCCCTCACCCCCGCCAGCCCGGTCCAGGAAGGTCTCCACTGTGGAAAGCCCCACGCCCGTGATTGTCGCCATCGACGGCCCCTCCGGCACGGGCAAGTCGAGCACCTCGAAGGCCGTGGCGGCGCAGCTCGGGCTGAGCTACCTGGACACCGGCGCCCAGTACCGGGCGATCACCTGGTGGATGGTGAGCAACGGCATCGACATCGACGACCCCGCCGCCATCGCCGCCGCGGCCGGCAAGCCGGAGATCGTCTCGGGCACCGACCCGCAGGGCCCGACCATCACCGTCGACGGCGTCGACGTGGCCGGCCCGATCCGCACCCAGGAGGTCACCTCCAAGGTCAGCGCGGTCAGCGCGGTGTCCGACGTGCGGGCCCGGATCACCGAGCTGCAGCGCACGATCGCGGCCTCAGCGGAGGACGGCATCGTGGTCGAGGGCCGTGACATCGGCACGACCGTGCTGCCCGACGCCGACCTGAAGATCTTCCTCACCGCCTCCCCGGAGGCGCGTGCCGCCCGCCGCAGCGGCGAGGTGAAGGGCTCCGACGTCCACTCCACCCGCGAGGCCCTGATCAAGCGGGACGCGGCCGACTCCAGCCGCAAGACCTCGCCGCTCGCCAAGGCGGGCGACGCGGTCGAGGTGGACACCACCGAGCTCACGCTGGCCCAGGTCATCGAGTGCGTCGTCACCCTCGTCGAGGAGAAGCGGGCAGGGAAGTGACCGAGCTGCCTTCGGTACGGGGTGCCGAGGTCGGGCGGCGCATCGGCGTCGGCCTGATGTACGGGTTCTGGAAGCCGCGCGTGCTCGGCGCCTGGCGGGTGCCGACGAACGGCCCGGTGATCCTCGCGGTCAACCACTCCCACAACATCGACGGCCCGATGGTCATGGGCGTGGCGCCCCGGCCGACGCACTTTCTGATCAAGAAGGAGGCGTTCATCGGGCCGCTGGACCCCTTCCTGCTCGGCATCGGGCAGGTGAAGGTGGACCGCGACACCACCGACCGCACGGCGATCACCCACGCGCTCGGCATCCTGGACAGCGGCGGCGTGCTCGGCATCTTCCCCGAGGGCACCCGGGGCGAGGGCGACTTCGCCTCGCTGCGCGCCGGGCTGGCGTACTTCGCGGTGCGCAGCGGTGCCCCGATCGTGCCGGTCGCCGTGCTGGGAAGCACCGACAAGCGCGGACGGTTGATAAAGGGGCTGCCTCCGCTGCGCTCGCGCGTCGACGTCGTCTTCGGCGAGCCCTTCGACGCGGGCGACGGCAGCGGGCGCCGTACGCGCAAGGCGCTGGACGAGGCCACCGGCCGCATCCAGAAGCAGCTCGCCGCCCACCTGGAAAACGCCAGGCGCCTCACCAGGCGCTAGGCAACACTGAGTAGTGGATCAGCCCGGAAGACAGCGGGTACTCCACCGACCACCAAGATGAACGACGAGGTACGGACTTCATGAACGACCACATCCAGCCCGACGGCTCGGCCGCCTCCGAGGGCGCGCACGAGCACGACCACGGGGCGCTCGGCGACGCCGAGTTCGCGGAGTTCATGGAGCTCGCCGCGGAGGAGGGCTTCGACCCCGAGGACGTCGAGGGCGCGATCGAGGAGGCCGGGCACGGCCCGTTGCCGGTGCTCGCCGTGGTCGGCCGGCCCAATGTCGGCAAGTCGACTCTGGTGAACCGCATCATCGGACGCCGCGAGGCCGTCGTCGAGGACAAGCCGGGCGTCACCCGCGACCGCGTGACGTACGAGGCCGAGTGGGCGGGCCGCCGCTTCAAGGTCGTCGACACCGGCGGCTGGGAGCAGGACGTCCTCGGCATCGACGCCTCCGTGGCCGCCCAGGCCGAGTACGCCATCGAGGCCGCCGACGCGGTCGTCTTCGTCGTCGACGCCAAGGTCGGCGTCACCGACACCGACGAGGCCGTCGTACGGCTGCTCCGCAAGGCCAACAAGCCGGTGGTGCTCTGCGCCAACAAGGTCGACGGCCCGAGCGGCGAGGCCGACGCGACCGCGCTGTGGTCCCTCGGCATCGGCGAGCCGCACCCGGTCTCCTCGCTGCACGGCCGCGGCACCGGCGACATGCTGGACGCCGTCCTGGAGGCCCTGCCGGAGGCGCCCGAGCAGAGCTTCGGCACCGCCGTCGGCGGCCCGCGCCGGATCGCGCTGATCGGCCGCCCGAACGTCGGCAAGTCCTCGCTCCTCAACAAGGTGGCGAACGAGGAGCGCGTCGTCGTCAACGAGCTGGCGGGCACCACCCGTGACCCGGTCGACGAGCTGATCGAACTCGGCGGCGTCACCTGGAAGTTCGTCGACACGGCGGGCATCCGCAAGCGCGTCCACCTCCAGCAGGGCGCCGACTACTACGCTTCGCTGCGCACCGCCGCCGCCGTCGAGAAGGCGGAGGTGGCCGTCATCCTCATCGACGCCGCCGAGTCGATCTCGGTGCAGGACCAGCGGATCGTCACCATGGCCGTGGAGGCGGGCCGAGCGATCGTCGTCGCCTTCAACAAGTGGGACACCCTCGACGAGGAGCGCCGCTACTACCTGGAGCGGGAGATCGAGACCGAGCTCGGCCAGGTGGCGTGGGCCCCGCGGGTGAACGTCTCGGCGCGCACCGGGCGGCACATGGAGAAGCTGGTCCCGGCGATCGAGACGGCCCTGGCGGGCTGGGAGACCCGGGTCCCGACGGGCCGGCTGAACGCCTTCCTCGGTGAGCTGGTCGCCGCCCACCCGCACCCGGTCCGGGGCGGCAAGCAGCCGCGCATCCTGTTCGGCACACAGGCGGGCACCAAGCCGCCGCGGTTCGTGCTGTTCGCCTCCGGCTTCATCGAGGCGGGCTACCGGCGCTTCATCGAGCGCCGTCTGCGCGAGGAGTTCGGCTTCGAGGGCACGCCGATCCACATCTCGGTGCGGGTGCGCGAGAAGCGCGGCGCGAAGAAGAAGTAGCGCGAAACGGTGGAAGGGCGGCCCCCGCGGGGGCCGCCCTTCCACCGTTTCGGTGCGCGCTCAGACGCCGCTTCGTGGCACCGGCGGCAGGGCGGCCGGCACATAGTGCATCGCCGTGCCGTGTGCGCTGACGGTCCCGACGCGCTGCCAGTGCGGCTGCTGCCCCGCGGCATGCCGGGCGCTCTGGGCCCCCGCGCTGTACGCGCTGTACGAGCTGCCGTACGAATGGCTGTACGAGCTCGTACTGTGCGGGATGGTCCCGAAGGCGGTGAACCCCAGCTTTTCCTCGCCGCTGCGGTCGCCGGGCAGTGCGCGGAAGGACTTGACGTACTCGGCGTAGAGCGCGTCGTAGATCGGCGTGGCCGATGGGCCGCACTGGGAGTCCTGAGCCGACCGCGCGGAGGGGATCGACGAGTAGGACTGGCGGCGTGAAACGTCGTATGCGTGCACGTATGTCCAAACGACCCCGCGGGGCAAGGGATGCGGCCCGCGTACGGCTTTCGCGGTGGTGCGGGCCGTGCGGGTGACCCGAGGGCTCAGATGCCGGCCAGCGGCAAGGCCGCGCCGACCAGCTTTCCGGTCGCCGCCGCCTTGTCCAGGGCGTCCCGCATCAGGTCCTCGCGCGGCTGATGGCCGATCGAGCCGACGGGCGCGGCGAACATCAGCACCTGCTGGTGCTTGTTGGCGGCCGCGCGCCAGGGGTCGGTCACCTGGAGCGGCTGGTGCGCCTGCCACCAGGCCACCGGCTGTCCGCCGTTGGTGCCGGGCTGGAGCACCGCGTGCAGCTGGCCCACGGCGAGCAGCACCGACCAGCCGTGCAGCACCGGCGGTACGGCGGACAGGTCGGCCAGCGGCATGAAGCCCTGCTCGGTGAGCAGCGGCAGGAAGTCGTCGCCGGAGCCGGTGGCGCCGGGCCGGGCGACGGGCGCGGTCGGCTCCACCACCAGGGCCGGGTGCAGTTCCCCGGCGATCAGGACGAGCCCGCTGGTCACGCCGAGCACCGCCGGCTCGGGAGCCGTCTGGTCGGACACCATGCCGCCGGTGTCGCCGGCGATGGACTTCACGGCGCCCCGGAGCTGCTCCTCGGTCACCTGGACGACCTGTGAGGGCAGGCAGCCGGAGTGGGCGAAGGCGAGGACGGCGGTCTCGTCCCCGATGAAGAGGACGGTGCTGGTGCGCTCCTGCTCGGAGTCGCCCGGAGTGCGGCAGGACGTGCAGTCGTAACTGCCCGGGGCGGTCTCTCCGGCGAGCAGTCGGTCTGCTTCTTCGTCGCCGATCTCGGCGCGTACCTCGTCGCTGACGTCGAGCATGCGCGGCACGGGGGGCTCCCTCGGGGATGCGGTGCGTGGCAAAGCCGGGTGGCTCCCGGCCCGTGGTCCGGGTAGGCCCCGGCTCATGAAGAAGACAACGGGCGATCTGTGGCGGGAGTCACGCCCCAGGGGGAACGGAATCGAACCAACCGCCGCGCAGGGTCACGTTCGGCACGGAATCGCGCACTCACGGTCAAGTCCCTTGTTTGTAAAGGGCGTTGAAGTGGTGAAGTGGGTCACACGTCACCAAGCCGGTTGGTCGACAAATCATGAAATCCAGGAATGAAGTGGGTGTCCGGAAATTGCCGTTACCCGAGGTATCGGTGAACTGGCCTGGAGTGACGGGCCGCTGGTTGATGACAGGCCGTCAACTCCTTAGATTCCTCCGCCGTGTGCAGCGAGCACCGCTCGGGTACGTCCGCCGGCCGCACGGTTCTCCGGAACCGCGCAGCACCACCACCGGCGGGCGGGGCGAGCGCGACCCACGTGCCCCATGGCGCGGGGAGTGGCGTTCCGCCTTGGGGGACCCCGGGTGTTTCGAGAGGGAACTACATGTCCGAATGTGCCGATATCACCCGCGACAGCGCTCGGAAGAGCCCGGTTCGTACGACGGCGGTCCTCGCCGGGGCGGCGTTGCTCGCCCCCCTCGGACTGCTGGCCGCGACCGGCAACGCCGCGGCGGCTGACAGCGGAGTGTGGGACCGCATCGCCCAGTGCGAGAGCGGCGGCAACTGGCACATCAACACCGGCAACGGCTACCACGGCGGACTCCAGTTCGCCCCCTCGACCTGGAGCGCCTACGGCGGCACGGCCTACGCGGCCACCGCCGACCAGGCGAGCAAGTCCCAGCAGATCGCCGTCGCCACCAAGGTCCAGCGCGCCCAGGGCTGGGGCGCCTGGCCGACCTGCTCGGCTCGCGCCGGGGCGAGCGGAAGCGCACCCGCGGCTTCCGCCGCCGACCCGGTCACCTCCCAGCCCGCTCCGGAGAAGCAGTGGAAGGCGCCGGAGCGTTCCGCACCGCACCCGAACCGCAGCACGTCCCGCGGCGACTACACCGTCCGCGAGGGCGACACGCTGAGCGGCGTCGCCGCCCGGCACGGGACCACCTGGCAGCGCCTCTACGCCGCCAACAAGTCAGCCATCGGCGGTGATCCGCACATGATCGTGCCCGGCCTGCGCCTCGACATCTGAGCCGCTGCTCCCGCTCGCCGGGACACGGGGTCCCGTCCGGTCGCTCGACCGGGCGGGACCCCGGGCGTTCGAGGCCTCAGGTCATCGCCTGAGCTCGCCCGCCTCCCCGGCGAACACGACCGACCCGCGGCGCAGTTCGTAGACGATGGCCGGCCGGTCCCGCAGATCGGGCGGCAGCCGCTGCTCGGCGAGCACCACGCACGCGTCGAGCGCGCTCAGCAGCTCGTACGTCCGGGCCGCGACCGCGGGCGACATGCCCTGGGCGGGCTCGTCGACGAGCACCACGCGCGCGCGTGCCAGCAGGGCCCGGGACAGGGCGAGCATGCGCTGCTCCCCGCCGGAGAGGGTGCCGGCGCGCCGCTCCAGCAGGGGACGCAGCTGCGGATAGGCGTCGAGGGCCGGGGCGTGGTCCGGGGCGGCGAGTCCGAGGTTCTCGCGCACGCTGAGCGAGCCGAACACGGCCTGCCGCTCCGGCACCAGGCACAGCCCGCGCCGGGCCCGCTCGTAGGCCGGTACGCGGGTCACGTCGGCGCCGTCCCACACCACCGCCCCGCCCGACAGGGGCACGGTGCCGGCCAGCGCGCGCAGGGCGGTGGTGCGGCCGGAGCCGTTGCGGCCCAGCAGGACGGTGAGGCCGGGGCCGGGCGCCGCGAGGGTGACGCCGTGCAGGGCCTCCAGGGGGCCGTAGCGCACGCGCGCGTGGCGCAGGGAGATCGTCGTCATCGGCCGGCCGCCGTTCCCAGGGCGTCCAGGACGCGCTCGGGCGGACCGGAGGCGACGATCCGGCCCGCGTTCATCACGTGCACGACATCGGCGAGTCCCGCGACCAGGTCCAGGTCGTGCTCGACGACGAGCAGGGCCGTGCCGTCGGCGGCCAGGGCCGTCAGGACCCGGGCCAGGGCGGCCACTTCGGCGCTGTCGAGGCCGGCGGCGGGCTCGTCGAGCAGCAGGACGCGGGGGCCGCCCGCGAGGACCCGGGCCAGCTCCACGCGGCGCAGTGTCCCGGTGGGCAGCCCGGCGGCGGGCAGGGCACGCACCGGCCCGTCCAGCCCGAGCAGCCTGAGTGTCCGCTCGACCGCGCCCGGGTCGGTCACCCGGCCCTGCTCGGCGCCCACCCGGACGTTCTCGGCCACGGTCAGCGACGGGAAGACGGCCAGTTGCTGGAACGTCCGTGCGACACCGAGCCGGGTCCGGGCGTGGGCGGGCAGCGCGGTGATGTCCCGCCCGCCGAGCTCCACGGTTCCGTGCGCGGGGCGCAGCGTCCCGGCCAGACAGTGGAACAGGGTGCTCTTCCCGGCCCCGTTGGGGCCCACGACGGCGGTGATCCGGCCGGGGGAGAGGTCCAGGTCGACTCCGTCGAGCGCGGTGAAGCCGCCGTAGCGGGCGTGGAGACGGCGGGCGGTGAGGAGGGGAGCGGCGGGGGTGGGGGATGTGGGGGTGTCCGGGGGCACCGATGGCCGGCTGCCGCTGTCGTGGGGTGCCGTACCGGCCGCACCCGTCGCCGTCGCCCCCGTGGGCACCGGCGCCGGCCGGGCCGCCCGTGGTTCCGCCGGGCGCAGCAGCGCGCGGGCCCGGGCACCCAGCGGTGTCAGGGCCGGGGTCCGCCGCAACCGCAGGCGTTCCGCCGCCGTGCGCAGGGCCTCGTAGGGGCCGCCGGGGAAGCGGCCCACGAGGATCGCGAGGACGCCGATCAGCGCCGCGGCGACACCGCCCCGGGTGCCCGCGTCCAGGCCGACCAGCAGGGCGGCGGCGGCGAGGGCGCCGAGGGTGCTGTCGGCGCCCAGCACCACGACCGCCGCGAACCACAGCAGACCGCGCACCGGGTCGTACGCGGCGGCGTCGAAGGCGCGCAGGCCCATGCCGAGCATGCCGCCGCCCAGCGCGGCGAGCGCGGCGCCCGCGACGAAGGCCAGCAGTTTGAGGGACGGCACCCGGACGCCCGCCGCCTGCGCGCCCCGCTCGTGGTCCCGCATGGCCGCGAGGGCCCGGCCCGTCCGCCCCCGGCGCAGGGCGTGCGTCGCCAGCAGCGCGACCGCCAGCAGGAGCAGCTCCAGGACGTAGTAGGCACGGTCCCCGTCGAAGCCCGCCGGGCGGCCCAGCGACAGGCCCGACGTGGCGTACGGCTGGGCGAAGACGAAGCGGCTCACCCCCACCCCGACCGCGAAGGTCGCGAGCGCCAGCGCCAGGCCCCGGCGGCCGATCGCCGGCCAGCCGGTCAGCAGGCCGAGCGGCGCCACCAGGACCACCGCCACCGCGAGGGCCGCCAGCTCCGGCAGCCGGGGCAGCCCCGGGAAGCGGCCGGCCGCCAGCAGCGCGGTGAACAGGGCGCCCAGACCCGCGTACGCCGCCTGCCCCAGCGAGATCTGGCCGCCCCGGCCGGTGACCACCACCAGGGACAGCAGGATCACGGCCAGCGCCGGCACCTGGACCGAGGTGTGCAGGTCCCGGCCGGCCAGGCCCAGCGGCAGCAGGAACAGCACGGCCGCCACGATCCACGCGCCGGGCGGTGTCGGGACCCGGGCGGTGGCGGTGCGCGGCAGCGCGTCCCGGGTGCCCACGCCCGGCAGCACCAGGGCCGCGATCAGCAGCGCGACGACGAACAGGTTCGTGCCGACGGCCTGGAGCAGCGGCTCACCCCAGCCCGAGGGATGCAGCCGCGTCAGCTGGCTCTGCGCCACCCCGATGGCCAGCGCCACCACCACCGCGACCGGCAGGCTCCGCATCCGCGCCGCCACCGCGACCGCCACGACCTCCATCACGAGCAGCGGCAGCCCGTACGGGTCGAGACGCACGTACGGCGCCAGCAGCACGCCCGTCAGGCCGGCCGTGAAGGAGCCGAACGCCCAGCCCGCCGCCGCGACCCGGTCCGCGTCGATGCCGCCCAGCACGGCGAGCTGCCGGTCGTCGACCACCGCCCGCAGCTCCCGCCCGAACCGCGTCCGGCTGACCACCACCGCGACCCCGGCGGCCAGCACCAGCACCACCGCCAGCTGCCCCCACGGCTCGTCCGGCACCAGCTCCGGCGCGTCCTCCCGCGCCCCCTGCCCCCACAGCAGCGCCGCGCCGCCCACCAGCAGCACGAACACCCCGATGGACGCCACCAGCGTCTGCGCCGGGTCACCCCCGAGGACGGCCAGCGGCCGGAAGACGAACCGCTCCAGCACGACCCCCAGACCCGGCGCCAGCACCAGCAGGGTCACCGTCGCCCCGAGCCACAGCGGCCAGCCCCACTCGACCACGCACTGCCGCAGCACATACGCGCACACCATCGCGATCGCGCCGTGCGCGAAGTTGAGCACGCCGGTCGCGCGGTACGTCACGATCAGGCCGATCCCGGTCAGCGCCGCCGCGCTGCCGACCGAGAGACCGGCCAGGGTGAGGTCGTACGTCAGCGAGGACATCGGCCGGGCTCAGTCGGTTTCCCCGGTGGGCTCGCAGATCGGGCAGGGGCCCAGTTCACCGCTCGCCACCAGCTCGGAGTCCACCGGGACCGCCTCCGCCCTGCCCGCGACCAGCGGACAGTCCGCGCGGTGCCACAGCGTGCCGCCCGGCACCATCAGCTGCTCGCCGCTGACCGCGAGCGGCGCGAGCGAGGCCTGCCCGGTCTCGGTGCGCCCCTGCGGGCCGTCGGGTCCGGCGGCCACCAGCAGGCCGTACAGCTCCTCCACGCGCGCGGCGGCGATCGAGCCCCGGCCGTGGGCCAGCAGCACCGCCCCGGAGACGATCAGCGCCGCGCCGGGGACCGTGCAGGAGGCGAGATAGGGCAGCTGCCGTTCCGCGAAGCGCTCACCGGAGACGCCGTACCAGCCGACGACGCACAGCACCGCGCCCGCGGCCAGCGCGGCCCAGCCGGTCCACAGGACGGGATGCACGGTCCGCAGTCGGCTTGTTCGCATCGCTGGCTCCCACACGTCGGTTCGGCTGTGTGCTGGCTGCCTGTTCAAGTCCGGCGATCGCTTGCACTATGCCCCGTGGAAGCTGACCCTGAAAGCACCGGGCGCACATGGCCCGGACCGACACCCGGTGGTGAGCCAGATGGTTCTCGGCAGCGACCTCAGGCGGGGTAGAGCGAAAGAGGGCCCGCGAGCCGCGGGACGGGGTACGGCGATCGCGGCCGCCCTGGTCCTGGCCCTCGCCCCGGCCCTCGCGGCGTGCAGTGACGACAGCGGCGGCGGCAGCGAGAGCACGCCGCCCACACCGACCGCGGAGCGGACCACGAGCGCCCCGGCCAGCGCGCCGGCGGACCGGACCGCGGCCGAGAAGGAGATCAAGCAGAACTGGGAGACGTTCTTCGACCCGCAGACCTCGACCGAGGACAAACAGGCCGTCCTGGAGAACGGCGACCGGATGGGCCCGGTGCTGCAGGCCTTCAGCGGTGACGAACGCGGCGGGCAGGTCGAGGCGCAGGTCACCAAGGTCGAGTTCACCTCGGCGACCGGGGCGGACGTGACGTACACGCTCACTCTGAAGGGGGCCACCGCCCTGCCGGACGCCTCCGGGACGGCCGTCGAGCAGGACGGCACCTGGAAGGTGTCCGTCAAGACGCTGTGCTCGCTGGTGCAGATGAGCGGCAATGGGTCGCCGGTCCCGGGCTGCTGAGATCCTCGCCGCGGTGCTGCTGCTCGCCCTGAGCGCGGCCTGCGGCAGCCGGCTCCCGGAGAGCGACTTCGAGCGTGACGACCGCACCCCGGCGCCCCGGGACTCCGCGTCCCTGCGGGTCGGCATCATCACCAGCGCCACCAGCCCGGTCGGCGGCAACGCCTTCACCGGCCCGCGCGACGGCGCCAAGGCCTGGTTCGACCGGCTCAACGCGCGCGGCGGCATCGACGGCCGCCGCGTCGAGGTGCTCCTGTGCGACGACGGCGGCAGCGGCGTCGGCAACAACGAGTGCGTCCACAAGCTGGTCGAGGAGGACGACGTCGTCGCCCTGGTCGCCACCACCGCCCTGGACTACGCGGGCGCCTCCCGTGTCTCCCGCGCGCGCGTGCCCGACATCGGCGGCCAGCCCATCGGCGGCGCCTACGACACCTACCCGCACCTCTACGGCATCTACGGCAGCCTCGCGCCCCGTGACGGCACCACCGGCTGGGACGGCAAGCTGTACGGGGGGACCGAGGTCTACCGCTACTTCAAACGGGAGCACGGCGCCCGTACCGCGGCCGTCGTCTCCTACAACCAGTCCGCTTCCGCCGCCTACGCCCGGCTCGTCGAGCGGGGCCTGCGCGCCGAGGGCTACAAGGTCGTCACCGAGCAGGTCGACTTCGCCCTGCCCAACTTCCGGGCCGTCGCCGCCGATCTGAAGGAACAGGGCGCCGACCTGGTCTTCGACGCCATCGACAGCCACGGCAACGCCCGGCTCTGCCAGGCCATGGACCAGGTCGGCACCGACGTCACCGCCAAGGTGACCAACGTGCAGAACTGGACGTCCACCGTCCCCGACGACTACGAGGACGCCCCGCGCTGCCGCAACGCCCTCTGGGCGACCGGCGCGAGCCGCGACTTCGACGACACCGGCCACCCGGCCGTACGGGAGTTCCGCGAGGCGACGAAAGACCTGGAGACGCACTCCCAGTGGCAGCTGGAGGGATGGGCCGCCGCACGCTGGTTCACGGACGCGGCGAAGTCCTGCGCGAAGAGCGGCGTCACGCGCGCGTGCGTCGACGCGTTCATGAACCGCAGCCAGGGCTACACGGCGGGCGGACTGCTCCTGCCCGTCGAGTTCAGGCGGCTCGCCGAGCCCCCGAAGACCCGGGATACCTGCCTGTCGGTGGCCCGCTGGCAGGACGGCGAGGGCTGGGTCGGCCAGGGCGACATGAACCGCACCTGCTTCGACGTACCGCAGCTGGCGTACGAGCCTTGAGGACAGCAGGGCCTTGAGGACAGCAGGGCCTTGAGGACAGCAGGGCCTTGAGGACAGAAGTTGTCCGCAAGGGCTGGCAGACTCGCCCCATGTTGGAGACCTCGGCACGCCTGCTGCGTCTGCTGTCCCTGCTCCAGGCCCACCGCGAGTGGTCCGGCGCCGACCTGTCCGAGCGGCTCGGCGTCAGCGCCCGCACCCTGCGCCGCGACGTCGACCGGCTGCGCGAGCTCGGCTACCCGGTCAACGCCAGCCCCGGCACGGGCGGCGGCTACCAGCTGGGCGCCGGCGCCGAACTGCCGCCGCTGCTGCTGGACGACGACGAGGCCGTGGCCGTGGCGGTCGGGCTGCGCACGGCCGCCGGGCAGGGCATCGAGGGCATCGGCGAGACCTCCGTACGGGCCCTCGCCAAGCTGGAACAGGTGCTGCCGAACCGGCTGCGCCGCCGGGTGGGCGCCCTCAACGCCTTCACCGTGCCGATGCTGCGCGGCCCCGTGCCCGACGCCGTCGACCCCGTCGTGCTGACCGAACTCGCCCACCTCTGCCGGGACGCCGAGCGGCTGCGCTTCGAGTACCGCGGCCACGACGGCACCCTCAGCCGCCGCAGCGTCGAACCGCACCGCCTGGTGTGCACCGAGCGCCGCTGGTACCTGGTCGCCTGGGACCTGGAGCGGGAGGACTGGCGCACCTTCCGCGTGGACCGCGTCACGCCCAGGCCGCCGCACGGCCCGCGCTTCGTACCGCGCGAGCCGCCCGCCGAGGACCTCGCCGCCTACGTCTCCCAGGGCGTCTCCACGCGCGTGTACGCCACCCACGCCGTGGTGCGGCTCCTGGCGCCCCTGGAGGAGGCCGCCGCCCACATCTCACCCTCCGCCGGGGTACTGGAGGCCGAGGGCCCCGACAGCTGCCTGCTGCGCTGCGGCGCCGGGAGCCTCGACGTGATGGTCATCCACGTGGTGATGCTGGGCTTCGAGTTCGAGGTGCTGGAGCCGGTGGAGCTGGTCGAGGCGGTCAGGAGGACTCGCGACCGGCTTGATGGCGCTTTGGCTCGGGCTGCGCAGTCACCGCCGCGTACTCCGGATGGTGCAGGTCGAACGCCGGCGACTCGGACCGGATCCGGGGCAGCGCCGTGAAATTGTGCCGGGGCGGCGGGCAGGACGTCGCCCACTCCAGGGAGCGGCCGTAGCCCCAGGGGTCGTCGACCTCGACCTTCTCGCCGTACTTCGCGGTCTTCCACACGTTGTAGAGGAACGGCAGCGTCGACATGCCCAGCAGGAACGCGCCGATCGTCGAGACGGTGTTGAGCGCGGTGAACCCGTCCGCGGCCAGGTAGTCCGCGTACCGGCGGGGCATGCCCTCGGCGCCCAGCCAGTGCTGCACCAGGAACGTGGTGTGGAAGCCGACGAAGAGCACCCAGAACTGGATCTTGCCGAGCCGTTCGTCGAGCATCTTCCCGGTGAACTTGGGCCACCAGAAGTAGAACCCGCCGAAGATCGCGAAGACGACGGTGCCGAAGACGACGTAGTGGAAGTGCGCGACCACGAAGTACGAGTCCGTCACCTGGAAGTCCATCGGCGGCGACGCCAGGATCACCCCGGTCAGCCCGCCGAACAGGAACGTCACCAGGAAGCCCGTCGCCCACAGCATCGGGGTCTCGAAGGACAGCGAGCCCTTGAGCATCGTGCCGGTCCAGTTGAAGAACTTCACGCCCGTCGGCACCGCGATCAGGAAGCTCATGAAGGAGAAGAACGGCAGCAGCACCGCGCCGGTGACGAACATGTGGTGCGCCCACACCACCACCGAGAGGCCCGTGATCGCCATCGTCGCGCCGACCAGCGTCAGATAGCCGAACATCGGCTTGCGGCTGAAGACCGGGATGATCTCCGTGATGATCCCGAAGAACGGCAGCGCGATGATGTACACCTCGGGATGCCCGAAGAACCAGAACAGGTGCTGCCACAGGATCGCCCCGCCGTTGGCCGCGTCGAAGACCTGCGCGCCGAACCGCCGGTCCGCCTCCAGCACCAGCAGCGCCGCCGCCAGCACCGGGAACGCCATCAGGATCAGGATCGACGTGAACAGCGTGTTCCAGACGAAGATCGGCATCCGGAACATCGTCATCCCGGGGGCGCGCATCCCGATGATGGTGGTGATGAAGTTGACCGCGCCGAGGATCGTGCCGAAGCCGGACAGCGCCAGCCCCATGATCCACAGATCGGCTCCGAGACCCGGCGTGCGCTCCAGGCTGTTGAGCGGGGCGTAGGCGGTCCACCCGAAGTCCGCCGGCCCCGAGGGCACCAGCAGTGAGCCGAGCACGATCAGCCCGCCGAACAGGAACAGCCAGTACGAGAGCATGTTCAGCCGGGGGAAGGCGACATCGGGCGCGCCGATCTGGAGCGGCATCAGCTCATTGGCGAAGCCCGCGAAGGTCGGCGTCGCGAACAGCAGCAGCATGATCGTGCCGTGCAGCGTGAACGCCTGGTTGAACTGGGTGTTGTCGATGATCTGGAGTCCCGGGCGGGCCAGCTCGGCGCGCATCAGCAGCGCCATCACACCGGCGACCAGGAAGAAGAGGAACGACGTGATCAGGTAGAGATGGCCGATCTTCTTGTGGTCCGTCGTCGTCAGCCAGTCGACCACCACCCGCCCGTGCCGCGTCCTCGGAACGGTCGGCGCCGTCGCCTGTACGGTCTGCGTCCCCATCGCTCGCTCGCCCCTTCGCCATCGCGTACCGGGCCCGCCGAAGCCCGCGCCGTACGTGCCCGCGAGCTCACGTCATGATGCTCGGGTCACCGCGCGCTCCGACAGGGGCGTATCGGCCTCTCCGTGCCCGATCCACGCATTTCCTGTGCGGCGCCGGCTCGGCCGGACCGATGGCGGCGCCGGAATGGAATGGAGCTCCGGGGGTACTTCTCCCGGCACTTTCCGCCGGGCTTTTCCATGAGCTCATGTGACACGCGGGAATTACGATCGAATGCCTGCGGAAGGCCTACAGAAGGCCTACGGAACCGCTCGTCCGTGTGACGGACATCGCGGGAAACGGCTGTCGTGATCTTGTGACAGAAGTGTGACCGGGGCCGGACAGCCACCGGAGGTAGCGTGGCGGCATGGCACCGATTCCGACACCTTCCGCGGAACCCGACGACAGCCCGGACACCTATGTCGGCCTGGCGGCCGACCGGGCCGAACACCTCGCGCGTGAGCGCGGCTGGCCGACGGTGCGCTCGTTGCCGCCGGGGGCGATCATCACGATGGAGTACCGCGTGGGACGGCTGAACTTCGAGGTGAAGGGCGGCCGCGTGGCGCGCGCCTGGAAGGGCTGAGACACGGCGAAGGCCCCGGTTCCGCTCCGGAACCGGGGCCTTCGTGTGCCCGTCAGGGGTGGGCCGAGGAGGTCGAGCCGCGCGGGTGCCGCTCCGGGTGCGGTGGTCGGCGGCTGCCGGCCGGGGTGACCGGGGTGCGCTCCGAGCGGGCCGTGTGCGGACCCGGGGCCAGATAGGCCGGGGCCCGGGGCGTACGGGCCGCGACGTCCTCCCGGTCGGCGGGCAGCGGCGTGACCACCACGGGCGGCGCGCTGACCGGGGCGGAGGCCGTACCGCTCCGGCGGGACCGCCAGCGGTCGCGCAGGTCGAAGATCCTGGCCTCGGCACGGGCGATCAGCGGCTCGAACCAGGGCAGGGCGAGCATGATCAGCAGGCCCGCGACCCAGCCGAGGAGCACATCGCTCAGCCAGTGCGTACCGAGGTAGACGGTGGCCAGCCCGACCCCGAGCGAGGTCACGGCGGACACGGCGGACAGCCAGCGGCGCGCTCTGGGGGTGGAGGCCAGATAGGCCAGGATTCCCCAGGTCACCACGGCGTTCGCGGTGTGACCGCTCGGAAATATATCGCCGCCCAGGCCCATCTCGTTCGAGCCGATGATGGTCGCGTAGTGCGGCCCCAGGCGGCCCATGCCGTACTTGGCGGCGCCGACCGTGATGTTCAGCAGCAGCAGTGAGACGCCGAGGGCGAGCAGCGGACGCAGGGTGTGCTGCCGCCAGGAGCGCCAGCCCAGCCAGGCCGAGACCATCACCGCGGTCGGGCCGCGCTGGCCGAGCACCACGTAGTAGTCGACGAACCAGTGGATCTCCGACCACTGCTGGTACGGCCGGAAGAACATGACCTGCCAGTCGAGCCGGACCAGCCAGGACGTGATCACCACAGCCCACACGATCGCGCCGTAGAACGCCGCGGTGGCGGCGACGAGCACGATGCGGTGCCTGCTCATCTTCGGCACATCGATGTGGGCGGGTCGTTCCGGCTCACGATCCAGCCGGGCGAACACCCGGTCCAGACGGGTGAGCTTCGGTTCGGTACGCACCCAATCGACGTTACAGCGAGTGAGCTCTGATCCCGGGCGAATCAACGGCTTTGTGATGACGATGTGATGTGGGATTCCTCTCAGGAGGAGGTTTATTTCCACCGAATCTGCAATCGTCGGCCGCTGCGGCCTTCAATTCCTTTGATCATTCCGGATGGGGGTTTTATTGCGCTTTTGAATTCGTTCACCGGAGCATGGCGCGGAATTCCCCCTGCGCTCACAGCGGGTCAGGGCGGACCGGAGCCGTTCAGCCAGAACGCCCCGTACACCGCGGAGGCCACGGCGACGGACCCGAGCACCAGCGCTGACCTGCGCGTACGCAGCCGGGCCAGGGCCAGTGCAAGGGGCAGCAGCAGGGGGAAGGCGGGCACCAGCAGGCGCGGTTTCGAGCCGAAGTAGCTCGACGCGCAGAGCGCGAGCGCGGTGACGACCCCGGTGTAGACCAGCAGCGGCAGCGGCTGGCGCTGACGTACCCCGACCACATACAGCCAGACGACTGACGCGACCCCGACGATCAGCCCGACGCCGGCCAGGGCCGAGGGGAACGACGTGAACTTTTCGGCGACGAAGCGGGCGAAGGCGTAACCGCCGTCGAAGCCGTTGCGCCACCCGGCCTGCACGTCGAGATAGCCGAGCGGCCCCTTGCCGGTGTGGTGGCCGACCCACAGCACGTAGGCGGCGGTGCCGAGGGGGGCCAGGAGCATGCCGAGGACGCGAGAGGCGTCGGGGGAGGCGTGGAGGGAGATGGAAGCGGAAGTGGGAGCGGGGGCGGGAGTGGGGGCGCTTGGCGTGATCCGTGCGCCGTCCGGCTCGCCCGCGCGTCGGTCCCGCACGAAAGAGGCAAGGGCCGTCACCCACACCGCAGCCACCACCGCCAACCCCACCGGACGGGTCAGCCCCGCCAGCAGGGCCAGCACGCCCGCCACCGGCCAGCGGCCGGTCAGGACCGCGTACAGCGCCCACGCGGCGAGCGCCGTGAAGAGGGACTCGCTGTACGCCATCGACTGCACGATCCCGACCGGGAGGACGGCCCACAGCAGCACCGCGCACACCCCGGCCCGGCGGCCGTACACATGGTCGGCCACCGCGAAGATCCCCCAGGCCGCGGCGAGCGAGGCGAGCAGACTGACGAGGAAACCCCCGTCCGCGTACGACAGCGGGGACACCGCCGCCACCAGCCGCTCCAGCCAGGGCAGCAGCGGGAAGAACGCGAGATTCGAGTGCACGTCCCCGTTCGCCAGGCGCACCTCGTAGCCGTAGCCGAGCTCGGCGACCCGGGTGTACCAGAGCGCGTCCCAGCGGGCGGTCAGCAGCGTGTACGCGCTCTTGTCCCGGGCCGCGCTCCACACGGCCAGGGCGACGAGGCCCAGGGCACGCACGGCCGCGTACCCCAGCAGCGCCGGGGCCGCCCGGCGCAGCGCCCCGGCGCGGGACGACGGGGTCACGCGCGTCTCGAGATCGGTCACGGGCCCGATTATCGACCCGGGGCGGAACCGGGCGGCCGGCCGGGGCGTGGTCGAGACAGAGGGGGGGCGGCGGGGAGTGGCGTACGCCACATCGTTCGGCCGGAACTGTGAGAGGTCCGCCACTAGGCTCCGGCGGGGACTCGCGTACGCTGACGTGTCACTCGCTTTTCGTTTGCGCGGGCCGGAGACCACCGCTCCTCTCCGGCCGAGTCGCGGGGGCGTCCCCCACCCCGTGAGCCCGCCGATCGCGAGGAACATCTGGGAGGTACGTACATGTCCGGGACGACCACGGCCGCCGCTGCGCTGCGCCGTCGGGCGGCCGGGGCCGGTGCCAACCGCTGGGTGGTTCTCGTCGTCCTCTGCGTCAGCCTGCTGCTGGTCGCCGTGGACGCCACCGTGCTCCATGTAGCCGTCCCCGCCGTCACCGAGGATCTGAGGCCCGGCGGCATCGAGCTGCTCTGGATCGTCGACATCTACCCGCTGGTCTGCGCCTCGCTGCTGATCCTGTTCGGCACGCTGGGCGACCGCGTCGGCCGCCGAAGGGTCCTGCTCCTCGGGTACGCGCTGTTCGGCGTGGCCTCCGGGATGGCGGCCCTGGCGGACAACGCCCCGGTACTGATCGTGGCGCGGGCGCTGCTCGGTGTGGGCGGCGCGATGATCATGCCCGCGACCCTGTCGATCCTGCGCCAGGTCTTCCCGGACCGGCGTGAACGGGCGCTCGCGATCGGTATCTGGAGCGCCGTGGCCGCGGTGGGCGCGGCGGTCGGGCCGCTGCTGGGCGGCTTCCTGCTGGAGCACTTCTGGTGGGGTTCGGTCTTTCTCGTCAACATTCCGTTGATGCTGGTCAGCCTTCCGGTGGGGCGGCTGCTGCTGCCCGAGTCGAAGGGCGACGGCACCGGTCCCTGGGACGTCGTCGGGGCCCTGATGGCGGCGGCCGGGCTGTTCGGCATGGTGCTGGGCGTCAAGAGACTCGGCGGCGGGGAGCCGGTGGAGAGCCTGCTCACCGTGCTGCCGTTGGTGGCGGGCGCGGGGCTGCTGGTGGCGTTCGTACGACGGCAGAGGCGGCGGGCGCATCCGCTGGTCGATCTGAAGATGTTCGCGCGGCCGGCGTTCAGTACGTCCGTCGGCTGCATCGTGCTGGCGATGCTGGCCTTGGTCGGCCTCGAGCTGATCGCGGCGCAGTACCTCCAGCTGGTGCTGGCGCTGTCGCCCCTGGAGACGGGGCTGCGGCTGTTGCCGCTGACGTTCGCCGCGATGGCGGCCGGGCTGGCCGGTGCGCGGATGCTGCGGCGGTTCGGGCCGCGGCGGATGGTGAGCGTCGGGTTCTGCCTCACGGCCGTCGCGGTGCTGCTGCTGACGGCGCTGGGCCGGACGGACGACTGGCCGCTGATGCTGGCCGCGTTCGTGCTGCTGGGCTTCGGGCTGGAGACGACGCTGTTCGGGGCGTACGAGTCGATGCTGAGCGAGGCGCCGCAGGAGCAGGCGGGTGGGGCCGCGGCGATCGGTGAGACGTCGTACCAGCTCGGGGCCGGGATCGGGATCGCGTTGCTCGGCAGCGTGATGAACGCGGCGTACGCGCCTGGACTGTCGGGTGTGTCGGGGGTGCCGGAGTCGGCGTCCTCCTCGGCGGGGCATTCGCTGGGGGAGGCCTACGAGGTCGCCGCGCAGCTGGGCGGGGCGGCCGGGGCCGCTCTGCGGCATGCCGCCCGGGACGCGTTCGTGCACGGGCTGCATGTGACGTTGCTGGTGAGTGCGGGGTTGTTGCTGCTCGGCGCGGTGATGGCGTTGCGGTTGCCGCGGACCATGCAGTGTGAGGAGGAGGCGGGTGCGGTGGAGGTACCCGCCCAGAGGGACGCGACGGAGTCGCGCGTCTCGGTGTGAATCGCCCACCCACGCACCGCCCGTAACTGCCGACCGAGGGGTCCGGGTCGCCCGTGGGGGCGGGGCGCCGTCGGCGGCTTGCGGGTGGTCTTGGGTGAGGGCATTGGGGGCTGGGTCCGGAGGGCTTGCCGCTGTGGTGGCCGGGGGCCGGGGGCCGGTGGTGAGGCGGCCAGGTGGCCCGCAACTCGGTGGTGTGGCGGCCCGGCGCCCCGGTGGCTCCGTAGCCCGGTGGCTCCGTAGCCCGGTGGCTCCGCAGCCCGGTGGTGCGGCGGCCAGGTAGCCTGCACCCCCCGCACCCTGATGGCCTCGCAGCCTGGTGGTGCGGTGACCTGGTGGCCCCGCAGCGCCCGCACCCTGGTGGCCCCGCCGCCCGGTGGCCGGTCCCCGGTAGCTCTTTGCCCCGGTGGTGCGGAGTCGGTGGTCCCGGGCTGCGCCCGGGGGAATGTCTGAGCTGGAGGCTTGCTGGCCCTGCCGTTGGTGCTTGGTGGATCGTAGGAATCGGGGCCGCGGGCGCCGATGGTGCTTGGCCCCCGCCGGCGACCTCGACCCCTCAGTTGGGAGCTACGGGTGGTGCGTGGGTGGGCAGGCGTCGTAGCGTCTTGATTAGCGGTGCTAGTTAAAGAGCTTCGGAGGGTGTCAGCATGTCCGAGTCGTCCAGGATTCCTCCCTTCGACCCCGGTGACCCGCTCGGTCTTGACGACCTGCTGGATCCGGAGGACCTCGGCATCAGGGACACGGTCAGGGCCTGGGCCGCGGACCGGGTGCTGCCGTATGTGGCCGACTGGTACGAGAAGGGGGAGCTGCCCGAGATCAGGGAGCTGGCGAGGGAGCTCGGCGGGCTCGGCGCGCTCGGGATGTCGCTGAGCGGATACGGGTGCGCCGGCGCCTCCGCCGTGCAGTACGGGCTCGCCTGCCTGGAACTGGAGGCCGCCGACTCCGGCATCCGTTCCCTCGTCTCGGTGCAGGGCTCCCTCGCCATGTACGCCATCCACCGCTTCGGGAGCGAGGCGCAGAAGCAGGAGTGGCTGCCGAGGATGGCCTCCGGCGAGGTCATCGGCTGTTTCGGGCTCACCGAGCCCGACCACGGCTCCGACCCCGCCTCCATGCGGACGTACGCCAAGCGCGACGGCTCCGACTGGGTGCTCAACGGGCGCAAGATGTGGATCACCAACGGCTCGGTCGCCGGTGTCGCCGTCGTATGGGCGCAGACCGAGGACGGGATCCGAGGGTTCGTCGTGCCGGCCGGCAGCAGCGGGTTCTCCGCGCCGGAGATCAAGCACAAGTGGTCCCTGCGCGCCTCGGTGACCAGCGAACTCGTCCTCGACGACGTACGACTGCCCGCCGACGCCGTACTCCCGGAGGGCACCGGCCTGCGCGGACCGCTCAGCTGTCTGTCCCACGCCCGGTACGGAATCGTCTGGGGCGCCATGGGCGCGGCCCGCAGTTCGTTCGAGGCCGCGGTCGACTACGCGAAGTCGCGGGAGCAGTTCGGGCGGCCCATCGGCGGCTTCCAGCTCACCCAGGCCAAACTCGCCGACATGGCGGTCGAACTGCACAAGGGGATTCTGCTCGCCCATCATCTGGGGCGGCGTATGGACGCCGGCCGCCTGCGTCCCGAGCAGGTCAGCTTCGGCAAGCTCAACAACGTCCGGGAAGCGATCGAGATCTGCCGCACGGCCCGCACCATTCTCGGCGCCAACGGGATCTCGCTCGAATACCCCGTGATGCGGCACGCGACCAACCTCGAATCGGTGCTCACCTACGAGGGCACCGTCGAGATGCACCAGCTCGTGCTGGGCAAGGCGCTCACCGGACTCGACGCCTTTCGCTAGACGCCGTCCGGTGAACCCTGCGCGGGGGCAGGGCCGGTGAGCGGCCCTGCCTCAGCTCTGGTTGAAGAAGCCGTCCGTGCGGTGCCCGGCCGGGTCGCCGTTCACGATCTCCGTGTTGGCGGGGGTCAACAGGAACACCCGCGTCGACACCCGTTCGATCGAACCCCGCAGCCCGAAGATCAGCCCGGCCGCGAAGTCGACCACGCGCTTGGCGTCGGCGGCGTCCATGGCCGTGAGGTTCATGATGACCGGCACGCCCTCGCGGAACAGCTCACCGATGGCGCGGGCGTCCCGGAAGCTGTCCGGGGTCACCGTGCCGATGCGGCGGCCTCTCTCCTCGGCGACGTCCGAGGCCACCTTGACACGCGGATCGGTGACCCAGGCCTCCCCGGACTCGGTCCCGTCGGAGTAGTCGTCGTCGTAGTAACGCTCGTCTTCGTTGTCGTCGACGAGGCCAAGCCAGGCACTTGCCTTGCGTACCGATCCCATGGACGCCTCCTCTCACAGCGGTCTTTCTGCTTTCCGCATCCCTATGGTCGTCCATGATGCGGATGGCGCGCCAAGTGGATAGACGCCGCACGGGGGGTTTGTGACGGTACTGGTGCACAGCGATTCCGTCGAGAGTCCGTGTTTCCCAAGGGCCTTGTCGTAAACGACTGCTGACTGTGAGTGAAATATGATTCTTCACGGCGTTTGGGTGATGGACAGTGCGTACGGGTGAACGGGTTGGCCGATATCATGCGGCGCTCAAACGTCGTACGGAGCGCGGGGGAACGTCGTGTTCGGAATGGTCAGGCCCTGTCGGCATCGACTCGGTGAGAGTCTCACCGCCCACTGGATGGCGCATTTGTGTGGGCTGTGTCTCGCGTTGCGCGGGGACCACGGGCAGCTCGCGCGGATCGTCACGAACTATGACGGGCTTCTCGTCTCTGTATTGACGGAGGCTCAGACGGGCCTCGCGACCGGCGCGTCGAGTGGTGTGGGACGGCGTACGGCGGGTCCCTGTCCGCTGCGCGGGATGCGCACCGCGTCCGTCGCGCACGGTGAGGGAGCGCGGCTCGCTGCGGCCGTGTCGCTGGTGCTCGCCTCCGCCAAGGTGCGCGACCATGTCGCCGACGGAGACGGGCTGCTGGCCCGGGCGCCGGTGGCGCGCGCCGCGCGCCGGGTCGCGAAGGGCTGGGACCGGGCCGGGGCACGGACCGGCTCCGCCGTCGGGTTCGACACGGCCGTCCTGGTCGATGCCGTGGACCGGCAGGGCGGCATCGAGGCGCTCGCCGGGCTCGGGACGCCGATCCTGACGGTGACCGAACCGACCGAGACCGCGACCGCCGCCGCCTTCGCGCACACGACGGTCCTCGCCGGCCGGCCGCACAACGCCGGGCCGCTCGCCGAGGCCGGACGGCTCTTCGGGCGCCTCGCCCACCTGCTGGACGCCGTGGAGGACCGGCACGCTGACGCCGCGTCAGGCGCCTGGAACCCGATCACCGCGACCGGCACCTCTCTCCCGGAGGCCCGGCGGCTCGCCGACGACGCGGTGCACGGCATCCGGCTGGCGCTGCGGGAGGCGGAGTTCACCGACGGGCGGTTGGTGCACCGGCTCCTCGTGCATGAGCTGCGCACCTCCGTCGACCGCGCCTTCGGTACGGCCGCCTGTGCTCACACCGCCGCTCCCGAGGCGGCCGGCCCCCATGCGCCGCCCGGTACCGGCGCACCGGGCGGTCCCGGCGCTCCGCCGCCGGAGCCGCCGCGCGGCAACCGGCGCGGGCTGCTCGCCGGGTGCGCGGTGTGGCTCGGACTCGCCTGTACGTGTCAGATGTGCTGCGGCACGTACCAGGACCCGTGGACGGGCGAGCGCAAGGAAGGGCAGTGCGGCAACTGCGACTGCAGCGGATGCGGGGACTGCTGCAGCTGCTGCGACTGTTGCGGCAACTGCTGTGACAACTGCGGCTGCGACGGCTGCGACTGCGGCTGCAACTGCTGAGGCGCTGTCAGGAAAGGTTGACGGCTGAAAGGCCCTCTTGCGCCTACCGGCCGTTCGGCCGAATACTCCCCCACAGCGCTTGTCAGGGGCACGGCGTGTTCGGGAACCGGACGCGCGGTCCCGGGCTGCGCCTCACGGGCCCGAGACCCCACGAGGGCCCCCTACTTCCCCTGTGGAGGAACGAAAAGTGAGGATCAAGCGCACCACCCCCCGCAGCGGCATCTCGAGACGGACCCGGCTGATCGCCGTTTCCACCGGCCTCGTCGCCGCCGCAGCGATCGCGATCCCCAGCGCGAACGCGTCCGACACCCCCACCACCTTCAGCGCCGCCGAGCTCAAGAGTGCGAGCGGCTCGATCCTGAAGGCCGACATCCCGGGCACCGCCTGGGCCGTCGACAGCAAGACCGACCGTGTGCTCGTCACCGTCGACAGCACGGTCACCCAGGCCGAGATCGCGAAGATCAAGCAGCAGGCCGGCGCCAACGCCGACGCGCTCACGATCAAGCGCACCCCCGGCCAGTTCAACAAGCTCATCCAGGGCGGCGACGCCATCTATGCGAGTAGCTGGCGCTGCTCCCTCGGCTTCAACGTCCAGAACAGCAGCGGCCAGCAGTTCTTCCTGACCGCCGGTCACTGCACCGACGGCGCGGGCACCTGGTACTCCAACTCCGGCCGCACCACGGTCATCGGCTCCACCGCCGGCTCCAGCTTCCCGGGCAACGACTACGGCCTGGTGCGCTACAGCGGGTCCGTCGCGCGGCCCGGCACCGCGAACGGCGTGGACATCACGCGCGCGGCCACCCCGAGCGTGGGCACCACCGTCATCCGCGACGGCTCCACGACCGGTACGCACAGCGGCCGGGTCACCGCCCTCAACGCCACCGTCAACTACGGCGGCGGCGACATCGTCTCCGGCCTGATCCAGACCACGGTCTGCGCCGAGCCCGGCGACTCCGGCGGCTCGCTCTACGGCAGCAACGGCACCGCGTACGGTCTGACCTCCGGCGGCAGCGGCAACTGCTCCTCCGGTGGTACGACGTTCTTCCAGCCCGTCACGGAGGCCCTGAGCGCCTACGGGGTCAGCGTGTACTAGGCCCTACCGGGCAGCAGCAGGCAGCGTTCTGTGCCCCCGCACGCAATGCGTGCGGGGGCTTTCCTTTGTCGGCTGGGGCGGTTTGTGGCTTCTTGTCATGGCTTATGGAGAGTGCACGTAAAGATGTGTCAATGTCCGCCCCTCGGATGCCGATTGGGGGCGGTTGGTTGGGCGATTTTCAGCCATGGCCAGACCTCGCAGAGTGCGCGCACATTACTCGCGCGTAATGTTTGCAGTGTGAACGCGTGTGAAGCGGGTGCGAGTTGGGTCCGATTTGACCGTGCGCGGTCAAAATGTGGGGGAGTGGGGCCCGTGATCTACGCGCGTCCTGAACTCGACCTTGTGTGCTCCCTGTGGTCCTCGGAATAGTGGGCGCTCGTCAACAAGGCCTTCCGGCCCGCGAGGTCCCCACAACCTCCAGGGCCGACCCCCCACAGGAGGACGTGAGTTGAAGCACCGACGCATACCCAAGCGGCGTGCAGCCCTGGCAGGTGCGGGTGTCGCCGCACTGGTCGCCGCCGGAGTGACCTTCCAGTCTGCGAACGCCAGCGAGCCTGCGAAGGTCAGTGAGCCCGAGACCCTGTCGGTCTCCGCGGCCGGAAAGCTCGCCTCGACGCTGGCCAAGGACCTGGGCGCCGACTCGGCGGGTACGTACTACGACACGAAGAGCAAGAACCTCGTGGTGAACGTGCTCGACGAGGCCGCGGCCAAGGCCGTCGAGAAGGCCGGCGCCAAGGCGAGAGTCGTGGCGAACTCCCTCGCCGAGCTGAAGAGCGCCCGCGGCACGCTGAAGGCGGACGCGACGATCCCCGGCACCGCCTGGGTGACCGACCCGACCACGAACAAGGTCGTCGTGACCGCCGACCGTACGGTCTCCAAGGCCGAGTGGGCGACGCTGACGAAGGTCGTCGACGGGCTCGGCGCGAAGGCGGAGCTGAAGAGGTCGAAGGGGGAGTACAAGCCCTTCATCGCCGGTGGCGACGCGATCACCGGTGGCAGCGGCCGCTGCTCGCTCGGCTTCAACGTCGTCAAGGGCGGCGAGCCGTTCTTCCTGACCGCCGGTCACTGCACCGAGGGCATCTCCACCTGGTCGGACTCCAGCGGCAAGGAGATCGGCACCAACGCGGACTCCAGCTTCCCGGACAACGACTACGGGCTGGTCAAGTACACCGCCGAGGTGGCTCACCCGAGCGAGGTGAACCTCTACAACGGCTCCACCCAGAAGATCTCGGGTGCCGCCGAGGCGACCGTCGGCATGGCGGTCACCCGCAGCGGGTCGACGACCCAGGTGCACGACGGCAAGGTCACGGGCCTCGACGCCACCGTGAACTACGGCAACGGCGACATCGTGAACGGTCTGATCCAGACCGACGTCTGCGCCGAGCCCGGTGACAGCGGCGGCGCGCTCTTCTCGAGCGACAAGGCGGTCGGGCTCACCTCCGGTGGCAGCGGTGACTGCACCTCCGGTGGCGAGACGTTCTTCCAGCCGGTGACCGAGGCGCTGTCGGCGACCGGTACCGAGATCGGCTGACTCGTAGCCCTGTGAAGTCCCGCCCCTTGTGTGAGGGGCGGGGCTTTTGCATGCGTCCTACGGTGTGTGCGCCGGGGGTGGGGTGGCGACTCGCTTCCGCATTGCGGCGGCCACCAGGGTGATGGCCGCTCCCGCCACCGCCCAGGCCGCCAGCACCAGGAGCGACGCGGTCATGGCGTTGTTCTCGAAGTAGGCGATCGAGCGGGTGGCCCAGGTGCCCGCTCCCGGGGGCAGTGCCGGGCCGATCGCCTTCCAGAAGGGCGGGAGCAGGGGCGGGGGAAGGGCGCCGCCGGCGCTCGGGTTGCCGAGGATCACCACCAGCAGGATCACCAGGCCGATGCCGATCGTGCCGAAGACGCCCTGGAGGGCGAGGGTGGCCGCGCCCACGGCGAAGATGATCAGGGCGCCCAGGCCCCAGAGGGCCGCTGTGCTGCCGGGGAGGGCGTCCAGGACCGGGCCGGTGATGAGGGCTCCGCCGAGGCCGCCGGTGATCGCGACCAGGGCCATGACCGCCAGGCGGATCGCGGCGCGCTCGGGGTTGGACGGTTTCGCTCCCGCGCTGATGGCCAGGGCCGCGGCGCCCAGGTAGCCGCCCACGCACCAGCCGACCACCAGGTAGAAGGACGAGAGCCCGTTGGGGTCGTGGGCGGCGGACGGGATGACGTCGACGGTGCGGAAGGTGCGCTTCTCCGACCTCTCCAGGGTGGTGACGAGGGCCGTCAGGGTGTTGGCGAGGACCCTGCCGCCGCCGGAGGCCACGAGCAGGGTGTCGGTGCCCGCCGGGTTGATGATCAGGGCGGCGTCGATGTCCCGGTTCGTGATCTGGTCCCGGGCCGTGGCCGCGTCGGGCAGTGCGCGGGGGTCCAGCGGGGAGCCGGGCAGTCGTTCCAGTCGGGTCACCGCTTGTGCGGAGGCGGCCTGTGGGGCGACCACCCCGAAGGGCACGTCCTTGAGTCTCGGGTCGTGCAGTGCCCCCACGTACGAGGCGATGAACAGCAGCTGGAGGGCGATCACGCCGAGGATGAGCAGGGTGGCCCGGGGGGTGACGGCGTCCTTCACCTCGCTGAGGAACGAGCTGTGCGGCATGCCTCCACGGTCGGGGGCGGCCGGGTGTTTCCGCAGGTGGGACGGGGCCGAATGGATGTCGCACACACATTCGAAAATTGGTCTATGGTGGGGGTGAGGTAGCTGGGAACAGATGTTCGAGAGCTGGTACGGCTCACGAGTGCGGGAGGTGCGTGTGCCGGGGTTCACGCATCTGCACACCGTCTCCGGATTCTCGTCGCGATATGGAGCCTCGCATCCGGAGCGGCTGGCCGAGCGCGCCTCCGAGCGGGGCATGGACGCCCTGGCCCTCACCGATCGCGACACGCTCGCCGGTGCCGTCCGGTTCTCGAAGGCCTGCGCGAAGGCCGGGGTCCGTCCGGTGTTCGGGGCGGATCTGGCGGTGGCGGGCGCCCAGGCTTCCCAGGGCGACGACCGGCGGGGGCGGCGCCGGACTCCGGTGCGGGGCGGTGCCTTCGTCGACGAGTCGGCTCCCCGCGTGATCTTTCTCGCCCGGGACGGTGCCCGGGGGTGGGCCGAGCTGTGCCGGCTCGTCTCGGCGGCGCATGCGGGGGAGGGGCCCACGCCTCTGCTGCCCTGGGAGCACCATCGGGCCGAGGGGCTGACCGTGCTGCTCGGGCCCGAGTCGGATGTCGGGCGTGCCCTGGCCGCGGGGCGTCCCGACCGTGCGGCGCGGCTGCTCGTGCCCTGGCGGGAGGTCTACGGCGACGACCTGCGGCTGGAGGCCGTCTGGCATGGCCGAAAAGGTACGGGTCCGGGGTCCCTGCGGCTGGCCGCCCGTACCGTCGGGTTCGCCGCCGAGCAGCGGATCCGGCCCGTGCTCAGCAACGCCGTACGGTACGCCGACTCGGGGCTGGGGCCGGTCGCCGACGTCCTGGACTCCGCCCGGCGGCTGGTGCCCATCGACCCGACCAAGGAGCTGGACTCCGGCGAGGCCTGGCTCAAGGGCGCGGGGGCCATGTTCGGGGCGGCGGAGCGGATCGTGGAGGCCGCGGGGTTCCGGCGGGACATCGCTCACCGGCTGGTGGAGCAGACCGAGGCCGCGGCCGCCGAGTGTCTGGTCGACCCCGAGGACGATCTCGGGATCGGCACCGTCCACTTCCCCGAGCCGCATCTGGTGGGCGCCGGGCGTCGTACCGCCCAGCGGACGCTGGCCTCGCGGGTGGTGGCGGGGATGGTGCTGCGCGGGTACGACCGGCGGCGGGAGTACTGGGAGCGGATGCACCATGAGCTGGACATCATCGCCCACCATGGCTTCGCTTCCTACTTTCTGACCGTCGCCCAGGTGGTCGACGATGTGCGGGGGATGGGGATCCGGGTCGCCGCCCGGGGGTCCGGGGCGGGGTCGCTGGTCAACCATCTGCTCGGGATCGCGCACGCCGACCCGATCGAGCACCGGCTGCTGATGGAGCGGTTCCTGTCGAAGGAGCGGGTCGTGCTGCCCGACATCGACATCGACGTGGAGTCCGCGCGCCGGCTGGAGGTCTACCGCGCGATCATCGGCCGGTTCGGCACCGAGCGGGTCGCCACGGTCGCGATGCCGGAGACGTATCGCGTGCGGCACGCCATCCGGGATGTGGGGGCCGCCCTGTCCATGGACCCGGCCGAGATCGACCGGGTCGCCAAGTCCTTCCCGCATATCCGGGCGCGGGACGCCCGTGCGGCCCTGGAGGAACTGCCCGAGCTGCGCGCGCTGGCCGGGGAGAAGGAGAAGTACGGGAGGCTGTGGGAGCTGGTCGAGGGGCTGGACGCCCTGCCGCGCGGGGTGGCCATGCATCCGTGCGGGGTGCTGCTGTCGGACGCCTCGCTGCTCGCGCGTACGCCGGTCATGCCGACCAGCGGCGAGGGTTTTCCGATGTCGCAGTTCGACAAGGACGACGTCGAGGACCTCGGGCTGCTGAAGCTGGACGTGCTGGGTGTGCGGATGCAGTCGGCGATGGCGCACGCGGTGGCGGAAGTGGGGCGGGCGTCGGGTGTCCGGGTCGATCTGGACGCCCTGCCGCCGGGGGATCCGGAGACGTACCGGCTGGTGCGATCCGCCGAGACGCTCGGGTGCTTCCAGATCGAGTCGCCGGGCCAGCGGGACCTGGTCGGGCGGCTCCAGCCGGCCACCTTCCACGATCTCGTCGTCGACATCTCGCTGTTCCGGCCCGGGCCGGTCGCCGCCGACATGGTGCGGCCGTTCATCGAGGCGCGGCACGGGCGGGCGCCGATCCGTTATCCGCATCCGGATCTGGAGGGGCCGCTGAAGGAGACGTACGGGGTCGTCGTCTTCCATGAGCAGATCATCGACATCGTCGACATCATGACCAGGTGCGGGCGCGGTGAGGCGGACCGGGTGCGGCGGGGGTTGTCGGATCCGGAGTCGCAGGGGCGGATCAAGGTGTGGTTCGCGCAGCACGCGGCGGCCCGGGGCTATGACGCGGAAACGATTCAGCGGACCTGGGAGATCGTCGAGGCCTTCGGGTCGTACGGCTTCTGCAAGGCGCACGCGGTCGCCTTCGCCGTGCCGACGTACCAGTCGGCGTGGCTGAAAGCGCATCATCCCGCCGCCTTCTATGCCGGGCTGCTGACGCACGATCCCGGGATGTATCCCAAGCGGCTGCTGCTGGCGGACGCGCGGCGGCGGGGGGTGCCGGTACTGCCGTTGGATGTGAATACGTCGGGTATCGCACACCGTATCGAACTGGTGTCCGGTAACTGGGGGCTGCGGCTGGCTCTCTCCGATGTGCACGGCATCAGCGAGGCCGAGGCGGCACGGATCGCCGAGGGGCAGCCGTACGCCTCGCTGCTCGACTTCTGGGAGCGCGGCCGGCCCAGTCGTCCGCTGGCCCAGCGGCTCGCGCAGGTGGGAGCGCTGGACGCGTTCGGCGCCAACCGCCGTGATCTGCAACTGCATCTGACCGAACTGCACCGGGGCGCGCGGGGCGCGGGCGGCGGCCAGCTCCCGATGGCCGGAGGGCGGAAGACCGCCCCGGCCGGGCTGCCCGACCTCTCCTCGGCGGAGCGGCTCAGCGCCGAACTGGGCGTGCTGTCCATGGACGCCTCGCGCCATCTGATGGACGACCACCGGAAGTTCCTCGACGAGCTGGGCGTGGTCTCGGCACGGCGGCTGCGCGAGGCCCGGCACGGGGAGACGGTGCTGGTCGCGGGCGCCAAGGCGGCCACCCAGACACCGCCGATCCGGTCCGGCAAGCGGGTCATCTTCTCCACCCTGGACGACGGCACGGGCCTGGTCGACCTCGCCTTCTTCGACGACTCCCACGACGCCTGCGCCCACACCGTCTTCCACTCCTGGCTGCTGCTGGTGCGCGGGGTGGTGCAGCGGCGCGGCCCGCGCAGCCTCAGCGTGGTGGGCGCCGCCGCCTGGAACCTCGCGGAACTGCTGGAGGTGCGCCGGGAGGAGGGGCTGGAGGGGGTCGCCGCCCGGCTGGCCGGCACCGGCGTCTTCGATGGCGACGGTGAGGGAGCGCCCGGACCGGCCGGCTCCGCCGACGAGGAGCCGACGGACCAGCGGAAGATCCGCATGCCCACGGGGTACGAGATGCACCCCTGGGCCGATCTGCGTCCCGCGGGCGAAGGACCCGCGGTGGGACGGAAGTTGTGGCACCAGAGTCCGGGGAGTGCGGGATGACCATCCTCTGCGTACGTTTCCAGCTGCCTCCGACGCGCGAGGCCGATCTGCCCCGGCTGCTCGGGATGCTCGAGGAGTTCACGCCCGTCGTCCAGGCCCTGCCACCGGACGGGGCGCTGGCCGACCTGCGGGGCGCCGAGCGGTACTTCGGGCGGGACGCCGTCGAACTGGCCTCGGTGATCCGGGTGCGCTCGCTCGCGCTGTACGGCGTCGACTGCGTGATCGGCGCCGGGCCCGGGCCGATGCTGGCCCGGGTCGCGCTGGGCGACGCCGTGCCCGGGGTGACGTCCGCGGTGCCCGAGGGACGGGACGCCATTGCGGAGTTCCTCGCGGACAAGCCCGTCGCCGCGCTGCCCGGCATCGGCACCAGAACCGCCCGTACGCTGGGCGACTACGGCCTCGACACCCTCGGCCTGGTCGCCGCCGCGCCGCTGTCCACACTCCAGCGGCTGATCGGCGCCAAGGCCGGCCGCGAGCTGCGCGAGAAGGCGAACGGCGTCGACCGCGGCCGGGTCGTCCCGAACGCCGTCTCCCGCTCGCTCGCGACGGAACGCCCCTTCGAGCGCGACGAACTGGACCCGGACCGGCACCGCCGGGCACTGCTGTCCGCCGCCGAGGAGATCGGCGCCCGGCTGCGCGCCCTGGACAAGGTCTGCCGCACACTCACCCTCACCGTGCGCTACGCCGACCGGTCGGCCACCACCCGCAGCCGCACCCTGACCGAACCGACCGCACACTCACCGGCGCTGACCAGGACCGCGTACGGCATGTACGAGGCGCTCGGTCTGCAGCGCGCCCGGGTGCGCGCGATCGTCCTGCGCGCCGAGGGGCTCGACCCCGCCGACCAGGCCTCCTACCAGCTGACCTTCGACCCCGTGGACGAGCGGGTCCGCCGTATCGAGGAGGTCGCGGACCGCGCGCGAGCCAAGTTCGGGCCACGGGCGGTGATGCCCGGGGGACTGGCGGCGTAGGTCCCTCCGCGTGACGTCAGTTGGCCCACGGCGGCGCGATGCGGGTGCCGTCGGCCAGGCGTGCCTCCAGGCCGATGGAGGTGGTGACCCAGGAGTACGCGGTCCGGCCGGTCGGGTTCTCGACGGTCAGGGTGGCGCCGGGGTTGATGATCACCGTGTCGCCCGCCGTGATCCGGTCGGTGCGGCCGTCGAGGGTGATCAGCAGCTCGCCGTCGAGCAGATGGAAGATCTCCTCCCGGCTGACCGTGTGCGCGGGAGCCTTGAGACCGGCGGGAATCTCACCGCGCCAGGCGCACAACTCCTTGCTCCCGCTCAGCGGTGTGGCGTACGAGACGAAACGGGCGCCGTGGATCTCGTGTGTGACGGCTTCCGAGGAGCGGATGACGGGCATGGCTGCCTCCGGTCTACTGGCTGGGTGAGATGGTCAAGCAACTTGACTATATGGTCAAGCTACTTGACCGTCACGTCAAGGGTGTTTCAATGCATGCGTGCAGAACTCCGAGGCCATGGCCCTGTCCGCCGCCCTGCTCGCCGCCGCCGGCGGGCTCACGCACCGCATCCACGAGGGCGTGGTCGCGCGCGGCTTCGAGGGGCTGCGGCCCGCGCACGGCTTCGCCTTCGCCCGGCTCGCTCCGGACGGCGCGACGGCCACCGACCTCGCCGTCCATCTCGGGGTGACCAAGCAGGCCGCCAGTCAGCTCGTCGACGAGATGGTGCGCAAGGGGTATGCCGAGCGGCGGGCGCATCCCGAGGATGCGCGGGCGCGGCTGGTCGTGCTCACCGAGCGGGGGTGGGCCTGTACGCGGGCGGCCGAGGAGGCGGCCGCGGAGGCGGTGCGGGAGTGGGGCGCGGTGCTGGGGGAGGGGGAAGTGCGGGTGCTGCGGGAGCAGTTGCTGCGGATCGCGCCCCAGGGGCCTGTGCGGCCCGCCTGGTGAGGGCGGTGGCGGGGGCGGGGCGGGCGGTGCCGGTTACCGCCGGAAGTTTTTACTGACGCGTAACTTCCCAGGTTGGCTACTCGCTCGTAACTTGACGAGTGAACAGCATCCTCGTGATCCGGATCACAGGCGTCGTGCCGTCGCACTTCCCTTGACCCGCAAGGAGATCACTCGATGCTGCCCTGGAAACGAGTGCTCAGACCCCTGGCCGCGCTGCTGCTGACCGCCGCGGCCGTCACCGTCCCCGCCACCACCGCCCAGGCCGCCGCCGCTCCCAGCGCCGGCTGGAACGACTACTCCTGCAAGCCGTCCGCCGCCCATCCCCGTCCCGTCGTCCTGGTCCACGGCACCCTCGGGAACTCCGTCGACAACTGGCTGGGCCTCGCCCCCTATCTGAAGGTCCGCGGCTACTGCGTCTTCTCCCTCGACTACGGCCAGCTCGAGGGCGTCCCCTTCTTCCACGGCCTCGGCCCCGTCGAGAGGTCCGCCGGACAGCTGAAGGAGTTCGTCGACAAGGTGCTCGCCGCGACCGGCGCCGCCGAGACCGACGTCGTCGGACACTCGCAGGGCGGCATGATGCCCCGCTGGTACCTGCGGTTCCTCGGCGGAGCTGCCAAGGTGAACGCCCTGGTCGGCATCGCACCCTCCAACCACGGCACCACCCTGAGCGGCTTCACCAGCCTGCTGCCCTACTTCCCGGGCGCGGCGGACCTGTTGGCGAAGAACACTCCCGCTCTCGCCGACCAGGTCGTCGGCTCCGACTTCCTCGAGCGGCTCAACGCGGGCGGCGACACCGTGCCCGGCGTGCGCTACACCGTCATCGCCACCAAGTACGACGAGGTGGTCACGCCGTGGCGCAGCCAGTACCTGAGCGGGCCGGACGTGCGCAACGTCCTGCTCCAGGATCTGTGCCCGCTGGATCTGTCCGAGCATGTGGCCATCGGGCTGCTCGACCGGATCGCCTTCCATGAGGTGGCCAACGCGCTGGATCCGGGGCGGGCTCGGCCCACTACTTGTGCTTCGGCGTTCGAATGACACGTGTAACGCTGACGCGGTTACCACTGACACGTGTCTGTTGACACGTGTAGGGGAAACGTTTCGGGGCCTGTCCGGCCTGAGCCGCCGGACAGGCCCCGAGTCAGGGGCGGGTGCTGGTCAGCGGCCGTGGCGGCCGCTGCTCATCGCCCGGCGCCGGGTGGTGAGGAACAGGGCCGACGAGCCGAGCGCCAGTGCTGCGGCGCCGCCGATCGCGAGGTATGTCGTGCTGGTGTCGCCGCCGGTCTCGGCGAGGTTCTCGGTGGCACCGGCCGCCGCCTTAGGCCGGTTCGGGGCTGCGTTCGGGGTGTTCTCCGGGGCCGCGGCCGGCTTTGCCGATGTCTTGGCGATGGGGGTCCCCCCGCTCGAGCTTGTTCGAGAGTGGGGGAGGTCGCCGTGGCCGTGGTTCTCGACGGTCGACTTGTCGGTGCCGTCCTCGATCTGCTTCTTTGTGGGAGCCGAGGCGGTCGGGGCCGGGGCCGTGCCACCCTTCGCGGTGCCACCGCCGCCGAAGGAGACGTCCGAGCAGGAGTAGAACGCCTCCGGGCTGTCCGACCGCTGCCACACCGCGTACAGCAGATGTCTGCCCGAACGCTTGGGCAGGGTGCCGGAGAAGGTGTAGAAACCGCCCTTGGCGGCCGGATCGGTGGACGTCGCCACCGGGTTCTTCAGATCCAGGTCCTTCCAGGCCAGCGGCTTGGCCGGGTTGTAGCCGGACTTGGTGAGGTACACCTTGAAGGTGCCCTTGTGGGGCGCTGTCACGCGGTACTTGAAGGTGTGCGAGCCGCTGCGTACGGAGGTCGCGGGCCAGTCGGCGCGGGGCAGGTCGAGCCCCTTGAACTGCGCGTTGTTCGCGCTGCACAGCTTGCCGTCCGGGATGAGTTGCTGATGCCGTCCGCCCGCCTCGCCGATGCGGATGCCGTTCCAGTCGTAGAGGGCCTGCGTGCCGCCCGCCGCGACGGCCGCCTTGCACGCCGCCGACTTCGGGCTCTCGGGGCCCTCGGCGTAGCACTGCGAGACCCGGCTGACCGGGTCGCCCATCGAACCGTGCGCGGCCGCCGACGTGGCGGTCAGTGCCGTCAGGGCGAGCGGAAGGCCGCCGAGGGCGAAGACGGTGGCTGCGGCGCGGCGTGCGGGCATGCGGCGTGCGGGCATGCGGGAACTCCTCGAAACGGTTCAGGGGACAGGTCCGGGCCCGAGTGGGCCGGATCCCGTGGGGTGATCCGAAGCTAGCCCCAGAGAACCGTGAAATCGCCTGCTGGGGACGGGTGGAGGAGATCCTTATGGCCGCGTTAAGGGAGTGCTCAGACTGGCATCAGGTAGGTACCGTCGCGGCATGGCAGACGAGGAGATCCGGCCGGCCGGAGCCGCCGACGTACCGGTCGTCGAGAGCGTGATCGACGCGGCCTTCCGCCCCTACATCGAGCGCATCGGCCGGGTGCCGCAACCCATGGAGGAGGACCACGCGGCGAACGTGGCCGCGGGGAAGGTGTTCGTGACGGGCGAGCCCGTGACCGGCCTCGTCGTGGTCGAGGCCTTCGAGGACCATCTCTTCCTCGACACCATCGCCGTCCACCCCACCGCGCACGGCAGCGGAGTGGGGCGACGGCTGCTCCGGTTCGTCGAGTCACGCGCGCGTGCGCTGGGCCTGCCCGAGATCAGGCTCTACACGAACGCGATGATGTGGGAGAACCAGAAGATCTACCCGAGGTACGGCTACGAGCTCGTGGAGCGCCGTGTGGAAGGGCCCTACGACCGCGTCCACTACCGCAAGCGGCTGCTCTGAACGGGTCTCATGATCGGCACCGGCCGGTCAGCTGTCCGGCCACCACGTGCGTGCGATGTCCTTGCGGACTTCCGGGCGCCCGCCGGGGCACTCGTCGGCCTCCTCGCGGAGCTTGCCGCGAACGTCCGACTTCTTCAGGGGCTTCTGCACGGTCACACGGCGCATGGCTGCCTCCTTGGGGGCTACCGGGTTCCGCGTTCTCACGGAGGTAGACCTTTCGGGGGAGAGTTCCTCATCGCTCCCGGTCTGTCTGTGGCGGCTGTCACCATTCGACTGTCAGTGGCGGGTGTCACTCTTGGGCCCATGACCAACGACGGTGAACCCGTGACCTCGGCGAACACCCCCTGCCCGGGCGTGGACTGGGACGCGCGGGCCGCTTCCTTCGACACGGAGCCGGACCACGGGCTGCGCGACCCCGGGGTGCGCCGCGCCTGGGCCGGGCGGCTGCGCGGCTGGCTGCCCGGGCGCGCGGGTGACCTCCTCGATCTCGGCTGCGGTACCGGAAGTCTGTCGCTCCTCGCGTCCGAGCAGGGACACCGGGTGACGGGCGTGGACCTCTCGCCGGCGATGGTGGCGCTCGCCCGGGAGAAACTGGCCGGGCGTGACGCGGTGTTCCTCGTCGGTGATGCCATGGCCCCGCCCATCGGGGGGCAGCGCTTCGACGTCGTTCTCGTACGGCATGTCCTGTGGGCCCTGCCCGACCCCGGCCGCGCCCTGCGGCACTGGGCCGGGCTGCTGCGGCCGGGAGGGCGGCTCGTGCTGGTCGAGGGAGTGTGGGGGACGCTCGATCCGGTCGGTATACCGGCGGAGCGGCTCACCGCCCTCCTCGCCCCGGTCGCCGGGCAGGTGCGGGTGGAGCGGCTGTCGGACGATCCGCTGCTGTGGGGCGGGGAGGTGACGGACGAGCGGTACGCGGTGGTCGCGCTGACGGGCTGACGCGGGGGACGGCGGGGGATCAGGCCAGGAGCGCGGCGAAGTCCCCGCCGCGGGCCAGGGTCTCCAGTTCGTCGAGTGTGGACAGGGCGGCGTGGGCGGCCTCCGGGTCCGTCCCGGCGAGGCCGCTGTCGGCGAACTCGTCCTCGTCCAGACGTCGTACGTCCGAGCCGTCGGCGGAGCGCCACAGGTCCAGGTCGAGGTCCTCGACGACCAGCTCCGGGCCGGACCGGACGGCGGGGCGGGTGATGTCGCAGTACCAGCCCTTCAGCGTGCCCGTGGCGGTGCGGACCTCTTTCACCGCGTACCAGCGGTCACGCCAGTAGTACTCCGTGAAGACGTCCCCGGGCTCGAATCGGACGAACCCGAAGTCGCGTACGCCGTTGCCCGCCCACGGGGCGCGGACCGTGACACGCGTGCCGTCGTCCGCCAGGAGCTCGCCGGTGTAACGGATCTTCGTACGGCCCGCCTTGACGAGTACGACGTCCACCTCGTCGGGCCGGTCAGCCGAGTTCACGGACATAGCGCACTTCCTTCGCGCAGATCTCGTAGCCGAACCACTTGTTGATGGCGATCATCGGCTCGTTGCCGGTGTCGTTGCCGGTGAAGGCCTCCGTGCACCCGGCGGCGCGGGCCCGGTGCAGGGAGTCGTTCTTGGCGAGCTTGGCCAGCCCCCGGCCGCGGAACTCCCGGGCGGTCCCGGTCATGGCCGTGCCGTAGCGGGCCCCGCCGTCGGTGTACGCCACGCTGAAGGCGGCGGGGCGGCCGTCGACCAGCGCGACCGTGGTCAGCTCACGGTCGAGGAGCGGGTGCTTCCAGTGCTCCTCGATCCAGGCCTCGTAGTCCGTGAACTCGGTCTCGATGTCGCTCGGTTCGTCGGACGACGTCACCGCGTCCAGTTCGAACACCGGGCGCGGGTCGTCCGCGAAGTCGGCGGCCGTACGCAGCTCGACGCCCGCCGGCGGGTCCTGGCGGGGCGGCAGCGCGCCGGTCAGGTCCAGGCGCAGGAAGTAGGCGGAGCGGCTGGCCCGGAAGCCGTTCCGCTCGGCGAAGGCGTGGTTCTCCGGCTCGTCCAGCACCCAGGCGAACAGCTTGGTGACGCCCAGTGCGGCCAGGCGTTCCTCGGCGGTGCGCAGCAGCAGCGAACCGGCACCGCGGCGCGTCCGGTCGGGGCGCACGTAGATGTTGGCGGAGCCCTGGCCGGGTTCCGGGCTGTCGTGGGCGACGCTGATCTGGGCCGTGCCGATGATCTCGCCGTCCTCCTCGGCGATGAGCTGGCCGAAGTGGGCGTCCGGATGGACGTGCGTCAGGGTGTGCACCACCGACTCGGGGGTGGACAACATGTAGGGAAGGGCGAGGCGGCGGGTGTCGGAGAACCCCTCGGCGTCGGCTCGGACGTCGGGTCGCAGGTCGCGCACGATCACAGTCATGGAGGCGGACGTTACGTGGGGGCGCACCCCGGGTGCCTCTTATTTTCCGCCGGGTACGGGACAATCGGCCTGTGACCTTGAAGATCGACATCGATGACAGCGGTCCGCCGTACGAGCAGGTGCGGGCGCGGATCTCCGAGCAGGCCCGGTCGGGGGCGCTGCCGGTGGGGTACCGGCTGCCGACCGTGCGAGGGCTGGCCGAGTCGCTGGGGCTCGCCGCGAACACGGTCGCCAAGGCGTACCGGGCGCTGGAGGCGGACGGCGTGATCGAGACGCGGGGGCGCAACGGCACGTTCGTGGCCGCCGCCGGTGCGGCGGCGGACCGGGAGCTGGCGGCTGCCGCCCAGGCCTACGTGGAGCGGGCCAGGCGGCTCGGGCTCACGGAAGCCGACGCACTGGCGGCGGTACGGGATGCCCTGCGGGCGGCTTACGGGGAGTAGAGCGTTGGGTCGGGCTGTCGGCCGGGTGCGGGCCGGTGGGGGTTGTTCGCGCAGTTCCCCGCGCCCCTTGAGGGCGTCGCCCGGCCACAATGGCGAAGAAGGTCGGTTCAGCCGGTCCGCGCCAGACGCCCCGGCGTGCGGGTGATCTCCAGGCCCGCCGACCTCCCCACCCGCGCGAACGTCCTCGCGTCCTCCACCGCCGCGCCGCCCGGGTCGTTGTTGAAGTACGCGTAGACGTCCTCGCCGTCGGGCCAGGTCGTGGCGACGCGGTCGAGCCAGGTGGCGAGGGAGCGCCGGCCGTAGCGGGGCCAGGGGTGGGCGCGGCCCTGGTGGAAGCGGACGTAGCCCCAGTCGGTGGTGCGCCACAGCGGTGTCGCGGGACGGGCCAGGACGTCGGCCCAGCACAGGGCGGCGCCCCGGGACCGCAGGACCGCGCGGACCTCCGGTGTCCACCAGGAGTCATGGCGGGGCTCCACCGCCACCCGGGTCGAGGCGGGGAAACAGGCCAGGCAGGCGTCCAGCAGGCCCGGGTCGGCGCGCAGGTTGGGCGGCAGCTGGAGGAGGACCGGGCCGAGACGGCTCCCCAGGCCCGCCGCGTGGCTCATCAGACGGTGCACCGGCTCCTCGGGATCCTTGAGCCGCTTGATGTGGGTCAGATAGCGGCTCGCCTTGACCGCGACGACGAAGTCCCCGGGCACCCGCCCCCGCCAGTCCTCGAAGGTCTCCCGCGCCGGCAGCCGGTAGAAGGCGTTGTTGATCTCGACGGTCGCGAAGTGCCCGGCGTACTCCTCCAGCCAGAGCCGCATCGGCAGCCCGGCCGGGTACAGGACCTCCCGCCAGTCCTTGTACTGCCACCCGGACGTACCGACGAACAGGGTCATAACCCCATCAAAACACCGGCCGGCGGGGACCTCCTACAGATACAGCCCCGCGTCGGCGTCCCCGCGCGGCTCCGGCAGCGCCGTCGGGGACGTGCCCCGGCGCAGCGCGTACAGCTCGGCCAGGGTCGCGCCCTCGCGGCCGACGCCGTCCTCGTGGCCCAGCCAGCCCACCGCCTCCGGGCGGGTCAGCGGACCCACCTCGATCCGGGCGAGGCAGCGCCCGGGGCGGACGACGGCGGGGTGCAGGCGCTCCAGGTCCTCGTTGGTCGTGACACCGACCAGGACGTTGCGGCCCTGGCCGAGCAGTCCGTCCGTCAGGTTCAGCAGCCTCGACAGCGCCTGGCCCGCCGTGTGCTTGGCCTCGCCGCGGATCAGCTCGTCGCAGTCCTCCAGCAGGAGCAGCCGCCAGCGGCCCTTGCCCGTGGAGTCCTCCTCGCCGATGGCGATGTCCATGAGATAGCCGACGTCGGAGAAGAGCCGCTCGGGGTCCAGGACGCAGTCCACCTGGCACCAGTCCCGCCAGGAACGGGCCAGGGTGCGCAGCGCGGACGTCTTGCCGGTGCCCGGCGGGCCGTGCAGCAGGAGCAGCCGGCCCGCGATGTCCTCCGGGGTCGTCTTCATCAGCCGGTCCATGGCGTCCGCCACCGGCGCGGTGTAGTTGGACCGCACCTCGTCCCAGGTGCCCGCAGCGATCTGGCGGGTCGTGCGGTGCGGGCCGCGGCGCGGGGAGACGTACCAGAAGCCCATCGTGACGTTCTCCGGCTGCGGTTCGGGTTCGTCCGCCGCGCCGTCCGTGGCCTGGTCGAGCACCTTCTGCGCCAGCTCCGCGCTGGTCGCCGTGACCGTGACGTCGGCGCCCCGGTTCCAGCGGGAGACCAGCAGCGTCCAGCCGTCGCCCTCCGCCAGCGTGGCGCTGCGGTCGTCGTCCCGGGCGACGCGCAGCACCCGCGCGCCGGACGGCATCAGCGTGGCCCCGGACCGTACGCGGTCGATGTTCGCCGCGTGGGAGTACGGCTGCTCGCCCGTCGCGAAGCGGCCGAGGAACAGCGCGTCGACGACATCGGACGGGGAGTCGGAGTCGTCGACGTTGAGCCGGATCGGCAGCGCCTCGTGCGGGTTTCCAGACATGCCGCCATGATCCGGCACGGGGACGCCGTGTGCACCCGGTTTCCCGGTGCACACGGCGGGTTCCCCCTGCGCGGGTCAGGCCCTGAGGCCCGCGCAGGTCAGACCCCGGAGCGGGACACCAGCCGGCGTGCCTGCCGGGTCCTGCGGACCAGGGCGTACCCCTTGGTCAGGGCACGGTCCCCGGCGAACGTACGGGCGATCGCGCGGCCCTCGACCAGCCGCTCGAACTCGTCGATGCCCGTGCCGCGGCGCACCGTCACGCGCCGCAGGGCGTACGGCCCCTGCGTGCGGCGCGCGAGGCCGTTGCCCACGGCGAGTGCCTGGGCGTACCCCGTCTCGCGCACCGCCCGCCGGACCCGGCGGCTGGAGTAGCCGTAGGGGTAGGCGAACGAGGCCGGGACGGTGCCCAGCTGGTCCGCGACGATCTCCTTGCAGTGGATCAGCTCGAACCGCAGTGTGGCGTCGGAGACCTGGTCGAGCTGGGGATGGCTGTGGCTGTGCCCGCCGATCTCGACGCCCGCCGCGCCGAGCTCACGGACCTGGTCCCAGTCCAGCATGGTGTCCAGGCCGCCGCCGGTGTCGTACGGCCCCTTCAGCCACCCGGTCGAGACGAACAGCGTGGCCGGGAAGCCGTGCTTGGCGAGCACGGGCAGCGCGTGCCGGTGCACGCCCTCGTAGCCGTCGTCGAACGTGATGAGGACCGGCCGCGCGGGCAGCGGGCGGCCGGAGCGCCAGCACGCGGCGAGTCCGGCCGTGGTGAGCGGCGTCAGACCCCGGTCCGCGAGCACCGCCATCTGCTCGGCGAACGCCTCCGGGGTCACGGACAGGGCGCGGGTCGCGTCGTTCGGATCGGTCGCGACCGCGTGGTACATGAGGATGGGTACGGCTGCGTCACTCACGAACCGCCTCCTCCACCGCGGGCACCGAGAACGTCGCCCCGCCCCGGCGGGCCCGCACGCTCCCCACCACGTACCCGCCCGCCGCCGTGAGCACCCCGGCGACGATCGCGCCCGCCCGCCCCACGCCGCCCGGCCGGGCCAGCAGGGCGTCCCGCAAGCCCCGGGCCACCCCGGCCGGCAGCACCCGGGTCGTATACCGGCGCTCCGACTCGAGTCCCTTCCCGGCGCCGACACTTCGGGCCACCAGGGCCTTGGACAGGCCCTCGGCGTAGGTGCGCGTACGGAAGTACCGGAAGTGCTCGCGGACCTCGGGCACCCGGTGATGGATCACCGCCCGGTCGTCGATCAGCAGCACCGCGTCGGGCCGGGCGCGGCTGAGCCGGATGCACAGTTCCGTCTCCTCGCAGCCCAGCGGGCGTTTGTCGCCGTCCCTGCCGATGCCGGTGGCGAAGCCGCCCGCCGCGTCGAAGGCGCTGCGGCGGAACGAGGCGTTGCCGCCGAGCACATTGCGCACCCGGACCCGGCCGCGCGGCAGACCCCGGTAGGTGCAGCCCACCACCCAGTCGAACTCCTCCGGGAACCACTCTGGCCGCCGCCCCGACGCCCAGACCGGCACCGTGCGCCCGCCGACCGCCATCACCAGCGGGTCGGTGTACGCCTCGGCGAAGTGCCGCAGCCAGTCGCGCTCGGCCACGGCGTCGTCGTCGAGGAAGGCGACGATCTCGCCGCGGGCCGCCGCGATCCCGGTGTTGCGGCCCGCGGACAGGCCGCGGGGGCCCGCGTTGGCGAGCACCCGCACCACGGCGCCCTCGGAGGGCTCCTCGTACTCCTTGTACTCCTTGGCCAGCCGCTCCCGGAGCGTGTCGTTGTGATCGACGACCAGCAGCGTCTCCAGGGCCGGCCGTGACTGCGCCCGCACCGAGGAGACCGCCGCGAGGATGTCCTCCCAGCGGTCCTCGGTGTACGCGCAGATCACGACGGAGATGCCGGGACCGCTCAAGACACCTCTCCCCGCAGGGCATCCACCATCGGCGACTGGGGCGCACGGCGGCGCAGCGCACGGCGGTTGGAGCGCTCCTGGAGGATCACCCGCAGCACGCGCAGCCCGTCCCGCACGGCCCGCAGATTGCTGGTGCCATGGATGCGCAGATACTCGTGGCTCGGGATCTCCTGCACCTTGAGCCCGGCCTTGACGACCCGGATGTTCATCAGGGTCTCGACCTCGAAGCCGGTGCAGTCGAGGTCGATCTTGTCGAGGCAGTGCCGCCAGAACGCGTTGTAGCCGTAGCACAGATCGGTGTAGCGGGCGCCGAACTTGCGGTTGACGACCGAGCACAGCGCCCAGTTGCCGAGCTTGCGGATGAAGGTCATGTCGTCGGTGCCGCCGCCGTTGGCGAAGCGGGAGCCCTTGGCGAAGTCCGCGCCGGAGACCAGGGCGGAGACGTACGACAGGATCTCGCCCCCGTCGGCCGAGCCGTCCGCGTCGACCATCACGATGATGTCGCCGGTGCAGGCCTGGAAACCGGTGATCAGGGCGTCGCCCTTGCCCTTGCCGCGCTGCTCGACGACCTTGACCTCGGGCCACAGTTCGCGGGCCACCTGGACGGTGTCGTCGGTGGAGTTCCCGTCGACCAGGACCACTTCGTGTATCCAGTCGGGCAGGGTCTTGAAGACGTACGGAAGATTCTCCGCCTCGTTCATGGCCGGAATCACCACGCTCACCGGCGGCGCGATGGCCAGGTGAGAGGAGACGGGTCGGTACTTGGAGGCGGTCGGCGGATGCTGCTCCGCGGCGGCCGGCTGCAGAACTGAGCTCATGAGTCTGGTCCCTCTCGTCCGGTGGACCGCCCCCCCAGGGCAGTCCGGATCCAGTCCGGTTCGAAAGGGGGGTTCTCACCCGTGGCACGCCGAGATGGAGCTTCGGGCACGCCGGGTGAGCTGGCAAAGCTGGCCGGCCGCGAAAACGGCAGCCGACCGCGCGGCACGGCCCGGCCACCAAGTGCGGTCACCGAGCACGGCACCCCCCTACCGCGCCCCGCGCCGGTACGTCGCGGTCCTTGAGCCCTCCCCTAGAGCCGCTTACTGACGGACCGATGCGGGTGAGATGTATGACGGTATTGACGATTGAACCCGTATGGCAAGACCTGGAACGGCCCCTCACGTTTTTGTTGGTTTGGTCGTTACGTGATGTGTTTTATGAGTCCTGAGTTGAACGGTTCCGGTCACGGAAACAGCCGTTCCCCGCAGGCTCGGCCGAGCCTGCGGGGAACGGTTCTTCAGATTCCGGCGTAAGCGCCGGTTACTGCACGAGTTACTGCACGAGCTTCAGCAGCCGGTTCGGCGAACCCGTACCCGCGCTGGTGACCTTGCCGGTGGTGGCGCCGGCGACCAGGGCCGAGGCGACCTGGGCCGGGGTGGAGGAGGTGTGGCCCGCCAGGTAGACCGCAGCCGCGCCCGCGACGTGCGGGGTCGCCATCGAGGTGCCGGAGATGGTGTTGGTCGCGGTGTCGCTGGTGTGCCAGCCGGCCGTGATGGACGAGCCGGGCGCGAAGATGTCCAGGACCGAGCCGTAGTTGGAGTAGCTCGCCTTGGCGTCGGTGTTGGTGGTGGCGCCGACGGTGATGGCCTCGGTGACCCGGGCCGGGGAGGACGAGGAGGCGGTGGTGCTGCTGTTGCCCGCGGCGACGGCGTAGGTGACGCCGCCGGCTATGGAGTTGCGGACCGCCGTGTCCAGCGAGGCCGAGGCGCCGCCGCCGAGCGACATGTTGGCGACCGAGGGGCCGGAGTGGTTCTGGGTCACCCAGTCGATGCCCGCGATCACGCCGGCCGTGGTGCCGGAGCCGCTGTTGTTCAGCACCCGGACGCCCACGATCTTCGCCTTCTTGGCGACACCGTAGGTCGTGCCCGCGATCGTGGTGGCCACATGGGTGCCGTGGCCGTTGCCGTCGGAAGCGTCGTTGTCGCCGTCGACGGCGTCGTAACCGTGCGCGGCACGGCCGCTGATCTGCTGGTGGGTGACGCGCACACCGGTGTCGATCACATAGACCGTCACGCCGCTGCCCGCGCTGTCCGGGTAGGTGTAGGTCCCGGAGAGCGGGAGCGAGGTCTGGTCGATCCGGTCCAGACCCCAGGGAGCGCTGGTCTGGGTGGCGTCGGCCTGGACGCGCTGGTTCTGCTCCACCGCGGCCACGGCCGGGTCGGCGGCGAGCCGCTTGGCCTCGGTGGCGGAGAGAGCGGCGGAGTAGCCGTTCAGCGCCTTGCCGAAGGTCCGCGTGACCGTGCCGCCGTACTCCTTCACCAGGTCCTTGCCCGCGGCCGAGGACGCCTTCAGCCCCGCGCTCTTCTTGAGCGTGACGATGTAGCTGTCCTTGATCGCGGTCGGGGAGTCCGCCGCGAGCACCCGGCCCTCGGCGGGAGCGGCCTGGGCGGGCAGGGCGGTGAACCCGCCCACGAGGGCGGCGGTCGCCAGAGAGGTGATCGCGGCGAGTCCGAGTCTCTTGCTACGCAGTTGTGCCATTACGAGGGAGTCCTCCTCTAGGCGGCGCGCGCCTGGGTGGGGCGCGCGTCATGTGGGGGTGGTGCGCGGGCTCGCGCACACGGCCAGGAGCGTCGCGTTCCGCTCGCTGCCGGAGTAAAGCGTCGGCCATCTACCGGCGTAGAACAAGAGAGTTGAGCACTAGTCAACAAACCTGTCATGAGCACGAAATAAATCAACAGACTTGGCATGGACACTTCCTGTCAACACGCGTAGCTGCTACGACGGTTATGGCAGAGATCCTACTAAAGGGAGGTTCCATGAGACGTTCCCGACTTATCGTCCTCGTGAGCTCGCTCCTCCTCGCCGTCGGCACCGCCCTCACCGGGGCCGCGACGGCGCAGGCGTCCTCACTCGCAGCAACTGGCGGCTATGTGGCGCTCGGTGACTCCTACTCCTCCGGAGTGGGCGCCGGCAGCTACATCGGCTCCAGCGGCGACTGCAAGCGCAGCACGAAGGCATTCCCCTACCTCTGGGCAGCCGCCCACTCACCCTCGACGTTCGACTTCACGGCCTGCTCGGGTGCCCGAACGGGTGATGTTCTGTCCGGTCAGCTCGGCCCGCTCAACAGTGCCACCGCCCTCGTCTCCCTCAGCGTCGGCGGCAACGACGCCGGATTCGCCGACGTCATGACGACCTGTGTGACCCAGTCCGACAGCTCCTGCGTCTCCCGTATCAACACCGCCCGCGCGTACGTCGACTCCACGCTGCCCGGCAAGCTCGACGGCGTGTACTCGGCGATCCGCTCCAAGGCACCCGACGCACGCGTCGTCGTCCTCGGCTACCCCCGCTTCTACCAGCTCGGCACGACCTGTCTCGGCCTCTCCGAGACCAAGCGCAAGGCCATCAACGACGCATCCGACCACCTCAACACCGCCGTCGCCAAGCGCGCCGCCGACCACGGCTTCACCTTCGGCGACGTACGCACCACCTTCACCGGCCACGAGATCTGCTCCGGCGACTCCTGGCTGCACAGCGTCAGCTGGCTCAACATCGGCGAGTCCTACCACCCGAAGGCCCCCGGCCAGTCGGGTGGCTATCTGCCGGTGCTCAACGCCAACGACTGACCGGTCACCCGGAGTCGGAGTCGGAGTCCGAACCCGAACCCGAGTCCGAACCCGTGTCCGTGTCCGTGCCCGAAGGAGAAGGGGAGGCCCCGTCCGTCGGGGTCTCCGTCTCGCACGTCACCGAGAACGGCACCCCCTCGGACGTCGTCCGCACCGGCTCCCGTACCTCGACGCTGATCTCGTTCTCGAACGCCCCGCTCTCCGCGTCCGTCGTCACGGTCACCGCGTCCTGCTTCGTACGCCCGCCGCCCTCCGGGAACGACAGCGTCTTCCAGCCCCCGTCGAGCTCGGAGCCGTCCTGCGTCAGCCAGCGGTAGCGCACCTCGGCCGGCAGCCTGCCCACCGTGAACGTCGCCGTGAACTGCGGCGCCTGGGCGTTCTGCGGCGGGCAGGGGCCCGAGTAGTCCGTGCGCCTGCCCTCCAGAGCCACCCGTACCGACTGCGGCGGCGGACTGCTCTTCTCGGTCTCGCTCTCGCTCGGCGTCGGGGAGGGGCTCGACTTCCCGCTCCCGGTGTTCTCCTTCGGGCCGGTCTCAGCCGGAGTGCTCGCCCCGGCACCCCGGTCGTTGTCCCCGGAGCCGTCGCCGCCCCCGAGGTTCAGCAGCGCGTACGTCAGCCCGCCCACCGCGAGGGCCAGGGCGACCACGCCCGCGACCAGCACCCGGCCGGTCCGGCGGTCGCCGCGCTGACGGGTGGCCGTCGTCGTCCCGCCCGAGCCGGAGGGCGCCGACTGCCCCGGGAAGGGCATCGGGGGCGTGGCGGCGGGCTCGCGGGCCGCGGCCATCGGCGGGTACGGGACCGCCCGGGTGGTGTCCGCGTCCGGCGCGCCACCCGCGGCGATGACCCGCAGGTCCTGCTCGGCCCGCTCGGCCGGCAGCCGCTGCTCGGCATCCTTGCGCAGCAGTCCCTCGATGACCGGGGCGAGCGGCCCGGCCCGGTACGGCGGCGGCAACTCCTCGTCGACGATCGCGCGCAGCGTGCTCAGCGGCGTGTCGTGGCGGAAGGGGGAGTGGCCCTCGACCGCCGCGTACAGCAGCACCCCGAGCGACCACAGGTCGGACTCCGGACCCGGCGTGCGGCCGAGCGCCCGCTCCGGGGAGAGGAACTCGGGCGAGCCGATGACCTCCCCGGTCATGGTCAGCGCGGAGCTGCCCTCGACCATGGCGATCCCGAAGTCGGTGAGCACGATCCGGCCGTCGTTCGAGATCAGCACGTTGGCCGGTTTCACGTCCCGGTGCAGCACCCCGGCCTCGTGCGCGACCCGCAGCGCGGCCAGCACCTCGGCGCCGATGTGCGCGGCCCGCTGCGGGGGCATCGGGCCCTCGGCGTCCAGCACCTCCGCCAGCGAGAGCCCGCGGACCAGCTCCATGACGATCCACGGCCGGCCCCCGTCCGTCGCCACGTCGTAGACCGTCACCACGTTCCCGCTGGCGACCCGGGCGGCCGCCCACGCCTCCCGCTCCAGCCGGGCGTACATCCGCTGCACGTCGTCGCCGGCCAGCCCGGCAGGGGCGCGCACCTCCTTGACGGCTACCTCGCGGTGCAGCACCTCGTCGCGGGCGCGCCACACCGTCCCCATGCCGCCCTCGCCCAGCGGCGCCAGGAGCCGGTAGCGGCCCGCGATCACACGCTCATGGCCCGGTTCTTCGGACACGGAGCCCCCATTCGCAGCCGGGCGAAATCTCCACGAGGTCTGTTTTCCCCACGGGGTCGGTTTTCCTCACGACGTCCGCTTTCCCTTTGACGCCTGTTTTCTCACGAACGTAACTCAGCCGAGTGCGGATGCCGCCCCCTTGAACACCAGTCCGGCGCCGAGTACCACCACGGCGAAGGCCGAACCGAGCGGCGCGGTGCGGCGTATCAGGGCCGCCATCGGGCCCGCCGTCCAGCGGGGGCGCCGGTCCAGGAGCCGCGTCATCCCGCTGCCCGCCTTGACGACGGCGTACCCGCAGGCCGTCAGGGTGAGCGCCAGCCCGACGCCGTACGCGACGACGAGCAGCAGACCGAACCAGGCCTGCCCGAGGGCCGCGGCCCCCACGAGCACCACCACGGCGGACGGGCTGGGCACGAGTCCGCCCGCGAAGCCCATGAGGATCGTGCCGCGGAGGGTGGGGGCGACGGGGTGCGAGTGGGTGAAGCCGCCGTGGGTGTGCACGACCGTGTGCGGATGGGAGTGGGGGTGGGCGTGGTCGTGCGGGTGGTCGTGGTCGTGATGGTGGTGGTCGTGCGTGTGGCTGTGGCCGGTGTGCTCGTGCGGGTGGTCGTGGTCGTGGTCGTGATCGTGGTCGTGTTTGTGCGGGTGGGGGTGGCGATGGGGGTGGGGGTGCGGCGCGCGGCTGCGCAGCGCGCGGCGGACCAGGCTCGCGCCGGCCAGGGTCACCAGCAGGCCACTGGCGACGCCGAGCCAGGCGATCACCGACGGGGCCGCCGCCGAACCGGCCGTGACCAGGAGGCCCAGGGCGACCACGCCCAGGGTGTGGGTGACCGTCACCGAGGCGGCCATCGGCAGGACGTCCTTCATCCGGGCCTGGCCGCCCCGGGCCGCCGCCGTCGCGGCCATGATGGTCTTGCCGTGGCCCGGGGCGATCGCGTGCATCGCGCCGAGGACGACGGCGATGCCGAGCGCCAGCGCGGCGAACCCCGCGGTGAGGTCGTGCCGGGCGACCAGTTCGTCCAGGGCGCGCGTCCACCGGTCGGCGCCGCGCGGCAGCACGGAGGCGGCCGGGGCGTCCGACTCCTCCTCGGCCAGAGCCGCCCCGCCGGGGCGCACCCGCAGGGCGGCCGACGCGGTGTCGGCCGGAGAGGAGAGCAACTCCTCGGGGTACTTGGTCAGTTCGGCCGATATCGACTTCTCGGGCACGTCCGACGCGGTGAGCGTCATACGGTCGCCACGGGCCGTGACCTCCCGCCAGCCCGGGCCGGAGGACGCGCCCGCGCCGCGGAAGCCGAGGGACACGCTCTCCTTGTCCGACGGGAGGGGAGCGGTCAGCTCGCACTCCACGCGGAGGGTGTCGAGCCCCGCCTGCCCGGGCCGCACGCGGGCGCGGCTGCGCTCGGCGGTGAGGGCGGCGGTACGGCCGTCGACGGTCACCCTGCTGTCCGCGGCGGCCGCGGCGCACCGCTCGCGGGCCCACAGGGCGATGCCCAGCCGCTCGACGTCCGGCTTCGCCTGGGTCGCCGGGATCTCGGCGAGGTCCTCGACGTGCTGGACCCGGAGTTCGCCGGGCGCGGCGACGAGACCGTCGTAGCGGTTGACGGTGAAGTTGCCCAGCGGGTGGGCGCTCGCCGTGGCGGCGGGCAGCAGAGTGAGCGCGCAGGCGGCCGTGAGGACGGCGGCGCCGGACGCGAACAGTCGGCGCAGGGTCACCGGTTCTTCTCCAGGTCCTTGAGCGCGGTACGGGCCTCGCGGGCGCCGAGGGGCGAGAAGCCGGGGTTCAGGTCGAGCGCGGCCTTCAGGTGGTCGCGGGCCTCGCGCTCGTCACCGGTGGCACGCTCGATGATCCCGCGGTGGAAGAGGAAGGCGGCGTTGCGGTAGCCGGTGGCGGTGGCCCGGCGCGCGTACGGCAGGGCCTCCTCGTCGCGGCCGTTGACGTGCAGGGCCCAGGCGAGGGCGTCGGCCGTGTGCACGCTGTGGCGGCGGTCCCACTCGGCACGGGCGGCGCGCAGGGCCTCCTTCTTGTCGCCGTGGTCGGCGGCGGCCATGGCCGAGTCGAGGTCGGCGTTGACACCGCCGGCCCGGGCCAGAGCCGTCCAGGCGTCGACCAGGGCGTACTGGTCGCCGGCCTTCGCCCGGTCGCCGTCGGCGCCGCGGTCCTCGTACAGCTCGCCGAGGGCGACGAGCGGGCCGGGCAGCGGGAAGCGGGCGACGACCTGCTCCAGTCCCTTCACCGCGGCCGCACGGTCACCGTCCGCCGCCTGCGCACGGGCGCGGCCCTCCAGGGCGGGCAGATAGGAGTCGTCGGCGGCGAGCGCGCGGGCGTAGTGGCCGAGGGCCGCCTCGTAGTCGCCCTGGTTCCAGGCGAGTTGCCCGAGAGCGGTGGCGACGTACGCGACGTCGGCGGGCGAGTCGGCGGCGTCCAGGGCGCGTTCCAGCACCTCACGGGCCGTGCGGACGTCGCCGCGCAGCTCCCGCACATACGCGTACCGCGTGAAGACGGGTACGCCGGGACGCTTGGTGTCGGCGGTGTCGGCGGCCTTCTCGGCTTCGTCGTACCGGCCGAGTTCGACGAGGGCGTCGACACGGGTGCACAGGGCACGTTCGTTGTAGGGGTTCTGCTTCAGGGCCCGGTCGGCGTACTTCAGGGCGCCGGGGAAGTCATGCCGGGCCGCGGCGAGGGCGGCCCGGCCGGCCAGGGCCGGGTCGTTGCCGGGCTCCAGTTCCAGCGACCGCTTCAGCGCGCGCTCGGCCTGCGGATAGCGCGAGGGGTCGCCCTTCGTCCGGGCCTGTTCGACGTAGGCGACACCGAGGGTGGCCCAACTGCCGTAGTCCCTCGGCTGGGCGCGGAGATGTTTCTGCAGGGAGGCGATCCCCGCGTCGAGATCCCCCCGGGCCAGCGCGCCCGGCGACAACGCCCCGGCCGCGGACACGGCGGCGACGTCGCCGCCTGCCCGGCCGTTTCCCGCACCCCCGAAGGCGATGGCCCCACCGGTCAGCGCGACAGCCAGCAGCGCGGCGCACCCGGCCAGATGAGCCGCCCGCCAGCGCCGCGCGCCGTCGGCGGTCCGCCGCATCGCGGCCACGCGCTGGGCGACGTCCTTGCCTGCGGAAGGTGTGCTGTCGCTGTCCGGCCGGGCGCCCTCCGCATCGGCCTGTGCCTCTTCGGCCTGTGTCTCATCAGCCCGTGCCTCGTCGGCCTCCCCGTCACGCCCGGCCGCGGCATCGGCCTCAGGCTCTGTGGCCGGCTCGTTGTCCGGGCGTGGGCGGTCGTCGTCGCGCCTCTCCGGTGCGCTGTCCGTCGTACGCGGAGGCATGGGTCTCCTCAGTCGGCTGTGCGGGTGCGGGTGCGGGAACAGAAGGCGCGGCCCGTGCCGTGGGGGATGGGTGGGAACGGGCCGCGCCAGTAGGGGGAGCGGAACGGGTCAGTACGCCCGGTTCCGCATACGGCGCCACCACATCAGGGCCGCGCCGATCAGGACTATGCCGCCCGCGCCGGCCCCGGCGGACGCGGCGATCAGGCGCATGTCGTCCGAGCTCTGCGCCTCGGCCGGCTGCAGCGCGTCGCCCAGCTGGCTGCGGACGTCGTTGCCGCCGTCCACGCCCTTGGCGAGCGGGCCGCGCGAGCCCTCGGTCGGGTTGGCCAGGTACGGGAAGGACTTGCCGAACTTCTTGTCGTTCTCGTTCACCGCGTCGCCGAGGTCGTTCTTGGCGCCGAGCAGCTCACCCTCGACGACCTGGAGCGACGCGTCGATCACGTCGTCGGTCAGCCGCCGTCCGTTCGGGAAGCCCGCGGTGTCACCGTCCAGGACACCCAGCCGCTTGGGCTTGGCGGCCGGCTTGATGGACGTGTTGAGCCGCAGCTGCTCCGACGGCGTCACATGCGGCGGCTGGTTGAGGTCCTTGACCCCCTTGAGGAACACGTCGACCAGGTCGTTGCGCGGCTCGTCGGGCGCCGGGATCTTGTAGATCCCCTCGATGAGCTTGGGCAGCTCCGGGTTGGTGACGTTCTCCAGGAACTGGGCGTCGTCCCGCGGCGTGGACGCGTTGAACTTGTCCTTGTCCTTCAGCGGGTTGACGACCTCGTTCACCAGCGGCATGCCGAGGCGCGAGACCTGCGAGTAGTAGCCCTTGGCGTTCTCGCGCTGCGTCGTCGACCAGATGCCGACGACCGGCTGCTCGTGCGACTCGGCGAGGAAGCTGTTGGGGACCTGGAGGGCGACCGAGTTGACGTTGTAGCCCTTGAGGGTGTCGTTGCCGACCTCGGAGAGGTTCCCGCCGTACAGCAGGTCGAAGACCCTGAGGTCCAGGAAGAACGGGTCGTCGGCCTGCCCGGCGAACGTCTGGGCACCCCCGGCGAGCTTGTGGACCGCCTGCTTGCGCAGGGTGTTGTAGTCCGGCATCGATGCCTTGCCGACGTTCGACGGCGCCACCGGCACGTCGTCGGCGACCTTGGTCTTCGACACCGCCTTCAGATCGCGCAGCTTGATCAGCTCGAGGTCGTACGTCTGCGTGATGTTGAGGTCGGGGTCGTCCAGGCTCTCGACCGGACCCGTGTTGTAGAGGAACGTCTTGTCGTTCTTGGTGTGCGTCTTGAACGTGTACCGGAACAGCAGGTCCTCCTGCGCGTCACCGTTGTTGTCGATGCGCAGGTCGTACTGGGCGTCCTCGGCGAACGTGAAGAAGTTGGGCCCGCCGGCCGGTTCCTCGAACGGGATCCAGTTCGCGATGATGGTCGTCGTGTCCGGCTTGTCCGGGCTGACGAACGCGTACACGTCGGTGTTGTCGTACTGCGGTGTCCCCGAGATCAGCGGGGCCTCGCGGTGACTGGAGGCGGAGGCCGCCTCAGGTTCCAGCGCGGTCACACCAGCGGCTGCGAGCCCGCCGGCGGCCAGTGCACCACAGACCACGGTCGCGATGCTGGTGCGTCCCGCACCGGTCCTGGAGATAGGTGTCATGCCGTCCGTCCTCAGTGCCAACTTGCCTGACACACGCCATTCGGAGCGGCCGGCAGAGCGGATTGGTCGAATCTCAAACGTTCTTACGGAGCGATTGAAAAGTTGTTTCATCGCCAGGCGACCCGCGTTTTCGGCGAGTTGATCCGTAACCCCATCCGGAGGTGTGTGCGTTGCGAATACCTCGTGTGAGGGGACAGGCCCGATGCGGCCTCGGAGAGGGGGAACGAGTGGAGGCGGACGAGCTGCTGCTGCTCGTGGCGGGCGGGAACCACCAGGCCTTCGAGGAGCTGTACGGACTGGTGTCCGGCCCGGTGTTCGGTCTGGTACGGCGTGTGGTGCGCGACCCGGCGCAGTCGGAGGAGGTGGCTCAGGAGGTGCTGCTCGAACTGTGGCGGTCCGCCGCGAAGTTCGACCCGGGCCGGGGGAGCGCGCTGTCCTGGATCCTCACCCTCGCCCACCGCCGTGCCGTCGACCGGGTGCGCAGCGCCCGCGCGGCGGGGGAGCGCGAGCAGCGCGAGGCCTGGCGCGCCCACTTCCCGGCCTTCGACCAGGTCACCGAGGAGGTCGAGGCGGGACTCGAACGCGAGTGGGTACGCCGCTGCCTGGACCGCCTCACCGACCTCCAGCGCCAGTCCGTCACCCTCGCCTACTACGAGGGCTACACCTACCGTGAAGTGGCCGAGCGGCTCTCCCTGCCGCTGGGCACCGTCAAGACGCGTATGCGCGACGGGCTGACCCGGATGCGCGAGTGCCTGGGAGGCGTGGCATGAGCCTCTTCCGCCGCGAGGACCCGCACTCGCTCGCCGCGCCCTACGCGCTCGACGCCCTGGAACCCCCGGAGCGGGTCCGCTTCGAGAGGCATATGAAGGACTGCGACCGCTGCGCCGCCGAGGTGCGCGCCCTGTCCGAGGACGCCGTCCGGCTCGCCTGGTCCACGGCCGCCCCGGCCCCGGCCGCCCTGCGCGACCGGGTCATGGCCGCCGTACGGACGACTCCGCAGGACCCGGCGCCCCAGGAGGCGGCGCGTGAGCCGGCACGCGCGCGTGCGACCCAGCTGCCGCCACATGTGTGGGGCACCCAGCCGCCGCCGAGACAGCGGGTGCGGCGCCGGATCCCGCTGTTCGTGCCCTTCGCCACGGCCACCGCCGCCGCGGCCCTCGTCGTCGCCGCGCTGTTCGCCGTCCAGGCGAACCGGACCCAGGGCGAACTGACCGCCGAGCGGGACCGGTCGCGTGAGATCGCCCACGTTCTGTCGGCTCCGGACGCCCGTGCGAGCAGCGGCCGGGACGGGCGGGGCCGCACCATCGGAGTGATCGCTTCCGCGACGGAGGGGAGTGCGGTGGTCACCCTCGGCGGATACAGCACCCCGCCGGGCGGCCGCGTGCACCAGTTGTGGCTCATGCGCCCGGGCGCGCAACCGCGCTCCCTGGGGCTCCTCAAAGGCGACACGCCCCTGGTCGCGACCCGTCTCGGCTCCTCGGCGACGTCACTGGCCGTGACCGTCGAGCCCGCCGGCGGCTCACCGCAGCCCACCACCCAGCCCATCGTCCAACTCGCCCTGAAATCTGTTGGATTCGGAGAGTAATCGGAGATACATCGTCAACCCCCTTACGGGGAAGGTGAATCCTGTGACCGCGATACACGAGTGCCCGGGCGGGGCGATAGGGTTAACCTGCCCGGGCCGGGTGGACTCGTACGGGTGGGGAGTGACATGGAACAGATAACAGTGCGCAGCAGGGCGAGGGTCCCTGCGATCACCTGCGGGAGCAGCGCGACCAGTTCGCGCCTCGACCGCCATCTGTCGGTGCTGGGCGGTCCTGCCGTCCCGCAGCGGGAGACGGTCGAGGCGACCTCGCTGATGCGTGAACTGACCGCGCGTCAGCCGCACGACCGCAGTGGCAGGGGAGCACGCGTACGCCGCGTCTCGCTCTTCGCACCGCTGCGCCGACTGCGCCGCTCGCTGTTCGGCGGCAGGTAGGGGCCCGCGCTCGGGCGGTCACACCGCCCCCGGCGTCACGCTGCGCACTCGTCGTCCGTCATCCCCACGGCACGCAGCAACGCCAGGTGTGTTCCCGAGCGCGGTACGTCCCCCCGTTCACCTCTCCCCGTGCGCGTACTGACGCACGGCCAGCGGCACGAAGATCCCCAGCAGTACCGCGCACCACATGAGCGACCCCGCGACGGGGTGGGCCACCGGCCAGGCCGCTTCGTCGGGCACGGGCGCGTTGCCGAACAGGTCCCGCAGGGCCGTCGCCACCGCGCTGATCGGATTCCACTCGGCGACCGTCCGCAGCCACCCGGGCAGTCCCGTCGTCGGGATGTACGCGCTGGACAGCAGCGGCAGCAGGAAGGTCGCCCCGCCCAGCTGACCGGCCGCCTCCTCGTTCCGGGTGAGCAGGCCGAGGTAGATCCCGGCCCAGGTGCACGCGAAGCGGAACAGCAACAACAGTCCGACGGCCCCCGCCGCTTCGAGCGGGCCGCCCTCGATCCGCCAGCCCACCGCGAGCCCCACCAGCAGGAACGGCACCGTCCCGACGGCCGTGACCACCACGTCCGCCGCGGCCTGTCCGAGCGGTACGGCAGCCCGGCTCATCGGCAGCGTACGGAAGCGGTTCGTCACGCCCCGGTGCGTGTCCTGGGCTGCCTGGAACATGCCGGTCATGAGGCCGCCCGCGGCGGTCGCCACCAGCAGACCCGGCACGAGGAACGACCGGTACGCCTCGCCCGGCACCGCCAGCGCGCTGCCGAAGACGTAGCCGAAGAACAGCAGCATGCTGATCGGCATCGTCTGGGTGAGGATCAGCAGCCCCGGGTTGTTCCGCATCCGCAGCAACTGGCGGCCCAGCATCGCGGTCCCGTCGTACGCCAGCATGCTCATGCGGCAGCCTTCCTTTCCTCGCCGGTGGTCTCGGTCAGGCGCAGGAACACGTCGTCCAGCGTCGGTGGCCGCAGGCTCACGTCGAGCAGCGGTACGCCCGCCGTGTCCAGGGCGCGTACCAGCAGCGGGAGGGTGAGGGTCGGGTCCTTGCTGACCGCGCCGACGGCGTTGCGCTCGTGGTCGAACGACGGCTGCGCTCCCGTGAGCCGGTCGAGCACGCCCGCCGCCCTCACGAGCACGTCCGCGTCCGTCACGACGACCTCGGCGTGCGCCCCGACGAGCGCCTTGAGCTGTGCCGGCGACCCGGTGTGCGCGACCCGGCCCCGGTCCACCAGGGCGATGTCGTCGGCGAGCTGGTCGGCCTCCTCCAGGTACTGGGTGGTGAGGAGCACGGTCGTGCCCTCGGCGGTCAGCTCGCGCACGGCGTCCCAGATGAGGTTGCGGCTGGCCGGGTCGAGGCCGGTGGTCGGCTCGTCCAGGAACAGCACGTCGGGGCGGCGGATCAGGCTCGCCGCCAGGTCCAGGCGGCGGCGCATGCCGCCGGAGTAGGTGGACGCGGGCCGGTCGGCGGCCTCCGTCAGGCCGAAGCGGTCGAGGAGTTCCGCGGTCCGGCCGGCCGGACCGCGCACCCGGTGCAGCCGGCCGAAGAGCTGGAGGTTCTGGCGCCCGGTCAGGTCCCCGTCGATCGAGGTGTCCTGCCCCGTGACACCGATCCGGCTCCGTACGGCGGCGGCCTCGCGGACGAGGTCGTGCCCGGCGACCCGCGCGGAGCCCGCGTCCGGCCGCAGCAGTGTGGTCAGCAGCCGCACGGCCGTGGTCTTGCCCGCCCCGTTCGGCCCGAGGACCCCGCACACCGTGCCCTCGGCCACCGCGAGGTCCAGTCCGCGCACGGCACGGACCTCCCCGAATCGCTTCTCCAGACCCTCACTAAGTACAGCGTACGTAGAAGTCATGGCTCGACCATAGCGCACTACGTACGCTGTACGTAACTAGGATGGTGGCCGAGGTGATGATCGATGGCGGGCCGAGCGGCCGTACCCGAAGTGATCTGGGCGCGCCCCGAGCGCACCGGCCGTGGGCCGAAACCGGCGTTCACCCGCGCCGGCATCGCGGCGGCGGCGGTGCGGATCGCCGACGCGGAGGGGCTCGACGGGGTGTCCATGCGGCATGTCGCCGCGGAGTTGGGCTGCGGCACGATGTCGCTGTACAACTACGTCCCCCGAAAGGAGGATCTGTACGAGCTGATGGTGGACGCCGTCGGTGCCGAGCACGAGATCTTCGAGCCCACGGGCGACTGGCGCGCCGACATGCTCCGCAACGCGGAGGAGACGCGGGCCATCATGTACCGCCACACCTGGGTGCCGCGCCTGATGTCGGGCGTCTACGGCTTCAGCCCCAACACCCTGCGCTATCTGGAGCACTGCCTGGCCTGCCTCGAACCCCTCGACGCCCCGGCCGGCACGAAGACGGAGCTGATCGCGCTGCTCAACGGCATCGTGACGACCTACACCGCGAACGACATCGCGACCGTCGAACGCGCTCGCTCCATGCCGTGGTCCGATGAGGAGGAGAACGCGGTGCGCATGGCCTATCTGGGCGGCCAGGTGGCCACCGGGGCGTATCCGCGACTGGCGGCGGCCTTCATGGAGCAGAGCGGGCCGGTCGATCTGGACGCGGTGTTCAAGCGGGCGCTGGAGCGCGTACTGGACGCCTACGACCCCGAGCCGCGCCAGAGCGGCGCGCGCTAGAGCAGTGCGAGCTAGAGCAGTGCGAGCTGGCCCTCCGGGCCCTCCTCGGGGCCGTCCAGCACCGAGGCCGGCCGGCGGGCCGTCGCCGGCACCGGGAGGAGGCCCGCCGCGCGGAGTTCGGCCGTCGTGATCGGGTCGGGGAGCGCCGGCTCATCGGCCGGCTCGTCCAGGGGGCGCAGTTCGGCCAGCAGGGCGAGGACCGTGATCAGTTCGAGCAGCTCCGACGTCCAGGTCTGCGTCCAGGTCGCGGGGCGGATCGCCGCGAGCGTGCCCGGCTCGGCCTCGGTGACGCGCGCCGCGAACCACTGGTCCAGGACGCGGACCCCGCCCGCCTCGAAGTCCCAGGCCTCCGGCGGCACCGGGGAGATGCGGCCCTCGCCCAGCAGCAGGGCCTCCTCGTCCCTGTCGTAGTCCAGGGTCAGGGGCCGCGAGGGCAGCGGGGCGCGGACGTAGGGGCGGCGGCCGCCGGGGAGCTTCGGGCGGGCGCCGTCGCGGCGCATCAGCCACAGCAGGCGGTGGCCCAGCTCCACGCCCCGCGCCCACGCGTCGGCGTCACCGGTGAGCGGGACGGTGAGGTCCGGGCGCGCCGTGGCCGTGATCCAGGCCAGCACGTCCAGTGGTGCGGGGGTGTCGCCCAGGCGGGTGCCGAGGTGCTCCAGCAGGCCGGGGGCCAGGTTGGGTTCCCGCCCGCCCGGCCGGCGGAACAGCGGGCGGACACGGCCGGGGCGGAGCAGCGGGACCAGTGAGGTGGCGAGGAGGGGAGGGGCGAGGGCCCCGGGCGCCTCCACCACGAAGACCTGCCGTTCGTCCGCCACCCGCCACAGCTCCGGGCGGGCCGCGTCGATCAGCCGCTGGTCGGGAATCAGCCACTGCTCGTCGAAGGGCGCCTGCAGCACGCGCACCGGCTCCGGGCACGGGCCCGAGGCGCGGAGCAGCTTCTCCGTGCCGCCCGTCCGGCCGGGCAACTGGCCGACCGCCGAGTGCAGCGTGCGCGAGCGGGTCGGCTCGAACAGGGTCTCGCGGTCGGGTCCCTCGGCCTTCACCAAGGCGTCCCAGCGGGCCTTCAGGGACGCCGCGTCGGGGGCCGCCGGCCAGCCCCGGCCGAGCCGGGGCGGTGCGACGGACCACGGCATGAGGTCCGCCAGCGGCGGAGCGTCGTCGTGCGTCACGCAGGGCATCGTACGACCGCTATGCGTCCAGGGTCACCGTGAAGGAGAACCGGTCGCCCCGGTACTGGATGACGGCCACGTCCAGCGGCCGGCCGTCGGTGCCGTACGTGATGCCCGTGTAGTGCAGGATCGGGCTGAGCAGCGGCACTTGGAGCAGCTTCGCCGTCTCGGGGTCGGCCAGCCGGGCCTCCACCGTGTCCGTGATGCGGCTGATGTCCACCCCGACGACATCCCGCAGCACCTTGGTCATGGGCCACCGGACGAGGTCGTCCAGGTCGATCCGCGCGGCCAGTTCGGGACGGACGTAGTTCCGGGCGTGATTCGTCGGCTCACCCGTCTTCTCGTCGCTGCGCAGCCGGTGGTACGTCGAGACCTCCCGCACCTCCCCGAAGAACTCGGCGAGTTCGCCCGGCACGGGGATCGTGCCGTGGTCCAGCAGTTCGGACGTCATGCCGGACTGCTGGGCCACGATCGCGTCCACCGAGCCGAGCAGACGGACCGGGGAACCCCTGCGCGCGTGCGGCTCGATGAAGGTGCCCCGCCGGCGGTGGCGGGTGATCAGCCCCTCGTCCTCCAGCTCCTTCAGCGCCTGCCGCATGGTCAGCACGCTCACGCCGTAATGCCCGGCCAGCTGCTCCTCGGTGGGCAGGCGCAGCGGGTCCCGGGGCGAGCGGCCGAGGATCGAGGCGCGCAGGGACTGCGACACCTGGTACCAGAGCGGCAGCTTGCGGTTCAGGACGATCGAGTCCGGAGCGAAGGAGGTCACGGGCCATCCGTACCGGTCAGGGGGGTTCAGTGCAAGGGACGGAAGTGCCGCTCCAGGCCCTGCCAGACATCGTCGTAACGCTGTTGGAGGTGTTCCGCCCGGGCCGCGTGCGGTGTGAGGGTCAGCGGCCAGCGGGTCTCGAACATGAACGCCAGTCCGTCGTCGATCTTCTGCGGCTTCAGCTCGGCGGCGCTCGCCCGGTCGAAGGTCTCCCGGTCCGGGCCGTGCGCCGACATCATGTTGTGCAGCGAACCGCCGCCCGGTACGAAGCCTTCCGCTTTCGCGTCGTACGCGCCCTCGATCAGGCCCATGTACTCGCTCATCACGTTCCGGTGGAAGTACGGCGGCCGGAAGGTGTCCTCACCCACCAGCCAGCGCGGCGCGAACACCACGAAGTCGACACCGGCCAGGCCCGGGGTGTCCGACGGGGACGTCAGCACCGTGAAGATCGACGGGTCCGGGTGGTCGTACGTGATGGTGCCGAGCGCGTTGAAACGGCGCAGGTCGTAGACGTACGGCACATGGTTGCCGTGCCAGGCGACCACATCGAGCGGGGAGTGGTCGTAGGTGGCCGTCCAGAGGTTGCCGCAGAACTTGTTCACCACCTCCACCGGGCCCTCGACGTCCTCGTACGCGGCGACCGGGGCGCGGAAGTCCCGGGGATGGGCGAGCCCGTTGGCGCCGATCGGGCCCAGGTCGGGGAGGCGGAAGGGCGCGCCGTAGTTCTCGCACACATATCCGCGGGCGGATCCGTCCAGCAGCTCCACACGGAAGCGGACCCCACGGGGGACGAGCGCGACATGGCCCGGCTCCACATGGAGCAGACCGAACTCGGTGCGCAGCAGCAGCCCGCCGCGCTCCGGGACGATCAGCAGCTCGCCGTCGGCGTCGCTGAACACCCGCTCCATCGAGGCGTTGGCGGCATAGAGGTGCACGGCGACGCCGGTGCGCTGGGCGGCGTCGCCGTTACCGCCCAGCGTCCACAGTCCGGCCAGGAAGTCGGTCTCGGGGGCCGGGTCGGGAAGCGGGTTCCAGCGCAGACGGTTCGGGTCGGGCGCGGTCTGGGTGAAGGGAGCGGTACCCACCGAGCCGTTGTGGGTCCGGGTGAACGCCGGGTGCGCGGCCGACGGGCGGATCCGGTACAGCCAGGAGCGGCGGTTGTGGGACCGCGGCTCGGTGAAGGCCGTGCCGCTCAGCTGCTCCGCGTACAGCCCGAGCGGAGCCCGCTGCGGCGAGTTGCGGCCCTCGGGCAGCGCGCCCGGGACGGCCTCGGAGCTGTGCTCGTTGCCGAAGCCGGAGAGATAGGTCAGCCCTTCGGCGGTCTTCCGCGTGTCCGCACCCATGGATCACTGCTCCTTGCGTCCGATTCCTATGTAACACCGTAGGATTGCGTTTTCCCCGGCGCAAGAGGGACACGCGCCCTCCTCTTGGCGGATGACCTGAACCCGACTTGAGGACGATCCGCCGGGCCGTACGCGCGTTCTACGCTCGCGGACATGTCGTGGACACGTGGACCTTTCACCCTGCTCGCGGTCTGCGTTCTGCTGGCCGGAGCCGCGGGCTGCGGCTCCGATGACGCGCGGGAGCGGGGGAGCGGCGCCTCGCCCACGCCGGTGGGGACGCTCCTGGAGGACCGGGACACGGAGGGGCGGCCCTATCGGCAGGTGGCCCGGCGGGACGCCCCCGATGTCGGCATCGAGGTGCAGCCGGACGCGGCCGGCGGCTGGGACGTCCGTCTGGCCGTCCGCAAGTTCCGCTTCTCGCGGGCCGGTGCGGCCGGTGCGGCGGTGGCCGGGCACGGCCTCGCGCACCTCTATGTGGACGGCCGCCTCGTCGCCAGGCTCCGCACCTCCGGGTACCGGCTGGCCGCCCACCTCGTACCGCGCGGCACGCACCACGTCACGGCCCGCCTCTACGCCGACGACGGCACCGCCTGGGCGGTGGACGGCAGACCCGTGGAGAGCACGGCCGACATCACCGCGTCGGAGCCCGGCCCGGGCGCGAAGCCGAGTGCGAGCGCCCCGGGGGAAGCGCGGACGCATGCGACGGACACCCGGTCCCGGATCGGGGGGCGAGGTTCACCCGACCGCGCCGGAAAGGCATCATGAAGCCCGTGCCCCACGCGACATCGCTCCGTCGTGCGCCCGTGCAGCGGCGCAGTGCCGAACGCCTGACCAGGATCCTCGACGCCTGCGCCGACCTCCTCGACGAGGTCGGCTACGACGACCTGAGCACCCGCGCCGTCGCCCAGCGGGCCGGTGTCCCCATCGGCTCGGTCTACCGCTTCTTCGGCAACAAACGCCAGATGGCCGACGCCCTGGCCCAGCGCAACCTCGAGCGGTACTCCGCCCGTGTCACCGAGCGACTGGGGGAGACGGGCGACGGGGGCTGGCGCGTGGCCATGGACGTCGTGCTCGACGAGTACCTGGAGATGAAGCGCACCGCGCCCGGCTTCTCCCTCGTCGACTTCGGCAACCAGATCCCGGTCGGCGCCCGCCACAGCGAACCCAACCACCGCGTCGCCGACCGCCTCACCGAACTCCTCTCCGGCTACCTCGACCGCGAGCCCGACGAGGAGCTGAGCCGGGTGTTCCTCATCGCCGTGGAGACCGCCGACACGCTCGTGCACCTGGCGTTCCGGGTCGCGCCGGAAGGGGACCCGAAGATCATCGAGGAGATGCGGGAGATGCTGCGGGCGTATCTGTCCCGGGTGCTCGACTGACCCCCGTGCCGTCGGGTGATCCGGTGCCGTCAGACCCTCCCCACCATGCATACCGGTCGGTATGCTCGGGCGGGTTCGCGCGTCACCGTAGCCGCCGCCCCCGGGAGGACCCGTGTCCCGCACCGCCCTGCGTATCTGTCCCCTGTGCGAGGCCACCTGTGGCCTGACCCTCACCATCGAGGGGACGCGCGTCACCCGTGCCCGAGGTGATCGCGACGACGTGTTCAGCGAGGGGTTCGTCTGCCCCAAGGGCGCCTCCTTCGGAGCCGTCGACTCCGACCCCGACCGGCTGCGCACCCCGCTGGTGCGCCGGGACGGCGAGCTGTGCGAGGCCACCTGGGAGGAGGCCTTCGACGCCGTCGCCGCCGGTATCCGCCCGGTCGTCGAGCGGTACGGCCCGAACTCCGTCGGCGTCGTCCTCGGCAACCCCAATGTGCACACCATGGCCGGCGCCCTCTACCCGACGCTGCTGCTCGCCGGGCTCGGCACCCGCAGCGTCTTCACCGCCTCCACGGTCGACCAGATGCCCAAGCACGTCTCCAGCGGACTGCTCTACGGCGACGCGAACGCCATCCCCGTGCCCGACCTCGACCACACCGACCATCTGCTCCTCATCGGTGCCAACCCGCTGGAGTCCAACGGCAGTCTGTGCACCGCCCCCGACTTCCCGGGCAGGCTCAAGGCGCTCAAGGCCCGTGGCGGCACCCTCGTCGTGATCGACCCGCGGCGCACCCGGACCGCCAAGCTCGCCGACCGGCACATCGCCGTGCGGCCCGGCACCGACGCGCTGCTGCTGGCGGCGATGGCGCAGGTGCTCTACGCCGAGGGCCTCGTCGAGCCCACCCCGCACGTCCAGGGCGTCGAGGAACTGGCCGACGCCCTGCGGGAGTTCACCCCCGAGGCCGTGGCACCGGCCTGTGACGTCGACGCCGGCCTCATCCGCACCCTCGCCCGTGAACTCGCCGGCGCCCCCACCGCCGCCGTGTACGGCCGCATCGGCAGCTGCACCGTCCCGCACGGCACCCTGGCCAGCTGGCTCGTCGACGTCCTGAACATCCTCACCGGCAACCTCGACCGGCCGGGCGGCGCGCTCTTCCCGCAGGCCGCCACCGACAAGACCCCGCGCCCCGCGGGACCGGGCCGGGGCTTCGCCCTCGGGCGCTGGCTCTCCCGGGTGAGCAGGCACCCCGAAGCGAAGGGCGAGCTGCCCCTGTCGGCCCTCGCCGAGGAGATCGACACCGCCACCGAGGAAGGCGAGCCGGTCCGCGCGATCGTCGCCGTCGCCGCCAACCCCGTGCTGTCCGCGCCCGACGGCGACCGGCTCGACAAGGCGCTCGACTCGCTCGACTTCATGGTCAGCGTCGACCCGTACCTCAACGAGACCTCACGCCACGCCCATGTCGTGCTGCCCCCGCCCCCGCCCTCCCAGAGCCCGCACCACGACTTCGCCTTCAACACCCTCGCCGTCCGCAACCAGGTCCGCTACACCCGCCCCGCGGTCCCGCTGGAACCCGGCCGGATGGCGGAGACGGAGATCCTGGCCCGGCTGATCCTCGCCGCGACGGGCATGCACGGGGCCGACCCCGCCGCCGTGGACCGGATGGTCATCGACCAGACCCTCGGCAAGGCGGTCACGGAACCCCACTCGCCCGTATACGGCCGTGACCCCCGCGAACTCGCCGCACAGCTCACCGGCGACACCGGCCCCGAACGGCGGCTGGACATGATGCTGCGCCTCGGCCCCTACGGCGACGGCTTCGGCGTACGACCGGACGGGCTCTCCCTGGAGAAGCTGCTCGCGCATCCGCACGGCATCGACCTCGGCCCGCTGCGGTCCCGGCTCCCGCAGCCGCTGAAGACCCGCAGCGGCCTGGTGGAGCTGCTGCCGGAGCCGATCGCGCGGGACCTGCCCCGCCTTCGCGCGGCCCTGGCCGAACGCCCCGAGGGACTCGTCCTGGTCGGCCGTCGTCATCTGCGCTCCAACAACAGCTGGATGCACAACGTGCCCGCCCTCACCGGCGGCTCCAACCGCTGCACCCTGCACATCCACCCCGAGGACGCCGAACGGCTGGGCGTCGAGGACGGGGCGCCGGTACGGGTGAAGGGCGCCGGGGGAGAGGTCACCGCACCCGCCGAGGTCACGGACGCCGTCCGCAAGGGCGTGGTGAGCCTCCCGCACGGCTGGGGTCACGACCGGCCCGGCACCCGCCTCGGGCACGCCTCGACCGACCCCGGCGTCAACGTCAACCAGCTTCTCGACGGCCGTCTGCTCGACCCGCTGTCGGGCAACGCGGTCCTCAACGGAGTGCCCGTCGAATGCGCCCCGGCGGCCGAAAAGCTCATGCCGCTGACCTGAGCAAAGCTGTGACCAGCAGTTCTGCGCTTATTGCTCGCACGTCAACGTCTTGTTAACGCTGCTTGACGGGCCCTAACGTCTCGGGAACCGCCGGCCCTGGTGGAATGTTCAAGGGCGAACGTTAGGTACCCACTCATGCTGACCATCCTCGGCTTCGCCATGATCGCGACCTTCCTGGTCCTGATCATGATGAAGAAGATGTCGCCGATCGCGGCGCTCGTGCTGATTCCCGCTCTCTTCTGCGTGTTCGTCGGCAAGGGCGCCAAGCTCGGCGACTACGTCCTCGACGGCGTGACCGACCTCGCCCCCACCGCGGCGATGCTCATGTTCGCGATCGTCTACTTCGGTGTGATGATCGACGTCGGTCTCTTCGACCCGATCGTCCGCGGGATCCTCAAATTCTGTAAAGCGGACCCGATGCGGATCGTCGTGGGCACCGCCCTGCTCGCGGCGATCGTCTCGCTGGACGGCGACGGGTCCACCACCTTCATGATCACCGTCTCGGCGATGTACCCGCTGTACAAGCGCCTGAAGATGAGCCTGGTCGTGATGACCGGTGTCGCCGCGATGGCCAACGGCGTGATGAACACCCTCCCCTGGGGCGGCCCGACCGCCCGCGCCGCGACCGCGCTCAAGCTCGACGCCAGCGAGATCTTCGTCCCGATGATCCCGGCGCTCCTGGTGGGCCTGCTCTTCGTCTTCGGCCTCTCCTATGTGCTCGGTGTCCGTGAGCGCCGGCGGCTCGGCATGCTGACGCTGGACGAGGTGCTGGAGGAGGAGAAGGAGAGCGAGACGGTCCTCGTGGGCTCCGGCGGTTCCGGTGACTCCGGCGACGGCAAGGTCTCCATGCGCAAGGGCGGCGGCTCGGGTGCCGGCACCGACGCGGGCGCGGGCTCCGGCAGTGGCGCCGACGCCGAGGACGACACCGAGGACGACTCCGAGGACGACGGCTTCCAGGGGCTCGACCCCGACCGGGCCACCCTGCGCCCCAAGCTCTACTGGTTCAACGCGCTGCTCACGGTCGCCCTGCTCACCGCCATGATCATGGAGTGGCTGCCGATCCCGGTGCTGTTCCTGATCGGTGCCGCGCTGGCCCTCACCGTGAACTTCCCGCACATCCCCGACCAGAAGGCGCGCCTCGCCGCCCATGCCGACAACGTCCTGAACGTCTCCGGCATGGTCTTCGCCGCCGCCGTCTTCACCGGCGTCCTCCAGGGCACCGGCATGGTCGACAACATGGCCAAGTGGATGGTGGACGTCATCCCCGCGGGCATGGGCCCGCACATGGCCATCGTCACCGGTGTGCTGAGCCTGCCGCTGACGTACTTCATGTCGAACGACGGCTTCTACTTCGGTGTCCTGCCGGTCCTCGCCGAGGCCGGTGCCGCGCACGGCGTCTCCCCGGTGGAGATGGCCCGCGCCTCGCTGGTCGGCCAGCCGCTGCACATGTCGAGCCCGCTCGTCCCGGCCGTCTACGTCCTGGTCGGCATGGCCAAGGTCGAGTTCGGCGACCACACCAAGTTCGTCGTGAAGTGGGCCGCCCTCACCTGCCTGGTCATCCTCGGGGCGGGCATCCTGTTCGGGATCATCTGACCTTGTCCGATCCCCGTTGGAGTACATCGTGAGGCCCGGTGGGAACCGCGGCTGGCTGCTCCGCCTCGTCATCGCCTTCAGCTTCGCGCAGGCGGCGGTGTCGATGGCCCGGCCCGCCGTCTCCTACCGGGCCCTCGCGCTGGGCGCGGACGAACGCGCCGTCGGTGTGATCGCCGGTGTGTACGCGCTGCTTCCGCTGTTCGCCGCCGTCCCCCTGGGCCGCCGTACCGACCACGGCCGCTGCGCGCCCCTGCTGCCCTTCGGCGTGGTCCTCATCTCCGGCGGCTGCGCCCTCAGCGGCGTCGCCGACTCCCTGGGGACGATGGCCCTGTGGAGCGGGGTGATGGGCCTCGGCCACCTCTGCTTCGTCATCGGCTCCCAGTCCCTGGTCGCCCGCCAGTCCGCGCCGCACGAGCAGGACCGCAACTTCGGGCACTTCACCATCGGCGCCGCGCTCGGCCAACTGGTCGGGCCCATCGCGGCGGGCGCGCTGATCGGCGGCGGGGACATGGCGGGCACCAGCGCGCTCGCCCTGGTCGTGGCGGGCGGGGTCGCGGCCGTCTCGTTCACCTCGCTGTGGCGCATCGAGCACCGCCCTACGTCGGCCACGTCCCGCGCGGACAAGGGCGACCGCGTCCCGGTCCGGAGCATCCTGCGCACCCGGGGCGTGCCCGCGGGCATCCTCATCAGCCTCGCCGTGCTGTCCGCGACCGACATCCTCACCGCGTACCTCCCGGTGGTCGGCGAGCACCGGGGCATCGCGCCGTCCGTGATCGGCGTCCTGCTCAGCCTGCGCGCGGCGGCCACCATCGCCTGCCGCATGGTGCTGACGCCCCTGCTGCGGCTGCTCGGCCGGACCATGCTGCTCACCGTGACGTGTCTGCTGGCGGCCCTGCTGTGCGCGGGCATCGCCCTGCCGGTGCCGGTGTGGGCGCTCGGCCTGCTGCTCGTGCTGCTCGGCTTCTGCCTGGGCGTCGGGCAGCCGCTGTCCATGACGACGGTCGTCCAGGCCGCACCCGACGAGGCCCGTTCCACGGCCCTCGCCCTGCGACTGACCGGCAACCGGCTCGGCCAGGTCGCCGCGCCCGCCGCGGCCGGGCTGATCGCCGGGGTCGCGGGGGTGGCGGCGCCGTTCGTGATGCTGGGGGTGCTGTTGCTGCTGTCGGCGGGGGTCGCGGTGCGGTCGCCGCGGGAGCCGGAGGAGGTTGGCGGGGAGGATTCCGAATCCCGCCGGAACGGGATGCCGTTGGGCCGGAAGAGCGACATCTGACGCGTCGTGGGCGCTGCTCCGGCGTTTCCGGGTGACATGTGGCAGATAGTCAGGTGACGAGGTGTTTGTATGAAAATCATCTGACTTGGAGGCATGTTCATGCCCGTCGTACCCCTCGCACGCCGTGCCGGCACCCGCACCGCCGTCCTCGCCGCTCTCACCCTCGCCGGGACCACCCTGAGCGGGGTGCCCGCTGTCGCCGCTCCGGGGGACAACGGGGACGTCAAGATCCACGCCACCGAGACGGCCGCCGGTGATCGGCGCAACGATCCGAAGGTCTGCGACTTCTACCTCGCCGCGTTCGACTTCGAGGCGGGCGAGACGGTCAACTGGACCATCCAGGCGCTGCCCGAGGTACCGGCCAAGAGCGGCTCGGTCACCCTCGACGCGGCCGGCGCGGGCCGCAGCCCGCTCATCGACCTGCCCAACGGGCAGTACAAGCTGACGTGGCTCACCGACCGGGCCCACGGCGCGGGCAAGTTCAAGGTGTTCCAGGTCTCCTGCCCGGACTCCAAGGCCACCATCACCCCGAACGGCGGTGCGCCGGCGGGCGGTGGCGGCATCGCCCGTGCCGAGGCCTTCACCCCGGTCGCCGGCGCCGCCGCCGTCGGCCTGGCCGCCGTCGCCGGAGCGGTCTGGTTCCGCCTCCGCCGCCGCACTGATGGCGCGGCGTAGGACACCTTCCGCGTATCGCGCCGCCCCTTCTGCGGGGCGGCGCGAGTCCGGGGCGGGCGGTGGTGCGGGTTCGGTGGGGCGGGGCGGGGGTGGGCCTGGGGCCGCCCCCGGGGCTCGGCGGAGGGCTGGGTCGGGGTCTGTGGCTGAGTCGGGGGTTGGGCGCGGGGCTGGGGCGAGGCCTGAGGCTGCTTCGGAGGTTCGGCGCGGGGCTGGGGTGAAGTCTGTGGCTGAGCCCGGGGTTCGGCGTGGAGCGGGGTCGGGGTCTGGGGCTGCCTCGGAGGTTCGGCGCGGGGCTGGGGCGAGGTCTGTGGTTGAGCCCGGGGTACGGCGTGGGGCCGGTTCCCGTTCCGGCGGTGCTCCGGTGGGGCGGCGTGGGGCCGGGGCGGGCGATGGTGCGGGCTCGGTGGCGCGGCGGCGTGGGGCCGGGGCGGGCGATGGTGCGGGCTCGGCGGGGCGGCGGCGTGGGGCCGGGGCGGGGTCGGCTGAGCCGGGGGTTCGACGGTCCGGTTCCGGTGCTGGGCCGGTGGGGTGGCGTGGTGCTGGGCCGGGGGCTGCGGCCTCCTCGGTGTCCCGGCGTGGGAGCGGGTCTGGATCCGTTGCCGCTCCAGGGGTTCGGCGTGGGGCTGGTTCCGGATCCGTCGCCACCTCTGCCCGGCGTGGGGCCGGGGCTGGTGCTGCCCCCATGCCGGTGGGCCTGCGAAGGGGCGAGCCGAGGGGTCGGCGTGGGGCCGGTGGCGCCGGAGGCCGGGGCGGGGCCGGGAGCGGCCATGCGGGATGGCCCCGGCGGCCGCGCAGGCCCTGGTACCGGACGCGTGCCTATCGGCTGACGCGGACGATCGCCGTGGCCTTCTCGTTGCTGTTGCTCGGTGTCTGCTGGGACCCGGGCGACGTGCCCGGCCGTACGGTCACGGCCCTCCCGACCGGCTCCGCCGGAGCCGCCGCGGCAGCCCTGCCGAGCGACTTCGGCACCGCCCCGGCCACCCCCTCGGGCGACGCCGGCACCACCACTGCCCGGCCCAAGAACTCCGCCGCGTCCTCTGCCCTCCCGGGCACCTCCTCCGCCTCCCCGTCCGCCCGGCCCGGCCCCTCTCGAGCCGCATCCCGTACCGCCAGCCGTACCGCACCGCCCCAGAGCCCCACAGCCGGCACCCCCGAGCCGACCCGCACCCGACCCCCGGCCCCCGACCCCCTGCCCCCCTCCCGAGCCACCCGCCTCCTCATCCCCTACCTCCGCATCGACGCCCCGATCATGCCCCTGGGCCTCGACCGCGAACGCCGTCTCACCGCGCCCCCGGAGGACAAGCCGAAACTGGTCGGCTGGTACCGGCACGGCGCCTCACCCGGCGAGCAGGGCACCGCCGTCGCCGTCGGGCATCTCGACACGGACCGCGGTCCCGCCGTCTTCGCGGGGCTGACGGAGCTGGAGCGCGGCCGGGTCCTCAAGGCCCGCCGCGCCGACGGGCGGATCGCCGTCTACACGATCGACGCGATCAAGTCGTACGAGAAGTCGCGATTCCCGAGCCAGGAGGTCTACGGCTCCCGGGGCCGCCCCGAGCTGCGCCTGATCACCTGCGGCGGCGCCTACGACCGCAGGAAGGGCTACTCCGGGAACGTCGTGGTCTTCGCCCACCTCACCGCCGTCCGCTGACCCCTGGCCGAATCAGGCCGTCCGCCTTCTCACCAACTGGACCGGAGCCCCCGATCCCGCCCGGTGTCTTCCCCCGGCCGCACACATTCCGTTAACTCCCGTGACCCACAGCCCCGTACGACCCGCACGGGGCTTCCGACCCGCGGAGCACCAGCGCCCGGTAGACCCCTCGGGGGCACGCAGGACACGCGCCATCTCCCTGCACGACGTGAGCAAGGCCTACACGCGCGGCTCCCGCGTGGTGGACCGGCTGTCGCTGGACATCACCCCGGGCGAGTTCCTCGTGCTGCTCGGCCCGTCCGGCTGCGGCAAGTCGACCGTGCTCAGGATGATCGCCGGGCTGGAGGAGATCGACGAGGGCGAGCTGCTGCTCGACGGCGAGTACGCCAACGACCTGCCGCCGCCCGGCCGGCACGGACCCCCGCCCCCGTGTGTACGCCACCGCCCGCATGCTGGGCATCGAGGACCTCCTCGACCGCCTGCCCGCCCAGCTCTCCGGCGGCGAACGCCTGGGGGTGCCCCCAGGCCGTTCAGGCACTGGGGGAGGGTCGCCATGGGCCGGGCCATCGCCCGCCACCCCTCCGCCTTCCTGATGGACGAGCCGCTGTCCAACCTCGACGCCAAGCTCCGCACCCACCTGCGCGCCGAGATAGCCCAGCTCACCGGGGAGCTGGGCGTCACCACGGTCTACGTCACCCACGACCAGGCCGAGGCCATGTCGCTCGGCGACCGGGTCGCCGTGCTGCGCGGCGGTGTGCTCCTGCAGGCCGACAGCCCGCGCGTCGTGTACGCGCTGCCCAGCAACGTCTTCGTCGCCGCGTTCATCGGCACCCCGCGCATCAACCTCCTGCGCGGCCTGGTGCGTGCCCCGCTGGACGGCGCGATGACCATCAGCCTGGGCAAGCAGTTCCTGCGCCTGCCCGAACCGCTCTCCCCGGACCACCAGTTGCTGCGGGTCCAGCAGGGCCGCGAGGTCATCGTGGGCCTGCGCTCCGAAGCCGTCCGGATCTCCCCCAAGTTCTCGGCTTCGCTCGAACAGGGGGGACCCCCATCGCACTCCTCGGCCCGCCCCGGCGAGGTGCCGATCACCGGCCTGGTCGAGCATATGGAGTTCCAGGGGCACGAGATCCTCGTCCACTTCACCACCGGCTCCCGCCCCGCCGGGCCGGACCCGTGGTCGCTCTGGACCACCCCGAGGCCGCGGCCCCCGCCCCCGCCGAACCCCGCCTGCCCGGGGACCTCATCGTCCGCACCACCCCGGACCTGGCCCTCCGCCACGGCATGCAGGTGCCGCTCCTCGTCGACCTCGCCCACCTGTTCGTCTTCGACCAGAACGGCGACCGCATCTGTCCGCATCCGGCGCGCCTGCCCGACCTGGAAAGGTGAGCAGCCGCACACCCATGACCGGGTACCCGCGACCGGGACGTCTGGCGTCAGAAAACTATCGTCGCTAGTTTATGTGCCGGACGACGACGCCCCGCCCCCGGAGGAAGCGCGATGAAGGCATACGACGGCATGTACATCGGGGGCGCCTGGCGCCCGGCCGCCGGCCAGGACGTGATCGAGGTCGTGAACCCGGTCGACGAGCAGGTCATCGGCACGGTCCCGGCGGGCACCGCCGAGGACGTCGACACCGCCGTACGGGCCGCCCGCGCCTCCCTCGCGGACTGGGCCGCGACCCCGCCCGCCGAGCGTGCGGCGCGCCTGGCCGCCCTCCGGGACGTGCTCGTGGCCCGTGCCGACGAGATCGCCGAGACGGTGACGGCCGAACTCGGTTCGCCCCAGAAGTTCTCGCAGGCCGTCCACGCGGGCGTGCCGATCGCGGTCGCGGGCTCCTATGCCGAGCTGGCGGCGACGTACGCCTTCGAGGAGAAGACCGGCAACTCGGTCGTGCACCACGAGCCGGTCGGCGTCGTCGGCGCCATCACCCCCTGGAACTACCCCCTGCACCAGATCGTCGCCAAGGTCGCCCCGGCCCTCGCGGCGGGCTGCACGGTCGTCGTGAAGCCCGCCGAGGACACCCCGCTGGTCGCCCGTCTCTTCGCCGACGCGGTGCACGAGGCCGGGATCCCGGCAGGCGTCTTCAACCTGGTCACCGGCCTCGGCCCGGTCGCCGGCCAGGCCCTCGCCGAACACCCCGGCGTCGACCTGGTCTCCTTCACCGGCTCCACCGCCGTCGGCCGGCAGATCGCCGCGATCGCCGCCGGGCAGGTCAAGAAGGTCGCCCTCGAACTCGGCGGCAAGTCCGCCAACGTCATCCTCCCGAGCGCCGACCTGGCCAAGGCGGTCAACGTCGGGGTCGCCAACGTGATGTCCAACTCCGGGCAGACGTGCAGCGCCTGGACCCGCATGCTCGTCCACCGCGACCGGTACGACGAGGCCGTGGAACTCGCCGCCGCGGCCGCCGCCAAGTACGGCGACCGCATCGGCCCGGTCGTCAACGCCAAGCAGCGGGCACGGGTGCGCGGCTACATCGAGAAGGGCGTCGCGGAAGGCGCCCGCCTGGTCGCCGGCGGCCCCGAATCCCCGCGCGAGACGGGCTACTTCGTCAGCCCGACCGTCTTCGCCGACGTCACCGAGGACATGACCATCGCCCAGGAGGAGATCTTCGGCCCGGTCCTGTCGATCCTCCCCTACGACGACGAGGAGGACGCCCTGCGCATCGCCAACGGCACGGTCTACGGCCTGGCCGGCGCCGTCTGGGCCGGTGACGAGTCCGAGGCGGTGGCCTTCGCGCGCCGGATGGAGACCGGCCAGGTCGACATCAACGGCGGCCGGTTCAACCCCCTCGCGCCCTTCGGCGGTTACAAGCAGTCGGGCGTCGGCCGCGAACTCGGCGTGCACGGCCTGGCCGAGTACCTCCAGACCAAGTCCCTCCAGTTCTAGAACCAGGGGAGTCCCTACCGCCATGGCTGTCCGCGCCGCCGTTCTGCCCGCCGTCGGCTCCCCGCTGGAGATCACCGGCATCGACCTGCCGGACCCCGGACCCGGACAGGTCCGCGTCCGGCTCGCCGCCGCCGGGGTCTGCCACTCCGACCTCTCCCTGTCCGACGGGACCATGCGCGTCCCCGTCCCCGCCGTCCTCGGCCACGAGGGCGCCGGAACGGTCGTCGCCGTCGGCGAGGGCGTCGGTCACCTCGCGCCCGGCGACGGGGTCGTCCTCAACTGGGCCCCGTCCTGCGGCGCCTGCCACGCCTGCTCGCTCGGCGAGGTCTGGCTGTGCGCCAACGCCCTGAAGGGCACCGGCGACGTCTATGCCCGCACCACCGGGGGCACCGACCTCCACCCCGGCCTGAACGTCGCCGCGTTCGCCGAGGAGACGGTCGTGTCCGCCGCATGCGTCCTGCCCGTGCCCGACGGTGTCCCGCTCACCGACGCCGCCCTCCTCGGCTGCGCCGTCCTCACCGGCTACGGCGCCGTCCACCACTCGGCCCAGGTCCGGCCGGGCGAGACGGTCGCGGTGTTCGGCGTCGGGGGAGTGGGCCTCTCCGCCCTCCAGGCGGCCCGGATCGCGGGCGCCTCGAAGATCGTCGCGGTCGATGTCTCCGCCGAGAAGGAGGAACTGGCCCGGGCGGCCGGCGCCACCGACTACGTCATCGCCTCCGAGAACACCGCACGCGAGATCCGCGCCCTCACCGCCAAACAGGGCGTCGACGTCGCCGTGGAGTGCGCCGGCCGCGCGGTCACCATCCGCACCGCCTGGGACTCCACCCGGCGCGGCGGCCGCACCACGGTCGTCGGCATCGGCGGCAAGGACCAGCAGGTCACCTTCAACGCCCTGGAGATCTTCCACTGGGGCCGCACCCTCTCCGGCTGCGTCTACGGCAACTCCGACCCGGCCGAGGACCTCCCGGTGCTCGCCGAACACATCCGGGCGGGCCGCCTCGACCTGAGCGCGCTGGTGACGGAGCGGATCTCCCTGGAGGGCATCCCGGCCGCGTTCGAGAACATGCTGGCGGGCAAGGGCGGCCGGGCCCTGGTCGTCTTCTAGCCCGGCTCTCCCGCCACCCCGGCCTCCGCGCGAGGCCGGGGCCTCAGGCATGCCCGCACGCACAGTCGGTGCCAAGTACAGGTAAAAGTCCTGGTGCGCGACCCGTTGACGTACATACCGTCCGGTCAGTACGTTCCCGGGACCCGAGCCATCCCCCGTTCCGTCCCCGCACCCACCGGAGCGTGCACCGCATGGACACGGCACCTTCCGCTCAGCCCGCCTCCACCACCCCGGCCGCCGGCAACCGCCGCCGGGTCGCCACCGCGGCAGCGCTCGCCTCCGCCGTCGAGTGGTACGACTACTTCGTCTTCGGCATCGCCGCCGCCCTCGTCCTCGGCGACCTCTACTTCCCCGCGGGCAGCCCCACCGCCGGCGTCCTGGCCTCGTTCGCCACCTTCGCCGTCGGCTTCCTCGCCCGCCCCATCGGCGGCATCGTCGCCGGCCACCTCGGCGACAAGCGCGGCCGCAAGCCGATGCTGGTCCTCGCCCTCACCCTGATGGGCGTGGCCACCACCGGTATCGGCCTGCTGCCGACGTACGACACGATCGGCGTCGCGGCCCCGATCCTGCTGGTCCTGCTCCGCGTCGCCCAGGGCGTCGCCGTCGGCGCCCAGTGGGGCGGCGCGATGCTCCTGGCCACCGAGTACGCCCCGGAGGGCAAGCGCGGTGTCTACGGCAGCGTCGTCCAGCTCGGCGTCCCCATCGGCGTGGTGACCGCCAACACGGTCTTCCTGGCCGCCGGCGCCCTCACCACCGACTCGGCGTTCGCCGCCTGGGGCTGGCGCGTGCCGTTCCTGGTCGGCCTGCTGGTGCTCGGACTCGCCTGGTACATCCACACCAAGGTCGAGGAGACCCCCGCGTTCCGGGAGGCCGAACGCGCCCTCGCGGAGAAGGAAAAGACCGAGCAGAGCTCGCCGCTGCGCACGATCCTGCGCGGTCACCTCGGCACGGTGCTCCTCGCCGGCGGCTCCTTCGCCGTCAACACCGCGACCTTCTACATCCTGATCACCGGCGTCCTCGACTACACCACCCGCGAGCTGGACATGAAGAAGAGCGCGGTGCTCACCGTCTCGCTCTGCGTCAGCCTCACCCAGCTCGTGCTGATCCCGGCCGCCGCCGCGCTCTCCGACCGTGTCGGCCGCATCCGGATCTACGCCCTCGGCGCGGTCGGCATCGCGCTGTGGGCCGTACCGCTCTTCCTGCTGATCGACACCGGCTCGCTGCTGTGGCTCGCGGTCGGCACGTTCGTCGCCAGCTGTTTCCTGAGCATCATGTACGGCCCCCAGGCCGCCCTGTTCGCCGAGCTGTTCACCCCCGAGATGCGCTACACCGGCGCCTCCCTCGGCTACCAGATCGCGGCCGTCGCCGGCGGCGGGCTCGCGCCCTTCGTCATGGTGCTGCTGCTGGAGGCCACGGGCACGTCGATGGCCGTGTCCGGCTACATCATCGTGCTCTCGGTGATCGCGCTGGTCTCGATCAAGGTCCTCGCGGACCGGGCGCGTGCGGCGGAAAAAGCGGCGGAACCCGCCACCGAGCCGGCGACGGAGGCCGAGTCAGCGGGCTGAGTCCGCGGCCTCCTCGGGCCGGGGCTCCGGAGCCGCTCCCGGAGCCCCGGCCCGAGCCGCCGCCCGCGACCGCGACCGGGACACCGCGACACCCGCCAGGCACAGCACACCGCCGACCAGGGTGAGCAGCCCCGGCACCTCGCCGAGGAAGAGCCAGGACATCAGGACGACCAGCGCGGGCGCCGCGTACGTCGTCGCGCCCATCCTGCTCGCGGTCGTCCGGGACAGGGCGTACGCCCAGGTCGTGAAGGCGAGGGCGGTCGGGAAGACGCCCAGGTACACCATGTTGAGCGTCGCGGAGGCCGGTGCGGCGGCGGCCTCCTGGACCAGCTGCCCGGCGAACGGCAGACACAGCACCGCGCCGACCAGGCAGCCGAACGTCGTCACCTGCAAGGGACTCGCCGAGCCCAGCGCCGGCTTCTGCGCCACGACACCACCGGCGTACGCGACCGCCGCCAGCAGGCACAACACCACCCCGAGCACGGAGGATCCGCCCTCGCCCGACATCGACAGCCCCACCGTCACCGCGCCGGCGAACGACACCGCCATCCCCGCCAGCAGCCGCGGCGGCATCGGGTCCCCGAGCAGCCGGGCACCGAGCAGCGCGATCAGGATCGGCCCGGTGTTCACGACCAGGGCGGCCGTGCCCGCGTCGACCTGCTGCTCGCCCCAGTTGAGGGCGACCATGTAGAAGCCGAACCAGAGCACCCCCGATATCGCGATCCCGCGCCAGGCCGGGCGCGGCGGCCAGCCCTCCCGCCGCACCAGACAGATCACCCCCAGCGCCAGCACCCCGGCCAGCAGCCGCCCCAGCGCCAGCGCACCCGGCGAGTACGCGTCCCCCGCACTGCGGATCGAGACGAAGGCCGACGCCCACAAGACGACGGTGACCGCGGCAGCACCAGCGGCCAGCAGCTCCGCCCGGCGGGCGGGCGGGGAGGGGGAGTTCATCATGCTCCAGAGGCTAGAAGGGACGGAGGGACGGACGCTCGCGGTTTTCGGACCGGGCGTTGAGGTCTTTCGGGCGGTGTGTCAGGGGTTGTCCGGCCAGGCCTCGAGGTCAGCGCAGCGCCGCCGCTTGCACGCCCAGCAGCTCGAAGAGGGCCCGTTCGCCGGCCGCCGTCACCTTCACGGCCCGCTCGGAGCCGATGCGCACGCACCAGCCCGTGTCGAGGGCGTGCCGGCACAGGGCCGCGCCCGCGACGCCCGCGAGATGGGGGCGGCGTTCGGTCCAGTCCAGGCAGGCGCGTGCCAGGGGACGCCGGCCACGCCGTTCGAGGCCGATACCGGCCGACGCGAACCACGCCAGTCCCGTATCGGTGAGCGCGAACCCGGCCTCCTGTTCCAGCAGCCCGCGCGCCGTCAACGCGTCGGTGACCGCGATGCCGAGCCGCCCGGCGAGATGGTCGTAGCAGGTGCGCCCCCGGGCCATCGCCGAACCCGCGCTCGACTCCCGAAGGCTCCGCGGCCGTACGGCGGCCGTGCCCGGCGCGACCTGCGCGGCCAGGTCCTCCAGCAGCTGCGCGACCCGCGCGTCGGCCAGCCGGACGTACCGGTGCCGGCCCTGCCGCTCCTCGGTGAGCAGCCCGCCCGCGACGAGCCTGCTCAGGTGCTCGCTCAGCGTCGACGCGGCGACCCCCGCGTGCCGCGCCAGCTCGCTCGCGGTCCAGGCCCGCCCGTCGAGCAGCGCCAGCAGACACGCGGCCCGGGTCTCGTCCGCGAACAGCCCGGCGAGCCGTGCCAGGCCCGTGGCCCGCGGATCCCTCGTCGTCATGGCCCCAGCATGGGACACGGACCGTTCGGCCGCGGCCGAAGTGTCCCTACGCGGTCCGCCGCACCTGCTCGTACTGCCCTGCAAGCCCGTCCAGCAGGGCCGTCAGCCCCGTCTCGAAGGCCCGCTCGTCGATCTTCTCCTGCTGCTCGGCGAGGAGATGGGCCTGCTGGAGATGGGGGTAGTCGGCGGGGTCGTAGGCGCTCGCGTCGTCCACGAAGCCCCCGGCGAAGGAGCCGAGCGCGGAGCCCATCACGAAGTACCGCATCAGCGCGCCGATGGACGTGGCCTGCGCCGGCGGCCAGCCCGCGGCGACCATCGCGCCGTAGACCGCGTCCGCGAGGCGCAGCCCCGCCGGGCGGCGGCCGGGGCCGCAGGCCAGCACCGGGACGATGTTCGGGTGGTCGCGCAGCGCGGCCCGGTAGGAGACGGCCCAGTCGTGCAGCGCGGTCCGCCAGTCGCGGCCGTCCTCGAACATCGTCAGGTCCACCTGACCGCTCACCGAGTCGGCGACCGCCTCCAGGATCTCGTCCTTGGTGCGGAAGTGGTTGTAGAGCGAGGGCCCGCTGACCCCGAGTTCGGCGGCGAGCCGGCGGGTGGAGACGGCCGCCAGGCCCTCCGCGTCCACGAGCGCGCGGGCCGTCTCGACGATCCGGTCGGTGGAGAGCAAGGGCTTGCGCGGTCGGGCCATGGCGCACATAGTAGGGCTGCGCCCTTAAACTAGCACTGCTAATTTAAAGGTGCGGCTTTCAACGGCGTACGGCTTTCCCTGGGGTGACGTGTGGTGAACCTGGAACTCGGCGAGGAGCAGATCGCGGTCCGGCGGCTCGCGCGGGACTTCGTGGAGCGGGAGATCACCCCGAACGTCATCGCCTGGGACCGCGCCGAGGAAGTCGACCGCGCGATCGTCAAGAAGCTCGGCGAGGTCGGCTTCCTGGGCCTGACGATCGACGAGGAGTACGGCGGCTCCGGCGGCGACCACCTCGCGTACTGCCTGGTCACGGAGGAACTGGGCCGGGGCGACTCGTCCGTGCGCGGCATCGTCTCCGTCTCGCTGGGGCTCGTCGCCAAGACCGTCGCCGCCTGGGGGAGCGAGGCGCAGAAGCGCCGCTGGCTGCCGGGGCTCACGTCCGGCGAGGCGGTCGGCTGCTTCGGCCTGACCGAGCCGGGCACGGGCTCGGACGCGGGCAACCTCGCGACCCGGGCCGTACGGGACGGCGACGACTACGTCATCAACGGCACCAAGATGTTCATCACCAACGGCACCTGGGCCGATGTCGTCCTGCTCTTCGCCCGCTCCGTGGACGCCCCGGGCCACAAGGGCGTCTCCGCCTTCCTCGTCCCCACCGACACTCCCGGCCTGACGCGCCGCACGATCCACGGGAAGCTGGGGCTGCGCGGCCAGGCCACGGCCGAACTGGTGCTGGAGGACGTACGCGTGCCCGCCTCGGCGCTGCTGGGGGAGGAGGGCAAGGGTTTCTCCGTCGCCATGTCCGCCCTCGCCAAGGGCCGGATGTCGGTCGCCGCGGGCTGTGTCGGCATAGCCCAGGCCGCGCTGGACGCGGCGGTGCGCTACGCGGGCGAACGCGAGCAGTTCGGGAAGCCCATCGCCGGGCACCAGCTGGTCCAGGAACTCATCAGCGACATCGCCGTGGACGTCGACGCCGCCCGGCTGCTGACGTGGCGGGTCGCCGATCTGATCGACCGGGGGCAGCCGTTCGCCGTCGAGTCGTCCAAGGCCAAGCTGTTCGCCTCGGAGGCGGCCGTCCGCGCCGCGAACAACGCGCTCCAGGTCTTCGGCGGGTACGGCTACATCGACGAGTACCCGGCGGGCAAGCTGCTGCGGGACGCCCGAGTGATGACCCTCTACGAGGGCACCAGCCAGATCCAGAAGCTGGTCATCGGGCGTGCGCTGACGGGCGTTTCGGCATTCTGAGTACCTTCTGAGTACGTCGGCGGATGTGGTACGGGCCACTTCGGCCGAAGCTTGCCCTCATGAGTGACACACCGGGCAAGCAGCAGAACACGGCCGCCTTCTACGGCCAGGCCGTCGCCTCCTTCGCCGTCGCCATGGCGGCCACCGCCATCGGCATCTACCAGCTGAGCGCCGACGCCTGGGTCCGGGGCTTCCTCGCCATCGCCGTCCTGTACCTGGTCACCTCCGCCTTCACGCTGGCCAAGGTGATCCGGGACCGGCAGGACGGGGCGTCCGCGTCCGCGCCCGCGTACGCCCCCTTCGAGAAGCGCTGAGCGGCCGCACTAAGCGACCGCTCACCTTCGGCGGTATGGTGGTGCACCTGCCAGTGGAGAGGGGCACGTGATGGGTACGGCGGAGGATACGGCCGGCGGCGAGGCGCAGGCGTGGGGCGAGGTCACGCCCGACGCGGCGCGGCGGCTGCTGATCGCCGCGGTGGAGGCCTTCGCCGAGCGCGGGTACCACGCCACGACGACCCGTGACATCGCGGGTCGCGCCGGGATGAGCCCGGCGGCGCTCTACATCCACTACAAGACCAAGGAAGAGCTGCTGCACCGCATCAGCAGGATCGGGCACACGAAGGCCCTGGAGATCCTGCGGACGGCGTCCCGGCGCGAGGGCAGCGCCCGCGAGCGCCTGGCCGACGCGGTCAGCTCCTTCGTCCGCTGGCACGCCGGCGGGCGCACCACGGCCCGCGTCGTCCAGTACGAGCTGGACTCGCTCGGGCCGGACGCCCGGGCCGAGATCCTCGCGCTGCGCCGGCAGTGCGACGACGAGGTGCACGCGGTCATCGTGGACGGCGTGGCGTCGGGCGAGTTCGACGTGCTCGACGTCAAGGGGACCACCCTCGCGGTGCTCTCCCTCTGCATCGACGTGGCCCGCTGGTTCAACGTCGACGGGCCGTGGACCCCGGACGAGGTCGGCGCGCTGTACGCCGACCTCGTGCTGCGGATGGTCGGAGCCGGGGAGCCGGCGCCGGCTCAGAAGTAGTAGCGCGCCACGGACTCGGCGACGCAGACGGGCTTGTCGCCGCCCTCGCGCTCCAGGGTGAAGGCGACGGTGACCTGGACACCGCCGGTCACGTCCTCGACGCCGGTGATCGTGGCGGTCGCGCGCAGTCGGGAACCGACCGGCACGGGCGCGGGGAAACGCACCTTGTTCGTCCCGTAGTTGACGCCCATCTTCACGCCCTCGACGGCGATCAGCTGCGGCCCGAAGAGGGGGAGCAGCGACAGGGTCAGATAGCCGTGCGCGATGGTCGTGCCGAAGGGGCCCGCGGCGGCCTTCTCGGGGTCGACGTGGATCCACTGGTGGTCACCGGTGGCCTCCGCGAAGAGGTCGACCCGCTTCTGGTCGATGTCGAGCCAGTCGGTGTACCCCAGCTGCTCGCCCACCGCCGACTTCAGGTCGTCGACGGACGTGAAGATCCTCGGCTCTGCCATGTCCCGGCCTCTCGCATGTCAGGGAAGCTGTTTCTCTAAGCGACTGCTTAGCATGGTCGGCCCCGGGGGGTCGTGTCAACGGACTGGGTAGGGTTCGATGAGTGCCCCAGATTCCAGAGCAGATCCATGAGCTCACGGTCGGCCAGCTCGCGGCTAGGAGCGGCGCGGCCGTCTCCGCGCTGCACTTCTACGAGTCCAGGGGCCTGATCGGCAGCCGCCGGACCTCGGGCAACCAGCGCCGCTACTCCCGTGACACGCTCCGCCGGGTCGCCTTCATCAGGGCCGCGCAGCGGGTCGGCATCCCGCTGGCGACGATCCGCGAGGCGCTGGCGGAACTCCCCGAGGAGCGGACGCCGACGAGGGAGGACTGGGCGCACCTCTCGGAGGCCTGGCGCTCCGAACTGGACGAACGCATCGCGCAACTGAACCGCCTGCGCGACCACCTCACCGACTGCATCGGCTGCGGCTGCCTCTCCCTCGAAGGCTGCGTCCTCTCCAACCCGGACGACGCCTTCGGCGAACGCCGCACGGGCTCCCGCCTGATGGTGGACAAGAACCGCGCGTAGCCGCTAGCCGCCTAGCTGCGGGCATGCGTGCCTCCCCCAGTGCCTCAAGGGCCTGGGAGGTGCCCCCAGGGCGGCACGGGTGGGCGGTGGGGGTCCCCCCGCTCGAGCGAAGCCGAGAGTGGGGGAGGCACCCCGCTCCGCCGGGTTGCGCACCCACCCGGCCTCAGCATCAACGCCGAGTACCCCCCGCCTGACCAAGCGCGTACTCACCCAACCCCGCCAAAACCAACTCCGCATTGGACCGGGCCCGCCTCCCATCCGGCAGCACCAGCACATCCTCCAACCCGACCCGCGCACCCACCCCCAACCGCCCCGCAAGCCGCAGCACAGGCCAAGCACCCCCGTCCTCCCCGTGCAACAACACAGGACGACCATGGGCGGAACCGATCTCGGACAACAACGCCCGCGCAGAGGAAACGGCACTCCCCGCATCCGTGTCCGTCACCTCGGCCAGCACCCGCAAAACCCTCGGCCCCAGCGAAGACGCGGCAAACCGCTCCGCCCCGTCCGTCCCCGACCAGATCCCCGCCTCCACCCCCACCCCGAGATCGAGGAGCGCGGCGGCCACCTCCTCCGCCCCCGGCTCATGCCAGTTGACCGAAGCGTGGTCGGGCAGCGCGGTCCACGCCCGGACGCGCTCCACCCTGGCGGCGGGATCCGGCTCCGCCCACGCCCCCGTCGTCACCCCGACCGGCACCGACACCCGCGCCCGAATCTCCTCCAGCGTCATCGCGAGCACCCGCGGCGACAACGTGTCCCGCCCGCACGGCGTCTTGGGATGGACATGGACATCCGTGGCCCCGGCCGTGACGGCCTCCGCCGCCGACTGGGCCATCGCCTCGGGCGTCAGCGGCACCGCCGCACCGTCGGCGGCTCCCCGCGTCCCGTTCAGACACACCTGCACCATGTCCCGATGGTGCCAGTCACCACTGACAGCCGGTCCCCGCGACGCCAGTGGGGGTGCGGCATCCCCGGCGCACCCCCCGCGCACCCGCGTTCGTCAAGCCGACATCAACAGTGGCCTCGTCCGCCTGGCGAACGCCAGGGACTCGGGCGAGAGCACGGGACGCGGTACCAGGATTCCGCAGTCCGTGCAGACCGGACCCGCCGATGGTTCGTGGTCCAGGTCGTACTTCCAGGCGAGTTGCCCCCCGCCGCACACCGGGCACGCCGAGCCCGGTTCGCGCTCCAGCGCGGCGATCAGCCGGCGCAGCACCTCGGCCAGCGGTTCACGGGGATGGACCGCCGGATCGTCGCACCACGCCACGCCGAAGCCGCCCCAGGTCAGCCGGTGCCAGTCGTCCACGCTGCCCGGCCGGCGCAGTCCGTCGTGCTTCTCCTTCTTGCGGCGCTCGGCGAACTCGACCTCATAGGCCAGCCAGACCGCCCGCGCCTCCTCCAGCTCGTCCAGTGCGGCCACGAGCCGCACTGGATCGGGGGACCGGTCCTCGGGACCGAACCCTGCCCGGGAGCACAAATGGTCCCAGGTCGCCCTGTGCCCGTAAGGGGCGAACCTCTCAAGGCACTTGCGCAGCGAATAGCGCCGCAATGCCAGATCGCACCGCGGATCGCGGACCTGTCTCGCCAGACTCCGGAAACCGGCCATCGTCCTGCACCTCCGTCACACCTGCACCTGTAATCCGGTCACTTCGGCGTCGTCGTACGGACGTCGCCGAATAGACGTATCGACAAGCGAATCGGCTCCATCCGATTTCAAATGCCCTCCATAAGCCGTCCTAAGAGGCTCGCGAGTCGACTGCCGTGGTCCGTGTGCCTGTTGTGCTGACTCCAAGAAGTGACGCTTGTTCATCTTCAAACCCGGGGATACCGGCGGTAACATCCGGCCACCCCCTCGCGAGGAGCCCCCATGCCACGGCGTACCCCACGCACCGCTCTCGGCAGAATGAGAACTCCCCGGGGAATCCCCGGGTTCCTGAAGACGGCTTCGGTATGCGCCCTGATCGCAGGACTTTTGTCGCCGCTTGCCCCGGCGGCCGCCGCGGAAACACCGGCCGCGCAGGTCGCGGCCGCGGCGAACGACTACTGCGGCAACCAGTGTTCGGACATCCTCCCGCCCGGCCAGAACGGCAACGCCACCCTCGCCCAGATCCTCCTCAACCAGGCCTTCGGCACCCAGCCCGAGCACGCCGAGGACCAGCTCGGGCCCTATGCGAACCTCGCCAAGGGCTACGCCGGCCTCACCAACGACAAGATCAACAACTTCTTCAACGACGCGTCCTTCGGAGTTCCGGCGGACCAGGTCGCCTCCACCGTCAAGCCCGCCGGGCGCGGCGACGTGACGATCGTCCGTGACAAGAAGACGGGCGTGCCGCACATCACCGGCACCACGCGGTACGGCACCGAGTTCGGGGCCGGCTACGCGGCCGCCCAGGACCGGCTGTGGCTGATGGACGTCTTCCGGCACGTCGGGCGCGGGCAGCTGACCTCCTTCGCCGGCGGCGCGCCCTCCAACCAGGGCCTGGAGCAGCAGTTCTGGCGGCACGCCCCGTACACCGAGGCCGATCTGCAGGCGCAGATCGACAACGCCGTCGCCACCAACGGCGAGCGCGGCAAGCAGGCCCTCGCCGACGCCACGGCCTATCTCGACGGCATCAACTCCTACATCGACGCCTCCGACAGCGGCCGCTACTTCCCCGGCGAGTACGTCCTCACCGGCCACAAGGACTCCGTCACCAACGCCGGGACGATCGAGCACTTCAAGATCACCGACCTGGTCGCGCTGGGCTCGGTCATCGGCGCGCTGTTCGGTTCCGGCGGGGGCGGCGAGGTCAACAACGCGCTGTCGCTGCTCGCCGCCCAGGAGAAGTACGGCGTGGCGGAGGGCACCAAGGTCTGGGAGTCCTTCCGTGAGCGCAACGACCCGGAGGCCGTCCTCACCGTCCACGACGGCAGCTTCCCGTACGCGACCAAGCCCGACGACCCGCAGGGCACGGCCCTGCCCGACGCCGGTTCCGTGCAGCCCGAGCCGCTCGTGTACGACCGCACCGGCAGCGCCACGACGGCCGGTGCCACCGGAGCCTCCGGCGAGGCGGCGAAGACGGCCCTGTCGTCCGCCAAGCGTGGCATGTCCAATGCCCTCGTGGTCGGCGGCGAGCACACCGCCAGCGGCCACCCCGTCGCCGTGTTCGGCCCCCAGACCGGCTACTTCGCCCCCCAGTTGCTGCTGCTCCAGGAGATCCAGGGCCCGGGCATCAGCGCCCGCGGCGCCTCCTTCGCGGGCCTGAGCATGTACGTGGAACTCGGCCGCGGCCAGGACTACGCCTGGAGCGCCACGACCTCAGGCCAGGACATCATCGACACCTACGCCGTCGAGCTGTGCCAGGACGACCACCACTACCTGTACCGCGGCACCTGCACGCCGATGGAGAAGATCGAGCAGAAGAACGCGTGGAAGCCCACCACCGCCGACGGCACCGCGGCCGGCTCGTACACGATGCGCGTCTGGCGCACGAAGTACGGCCCCGTCGAATACCGCGCGACGGTCGGCGGCAAGAAGGTCGCCTACACCACCCTGCGCTCGTCGTTCATGCACGAGGCCGACTCCATCATCGGCTTCCAGATGCTGAACGACCCCGGCTACGTCAAGGGCCCGGAGTCCTTCCAGAAGGCGGTGCAGCACATCAACTACACCTTCAACTGGTTCTACGCCGACTCCGAGCACACCGCGTACTACAACAGCGGCGACAACCCGGTGCGCGCGAACGGCGTCGACGCCGAGTTCCCGGTGTGGGCGCGGCCGGCCTACGAGTGGCGGGGCTGGGACCCGGCGGCCAACACGGCCGACTACACCCCGGCCTCCGCCCACCCGAACTCGATCGACCAGGACTACTACATCTCCTGGAACAACAAGCAGGCCAAGGACTACACGACCGCGCCCTGGGGCAACGGGTCCGTGCACCGCGGCAACCTCCTGGAGGACCGGGTGAAGAAGCTGGTCCAGCAGGGCGGGGTGACCCGGGCCTCGCTGGTGAAGGCCATGGCCGACGCGGCGACGGCCGATCTGCGGGCGGAGGACGTCCTGCCCAAGCTGCTGAAGGTCGTCACGAGTTCACCGGTCACCGACCCCGCCACCGCAGCCGCCGTCGGCAAGCTCCAGGCCTGGGTCGCGGCCGGCGGCAAGCGCACGGAGACCTCGGCCGGCTCCAAGAAGTACGCCGACGCCGACGCGATCCGCATCCTGGACGCCTGGTGGCCGCAACTGGTCAAGGCCGAGTTCGAACCGGGCCTCGGCAGCGAGCTGTACGAGGCCATGACCGCCAACCTGCCCGTGGACGAGTCCCCGTCGGCCGCCCACGGACCGACCGGCTCGCACGCCGGAAGCTCCTTCCAGTACGGCTGGTGGAGCTATGTCGACAAGGACATCCGGGCCGTGCTCGGCGAGCAGGTGCGGGGCCCGCTCGCCAGGAAGTACTGCGGCGACGGCAGCCTCGGCGCCTGCCGCGACACCCTCGTCAGCACCCTGAAGGAGGCGGCCGGCAAGACCGCCGCCCAGGTCTACCCCGGCGACGACCAGTGCGCGGCGGGCGACCAGTGGTGCGCCGACTCGGTCATCCATCGCACCCTCGGCGGCATCAAGCACGGCAAGATCAGCTGGCAGAACCGGCCGACCTACCAGCAGGTCGTGGAGTTCACCTCGCACCGGTGACCCGGCAGCTCCGAGAACCGGCGGCGGGTCAGCGCACGCGGCCCGCCGCCAGCACCAGCCGCGCCAGCTCCTCGTGCAGGATGTCGCTGTGCGCCCCGGCCGGCGGCCCGCCGCGTCTGACCACCGCCGCCACGTCGACGTTCACGCACCCCGAGGCGGGCAGTTTCGCCGCGAGGGCCTTGGTGAGGGTGTACGCGCGCGTGCCCGGCACCGCCCGCACCCCGCCGCAGCCCATGGCGCCCCACTTCTCGCCCAGGACCCGGCTCAGGTCGAGGCCGGCGACCGAGCGGCTGTCGCCCGCCATCCGTGACGCCAGCGGATAGATCGTGCCGAGGGCCGTGTCGTGCCGGGAGTGGCAGCACACCACAGGACCGTCGACACGGTTCTGCTGCCCCTGAAGCACCCCTCCGGCGCGGGCGTCGTGCGGCAGCCGGGCCGCGAACGCGTAGTGCGAGAACGCCCCTTGGAGCAGCGTCACGGACTTCACCGTGCGCACGCCCTCGGGCAGTCCGCGCAGCGCGAACGACACCAGCCGCGCGCCGAAACTGTGCCCCACCAGGTGCACGCGCACGCCCGGCGCCGCCGCCGCGAGCTGCCCGACGACCCGGCCGAGACCGCGCTCACCGACGGTTCCGGCGCGCCGCTTCATCGCGTAGTACGTCGCCTGCCGCAGCAGTTCGTGCGCGCCGTCCCAGGGGTTCGGGAGCCTGAAGTCCCGCCGCGTGCCCGACGCTTCGAGCTCCGCGAGCGCCTGCGCGTACTCCTCGCAGGCCGCCGCCGAGGCTCCGGTGAACATCTCCGGCTCGCTCTGCGGCACGCCCTCCGCCACCGTGTCCGCCGCGAACAGCTCCTGCGGCCCGGGTGCCACCACCTCCACCAGCAGCCGCACCAGCCGCCCGAACTCCTCCAGCTCGGCCTCCTCCGGCGGCTGCTGCTCCAGCAGCCGCGCGATCTGGTCGACCAGGATCGCCCGGCCCGGGAAGGTCTCCAGCAGCGCGTGCCGCGTGTCCTTGTCGAGCACGGGACGCCCGCGGGCCTCGGCCGCCACGGCCCGTGGCAGGTCCGGGATCGGCTCGTCGGAGAACCGCATCGCCGGCCACAGCACCCCGACGTACCCGATCCGGGCCGCCGGGGCCAGTCGCGGGAAGGGCGCGAAGAAACGGTCGTAGAGCCGGGTCGCGCCCGAGCGGTCGTTGTTCCAGCCGTGGGCGAAGACGATGAGGTCGCGCACCTTCCGTTCCGCCACCCCGGCGAGCAACCGGTCCCGCTGGCGGCCCGCCGGGTCCCCGTCCGCGTCGAAGGTCAGCTCCCAGTAGGGAGTCACACTCATCGCCGGATCCGCCATGACAGGCCCCCTAGCCCCCGGGTGACGCCACGATCTGGGCGCATCGTCCCGCCAACGGGGCCGATTGGCCATACGTCACGGGCGCATTGGGGGCCGTATGCCGTGCTCAGCGGTAGACGAGGTACTCCCGCCGCGTCCGCCGGAACACCGCCAGCTCGCTCTGCCACCCCGCCACGACCTCGTCGGTGTCCGCGCCCGCGTCGATCATCGTGCGCACGCGCGTGGAGCCGGTGAGCTTGTCGATCCAGTGGTCGGGGCGCCAGGCGAAACCGCTCCAGACCCGCTTGGCCGTCACGAGCAAGGCGATTCCCGTGCGCACGGGGTCGAACGCGGCCCGGTCGTGCACATGGAGCTGTACGCCGCCGATCGTCTTGCCCTGGAACTTCGAGAAGGTGGGCGCGAAGTACGCCTCCCTGAACCGCACGCCGGGCAGCCCGAGTCCGTTCGCCTCGGCCGCCCAGCGCCGGTCGACGCCCTCCGCGCCCAGCAGCTCGAACGGCCGGGTCGTGCCGCGCCCCTCCGACAGGTTCGTGCCCTCGAACAGACACGTCCCCGAGTACACCAGGGCCGTCTCCGGCGTCGGCATGTTCGGGCTCGGCGGCACCCAGGGCAGTCCGGAGGCGTCGTAGAACTCCGAGCGCTTCCAGCCCGACATCGGCACGGTCTCCAGCGGCACGGGCGCGGTCAGGAACTCGCCGTTGAACAGCCGCGCCAGCTCCGCGACGGTCATCCCGTGGGCCTGGGAGATGGGCTGCCGCCCGACGAACGTGGCGAACTCCTTGTGCAGCACGGGCCCCAGTGCCGTCCGGCCGGTCACCGGGTTGGGCCGGTCCAGCACCACGAACCGCTTGCCGGCGAGCTGTGCGGCCTCCATGCAGTCGTACAGGGTCCAGATGTACGTGTAGAAGCGGGCGCCGACGTCCTGGATGTCGAAGACGACCGTGTCCACGCCGGACGCGGTGAAGATGTCGGCGAGAGGCCGGCCGCTCTTGAGGTACGTGTCGTAGACGGGCAGGCCGGTCGCCGGGTCGTCGTAGCGGCCCTCGGAGCCGCCGGCCTGGGCGGTGCCCCGGAAGCCGTGCTCGGGGCCGAAGACGGCGGTGAGGTCGACGCGGTCGTCCTCGTGCATGACGTCGACGATGTGGCGGACGTCGCGGGTGATGCCGGTGGGGTTGGTGACGATGCCGACCCTTTGGCCGTCGAGCAGGGCGTAGCCGTCCTGGGCGAGTCGTTCGAAGCCGGTGCGTAGTTGCCTGCGGCGCTGGGCGGCGGCTGCGGTGGAGGTGGCTGTTACGGCTGCCGCCGTGGCGGTGGTGAGTACGGCTCGTCTGGAAGGGCGCATGCGGTGACCTCCTTGAGCGGGGACGGTCGGCATGGGCACGGTATGCGCTCCCGCGGGCTGTGGGGAGGCTGCGGGCCGTCTGTGGTCGATCGCGCAGTTCCCCGCGCCCCTTGAGGGGCGTTGCTGATACCCCTTCCGTGGTACATACCGACCGGTTAGTCTGGCGCCATTGCTGAGCCGCGTCTAAGGAGACCGATGGTGGGAGCCTTTCAAGGGGCCGGAGTCGTTGTCACGGGGGCCGGTGGCGGGATCGGGGCCGCGCTGGCCCGGCGCTTCGCCGCCGAGGGGGCCCGGGTCGTCGTCAACGACCTGGATGCCGAGCGGGCCAAGCACGTCGCGGACGAGGTCGGGGGGATCGCCGTGCCCGGTGACGCCTCGGCGATCGTCGGGGACGCCCGGGACGCGCTCGGCGGGACCGTCGACGTGTACTGCGCCAACGCCGGTGTCGCCTTCGACGGCGTCGATTCCGGTCGGGCGCTGGACGAGAAGGCGTGGTCGACGTCCTGGGACGTGAACGTCATGGCCCATGTCCGGGCCGCCGAGCAGCTGCTGCCGGCCTGGCTGGAGCGCGGCAGCGGCCGGTTCGTCTCCACCGTGTCCGCCGCCGGGCTGCTCACCATGATCGGCGCCGCGCCCTACGCCGTCACCAAGCACGGCGCCCTCGCCTACGCCGAGTGGCTGTCGCTGACGTACCGGCACCGGGGCGTGAAGGTCCACGCGATCTGCCCGCAGGGCGTCCGCACCGACATGCTCGCCGCCACCGGCAGCGCGGGCGACCTGGTGCTGCAGCCGACCGCGATCGAGCCGGAGGCCGTCGCGGACGCCCTGCTCAAGGGCATCGAGGAGGACCGTTTCCTGATCCTGCCGCACCCGGAGGTCGCCGCCTACTACCAGGCCCGGGCAGGTGATCCCGACCGGTGGCTGACCGGAATGAACCGCATCCAGCAGCAGTGGGAGGAGACCCGGTGACCGAGTCCCGCTACGCGGCCAAACCCTGGCTCGCCCTGCTCGGCGAGGCCCAGAAGGGCCCGATCAGCCCCGCCGGCTCCCTCGTGCACGCCCTGCGCCGGGTGGTGGCCGAGACGCCGGACAGCGACTTCCTGGCCTACTTCGACGGCCGGCTGACCTACGGGGAGGTCGACGAGCTCAGCGACTCCGTCGCCGGGCATCTCGTGGCGCGCGGCCTCGAGCGCGGTGACCGGGTCGCGGTGCTGCTCCAGAACTCCCCGTACTTCGTGCTCGCCGTGCTCGGCGCGTGGAAGGCGGGCGCGGTCGTCGTGCCGGTCAACCCGATGTACAAGTCGGGCGAGGTGGCCCACGTCCTGCGGGACGGCGAGGTCGCCGCGCTGATCTGCTCGGACCGGGCGTGGGAGTCGTATCTGCGCGAGACGGCCGCCGACTCGCCCGTGCGGATCGCGCTCACCGGGTGCGAGCTGGACTTCCAGACGCGTGACGACGCGCGCGTGCTGACCTTCGAGCGGCTGCCGCAGGCCCCGGACGCCGATGACCTGGTGACGGCGGCGCGAGCCGGGAACAAGGCGCCGGCGGACCGTGTGCCCGGGCCCTCCGACATCGCGCTGATCAGCTACACCTCCGGCACGAGCGGCACGCCCAAGGGCGCCACCAACACGCACGGCAACATCATGTACAACGCCGAGCGGCAGCGGACCGGCCTGGGGCTGCCCGAGCGGCCCGTGTACTTCGCGATGGCGCCGCTGTTCCACATCACGGGCATGGTCTGCCAGTTCGGCGCCTGTCTGAACAGCGGGGGCACGCTCGTGCTGGCCTACCGCTTCGAGGCGGGCACGGTGCTGGACGCGTTCGCCGAGCACGCGCCGCACTACACCGTCGGCCCCTCCACGGCCTTCATGGCGCTGGCCGCCCACCCCTCGGTCACCCGCGACCACTTCTCCTCCTTCCGGGTGATCTCCTCCGGCGGCGCCCCGCTGCCGCCCGCGCTGGTGGAGAAGTTCCGGGCGGGCTTCGGGCCGTACATCCGCAACGGCTACGGACTGACCGAGTGCACCGCGCCCTGCGCCTCCGTGCCGCCCGGTCTTGAGGCGCCCGTCGACCCGGCCTCCGGGACGCTCGCCGTGGGCCTGCCCGGCCCCGACACGGTCGTACGGATCGTCGACGACAACGGCGACGAGGTGCCCTTCGGTGAGCAGGGCGAGATCGCCGTACGCGGCCCGCAGGTCGTGCCCGGCTACTGGCGGCGCGCCGACGCCACCGCCGAGACGTTCCCCGGCGCCGAACTGCGCACCGGCGACATCGGCTTCATGGACGAGCAGGGCTGGCTGTACGTCGTCGACCGCAAGAAGGACATGATCAACGCGTCCGGCTTCAAGGTGTGGCCGCGCGAGGTCGAGGACGTGCTCTACACGCACCCGGCGGTGCGCGAGGCCGCCGTCGTCGGGGTGCCCGACGGCTATCGCGGGGAGACCGTCAAGGCGTACATCAGCCTGCGTCCGGACGCAGAGACGGACCCGGATGCACTCGCCGCCTACTGCAAGGAGAGACTGGCCGCCTACAAATACCCGCGCCAAGTGGAGATCCTGCCCGACTTGCCGAAGACGGCCAGTGGGAAGATCCTCCGTCGGGAACTTCGTTCCCGTACGCAAGACAACTGACAGCAGTACGGAAAGGCAGGTGGCGGCAGTGCCCAGGACGACGGACTCGGACGGCACCCCCGTGCCTCAGCGGCTCCTGGCCGCCGCCACCCGGCTCTTCGCCGAGCGGGGCTACGACCGCACCTCGGTGCAGGAGATCGTCGAGGCGGCAGGCGTCACCAAGGGGGCGCTGTACCACTACTTCGGCTCCAAGGACGACCTTCTGCACGAGGTGTACGCGCGCGTGCTGCGCATCCAGCAGGAGCGGCTGGACGCCGTCGCGGACGCGGACGAGCCGGTCGAGAAGAGACTGCGGTCCGCGGCCGCGGACGTCGTGGTGACGACCATCGAGAACCTCGACGACGCGATGATCTTCTGGCGGTCGATGCACCATCTCAGCCCCGAGAAGAACAAGCAGGTCCGCTCCGAGCGCCGCCGCTACCACGAGCGCTTCCGCGCGCTGGTCGAGGAGGGCCAGGAGTCGGGCATCTTCTCCAAGGCGACCCCGGCGGACCTGGTCGTCGACTACCACTTCGGCTCGGTCCACCACCTGTCGACGTGGTACCGCCCGGATGGGCCGATGAGCCCCCAACAGGTAGCCGACCACCTGGCCGACCTCCTGATGCGGGCCCTGCGCCCCTGACCCAGGTGCTCCGTCCCCTGGATCCCCGGCCGGCGATTGAGGACGAGGCCGTCCAGGCCGAAGCGGGGTCCGGGGGCGCAGCCCCCAGCGGGGTCGAAGGGGCGGAGCCCCTGGAGATGGGACGGGTAGGGGCGGCGGGGGCGAGGAAACCCCCACCGCCGGCCTCACCTACAGGTACTTCTTCAACTCCCGCCGAGCCAGCGACCGCTGATGCACCTCATCAGGCCCGTCCGCGATCATCAGCGTCCGCGCCCCCGCATACAGCTCCGCCAACGGGAAGTCCTGACTGACACCCCCCGCCCCGTGCAACTGGATCGCCCGGTCGAGAATGTCCACCACCGCCCGAGGCGTAGCGATCTTGATCGACTGGATCTCGGTGTGCGCCCCCTTGTTCCCCACCGTGTCCATCAGCCACGCCGTCTTCAGCACCAGCAGCCGCAACTGCTCCACCGTCACCCGCGCGTCCGCGATCCAGTTGTGCACCACACCCTGCTGGGCCAGCGCCTTGCCGAACGCCGTACGGTCCACGGCCCGCCGGCACATCAGCTCGATCGCCCGCTCCGCCATGCCGATCAGCCGCATGCAGTGGTGGATCCGGCCGGGACCGAGCCGCGCCTGCGCGATGGCGAAGCCACCGCCCTCCTCGCCGATCAGGTTCGACGCAGGAACGCGCGCGTCGTCGAAGATCACCTCGGCGTGGCCGCCGTGGGAGTGGTCCTCGTAGCCGAACACCCGCATCGCGCGCTTGACGGTCACACCCGGCGTGTCGCGGGGGACCAGCACCATGGACTGCTGACGGCGGATGTCGTCCCCGTCCGGGTCCGTCTTGCCCATCACGATGAAGATCTTGCAGTCGGGGTTCATCGCCCCGGAGATGTACCACTTGCGGCCGGTGACGACGTACTCGTCACCATCCCGCCGGATGTGCGTGGTGATGTTGGTGGCGTCAGAGGAGGCCACCTCCGGCTCGGTCATCGCGAACGCCGAGCGGATCTCGCCCGCCAGCAGCGGCTCCAGCCACTGCTTGCGCTGCTGCTCGTCACCGAACTGGGTCAGCACCTCCATGTTCCCGGTGTCGGGCGCCGCGCAGTTCGTCGCCGTCGGCGCCAGCTGCGGGGACCGGCCCATGATCTCGGCGAGCGGCGCGTACTGGAGGTTGGTGAGCCCGGCCCCGTACTCGGAGTCCGGCAGGAAGAGGTTCCACAGCCCCTGCCTGCGGGCCTCGGCCTTCAGCTCCTCCACCACCGCCGGCGTGTCCCACGGAGAGGCGAGCAGGGCGCGCTGCTCCTCCGCCACCGCCTCGGCCGGATAGACGTACTCGTCCATGAAGGTGAGCAGCTTGGCGCGCAGCTCCTCGGTGCGTGCGTCGAACGCGAAGTCCATACGGATCAGCCCTCCTGAAGGCCCTCGTGAAGCGTGGTCAGCCCGTGCCGGACGAAGACGGGCACGAGGTCGCCGATACGGTCGAACCCGCGCCCGACCGTCTGGCCGAGCGTGTAGCGGTAGTGGATGCCCTCGAGGATCACGGCGAGCTTGAACCAGGCGAACGCCGTGTACCAGGAGACCGCGGAGACGTCGCGCCCCGAGCGCGCGGCGTACCGCTCGATGAGTTCGGACGGTGCCGGATGCCCGGGGGCCTCGGCGGTGGTGGAGACGGGGGAGTCGGGCATGCCCAGCGGCATGCTGTACATGACCAGCAGGCCGAGGTCGGTGAGCGGGTCGCCCAGCGTCGACATCTCCCAGTCGAGGATCGCCCGGATGGTGTCGTCCTCGCCGATCAGCACGTTGTCGAGCCGGTAGTCGCCGTGCACGACGGCCGGGGCGGGGGAGCGGGGCAGGTCGCGGCCGAGGGCGGCGTGCAGTTCGTCGATGCCGTCCAGGTCGCGGTTGCGGGAGGCGTCCAGCTGCTTGCCCCAGCGCCGCAGCTGCCGGTCCAGGAAGCCCTCGGGCCGGCCGAAGTCGGCGAGACCCGCCTCGCCCGGGTCCACCGCGTGCAGCTCCACCAGCGTGTCCACCAGGTTCAGCACCGCGCCCCGGGTCCGCTCAGGACCGAGCGGCACCAGCTGGTCGGCGGTGCGGTAGGGGGTGCCCTCGACGAACTCCATGACGTAGAAGGGCGACCCGAGCACCTCCTCGTCCTCGCACAGCAGCACCGGCCGCGGAACCGGCACGGCGGTCGGGTACAGACCGCTGATCACCCGGTGTTCGCGCTTCATGTCGTGCGCGGTGGCCAGCACATGGCCGAGCGGAGGCCGCCGGACGACCCAGCGCGCGGTGCCGTCGGACACGGCGTACGTGAGGTTCGACCGTCCGCCCTCGATCAGCCGGCCGGACAGCGGGCCGTTCACCAGGCCGGGGCGCTCCCGGTCGAGCAGGCCGCGCAGCCGGTCGAGATCGAGTCCGGGCGGGTGGTCGGGGCTCATGCGTCGCTCCTACGGGGAGATGGACGGTTCCCGACTCATGATGCCGACCGGTCGGTATGTCGTCCAGAGGGGGGCCGAAACGTGATCGGAGCCACGATAGGCCGACGGCCCCTCGCGCGAGACGCCGGGGAGGCCACGGCCCGCTTCGTTCAGGCGAATCCGGCTTGCGTGCCGCGCGGGGAGCCCGGAAGGTCGGAGCCATGAAGGCCATCAGCTACTCACGGTACGGCGGACCCGAGGCGCTGGCGTTCGGGGAGGTCCGCGATCCCAAGGTCGGCCCGGACGCGGTGCTGGTGAAGGTGCGGGCGGCGTCCGTGAACCCCGTCGACTGGAAGGCCCGTGAGGGCTACCTCGACGCCATCCTCGAACCCGTCTTCCCCGTGGTGCCCGGCTGGGACGTCTCGGGCGTCGTCGTACGGCCCGGCGTGGCCGTCTCGGAGTTCGACGTCGGGGACGAGGTCATCGGGTACGTACGCGAGGACTTCCTCTCCCGGGGCACCTTCGCCGAGTACGTGGCCGCGCCCCTGCGCACCCTCGCCCGCAAGCCGCGCAACTTCTCCTTCGAGGAGGCGGCCGGGCTGCCGCTGGTCGGGCTCACCGCCTACCAGGTGCTGCTCAAGGTGCTCCAGGTGAAGCGGGGCGAGACCGTCCTGGTGCACGCGGCGGCCGGCGGCGTCGGCTCGATCGCCGTCCAGCTCGGCACCCACCTCGGCGCCCGGGTGATCGGCACGGCGAGCGAGCCCAACCACGACTTCGTGCGGGGCCTCGGCGGCGAGCCGGTGACGTACGGCGAGGGCCTGGGCGAGCGGGTGCGGGGGCTGGCGCCCGAGGGTGTGGACGCGGTGTTCGACACGGTCGGCGGTGACGCGCTGAAGGCCTCGGCGAACCTGCTGGCCCCCGAGGGCCGCCTGGTGTCGATCGCCGACGGCGACGTCGTGAACTACGGCGGCCGCTACTACTTCGTACGCCCCGACGCCGAGGACCTCCAGCGGCTGACCGACCTGGCCGAACAGGGCGTGGTGAGCGTGCACGTCTCCGAGACGTTCCCGCTGGAGCGGGCGGCGGACGCGCACCTGCTGAACCAGGAGGGCCGGACCCGAGGCAAGATCGTCGTGACGGTGGACTGGGAGACGGAGGGCGCGTAGCCGCCGTCCTCGCGCTCCGCCCGGAGGACTAGAGAACGAGAGCTGCCCCGCACACCGCCATCGCCACCGTGCACAGCACGGCGGCCGTGGCGTGCCGGGGTGCGAACGCCGCGGGGCTGCCGGGGGCGGAGAGCGTGCGGATACGGCGGTGGGCGACGCCGAGGAAGCCCAGCCACAGGACACAGCACAGGGCGCATCCGACGACCCCGGCCACCGACGCGCCGCCGTGCAGCGCGGTCTTCACGGCGAGCACGGCGGCGACCGTGCCCGAGAGCGTCGTACGCCGCCACGCGAGCCGGGTCCGCTCGGGCTGGAGCCCGGGGTCGCGGTCGGGGGTCCGAGGCGCGCTGTGAGCCGCGCTCACCCCTCCCACCCCACGAGCACCACCAGCACCATCGCCACGGCGACGACCGCGACGACGAGGCTCAGCAACGCCGGGAACCGGGACACCGGCAGATCCTCGCCCCGGCGCATGGCCCGTTCGCAGCGCACCCAGTGGTTGACCGCCCGCAGCGAGCACAGCACCCCCGCGGCGAGCAGCGCGAGGGCCAGCCCGACCCGCCAGCCCCAGCGCAGGTCCGGCAGGAACTGGTCCACGGCGAAGCCGCCGCCGATCAGCGCCAGCGCGGTGCGCAGCCAGGCCAGGAAGGTGCGTTCGTTCGCCAGCGAGAACCGGTAGTCGGGCGTCTCGCCGTCCTGCCGGACCTCCGCGGGCGCGAACCACAAACGGACGTTCCGTACGAACTCGATCATCTGCGCGACCCTACCCGGGAGCTGCTCGACGGTCGCCGTCGCCCGCTAGGGCCTCGACCGAAACGCCTTGAGGCGTTCGTACGCCGCCAGCCCGTCCGGCACCCACTCCCAGTCCCCGAGGCGCCGCTCCACCTCGTCCTCGGGCAGGAAGTCGTGCCAGGCCACCTCCTCGACCTGCGGCCGCACGGGAAGCTCGCAGCGGACCTCGTACACCGCCGACCACCAGCTCCGGCCGGCGCCGTCGTCGTAGAGGAACTTGAAGAGGTACCGCGGCTCCGGCAGGCCGGTCACGCCCAGCTCCTCCTCGGCCTCGCGCAGGGCCGCCGTGTCGTACGCCTCGCCCGCGCCGACCACACCGCCGACGAACATGTCGTAGAGGGAAGGGAAGACCAGCTTGGCCGGGGTCCGCCGGTGCACGAAGATCCGTCCCCCGGCGTCCCGGGCCTGGATGAACACGCAGCGGTGCCGCAGGCCCTCGGCGTAGACCTCGCCTCGGGGCAACTGCCCGATGACCTGGTCGTTCTCGTCGACGATGTCGAGGATCTCGTCAGCAGCGCTCATGCCCTCATCCAAGCAGGGGGGGCGGCGCCGGAATCACTGCGGCTGCGGCTGTGCCTGCAGCTTGCCCACGCGGGCCCGCTCCGCCAATCCGTGCGGCATCGCCGGATGCAGCCCGAGCAGCACGATCCCGGCGACCACGGCCAGCAGACCACCGGCCTCCCAGCTCAGGGCCACCGCGTCGGTGCGCAGCCGGTCGCCCAGGAAGCCGACGCCGCAGATGATCCCGGCGAGCGGCTGGGCCGCGGTCAGGGCGGGCAGCGACTTGCGCAGGGAGGCGGTCTCGAAGGCGCTCTGCACGAGGACCAGCCCCGTGACGCCCAGCGCGAGGACCGCGTACGGCTGCCAGCCGGTCAGCAGCTCGGCGAAGCCGCCCTCGGAGAACTTCTGCCCGCTCACCCGGGTCAGCGCGTCCTGCACGCCGTAGAGCAGCCCGGCGGCCAGGGCCAGCAGCACGGGCCCGGAGCTGAGCCGCGAGCGCTTGGCGTGCGTGGTGAGCAGCAGCGCGAGCCCGACCATGACCCCGATGATCAGCCACTGCCGCACCGGATCGGCCGTGGCGGCTCCGCCCTGCGGCTGGCCCGCCACGATGAACGCGGTCACGCCGCCGGCCAGCAGCAGGAGGCCCGCCCAGCCCTGGCGGCCCAGTGGCTGCTTGGTCTGCTTGCGGGACAGCGCCAGCGCGAACAGCAGGTTCGTCGCCAGCAGCGGCTCCACCAGTGACAGCTCGCCCTGCCCCAGGGCGGCGGCGCCCAGCGCCATGCCGACCACCATCAGCGCGATGCCGCCGAGCCAGCGCGGCACCTTCACCAGGTCGATCAGCAGGCGGAAGGAGAGGAAGTCGCTCAGCGGGGCCCGCTGGGCCGCGTTCTGCTGCAGAACGAAGCCGAAGCCAAGACAGCAGGCGGCACTCAGGGCGAGCACGAGAACTAGAACCGACACGCGGTGTACCTCGATCATCAGGTCGGGTTCACGGTTGCGTAGGGGCCGACTGTACCGGCCGGCTCCGCCCGGCGCGCCCGTACGTCCTGCCATGGTCCGGGTCAAAACCGGCCAACGCTATGACGTACGTCACAAAGGGTGAAACGGGAAAATCGGATGCCGGTCACGCGCTCCTCCCGCTCCCCTCTGGTCACAAGTACCTCACAAGTAACACCACTTGACGCGTGTAACGCGAAGACGGCCCTTGACGTCAACCGTTGGCGGGGGGTTGGCTGTGCGTGATCAGTTCATGGCATTGCGCACACTCGCGCCCCATCGACCGCCGTGAGCCGAAACACCAGAAGAGCGCGTGAGGAAGTCCCGCGGTGTCCCCACCCCCGCCTCCCCTCGGCCGTGGCCGCAGACGTGCGGCACAGGCCTTCGACGAGGCCCTCGACGACGCCGACCTCGTGGCCGCGCGCGCCGCGCTGGCGCAGGGCCGCTGGCAGCACGTCCGTTCCCTGCTGGTGCGGACCGGAGACGACTGGGACCGCCGCGGCCACCGGATCACGGTCCTCGCGGGGGAGTCCTACAGCGCCGCCTGGGCCCGTGAGTGGCTGCTCGCCGAACCCGAGTCCGCCGACGCCTCCGTCCTGCTCGCCCTCGCCGAGGTCCGGCGGGTGCTGCGCGGCAAGGGCAAGCCGGTCCGCGCCCGCGAGGCCTGCGAGAGAGCCGTCACCCGCGCCCCGGCCGACCCCACCCCCTGGCTCGGCCTGCTCATGCTGGAGTGCGCGACCGGCACCGACCTGGATGTGGTCCGGCGCTTCGAGGCGGTCCGCGGCCGGTACGCCGACCACCACCACGCCCACCACCTGATGGTCGCCCGGCTCGCCGCACGCCGCACCGAGGCCGGCCCGGACCCGCTGCACGAGGTCTACGACTTCGCCAACTGGGCCGCCGAACAGGCACCGGCCGACTCCCCGCTCGCGATCCTGCCCGTCATCGCCCACACCGAGCGCTACCGCGTGCTGGCGGCCGCCGGGTACGAGCCCGCCGACCCGTCCGTCTCGGGCCACTGGGCCGGCCGCCGCGCCCGGCAGGTGATGAAGACCGCCTTCGACTGGTGGCTGGAGTGGGAGCTGGAGGGCCACCCGCGCCGGCTGATCGACCTGAACTTCCTCGCCCACGCCAAGTTCTGCGAGGGGCGGGGCGCCGAGGCCGCCGCCCTGTTCCACCGGATCGGCCGGTACGCCACCCCGGCGCCCTGGTCGTACCCGGACCGCGACCCGCACACCGCGTTCGCCGCCGCCCGCGCCGGCGCGCTCGGCACCGCCTGACCCCCGCATCCCAGAAGTGAGGACGCTCTCCCGATGACCACGGACAGTTCGAGCACGAGCACGTCCGCCGCAGGCGGCGGCATCAGCACGTTCAAGGGGCAGGAGCGCGCCCTGCGCGCCGACCGCCTCGGCACCGGGGGACTGCTGCTCTCCGTCCTCGCGGCGACCGCCCCGCTCATGGTGGTCGCGGGTGTCATGCCCACCACATTCGCGGTGATGGGCATCGTCGGCCAGCCGCTGCTCTTCGTGGTCCTCGGCGTCGTCCTGATCCTGTTCAGCGTGGGCTACGCCGAGATGAGCCGCCACGTCCACAACGCCGGCGCCTTCTACGCCTACATCTCCCGCGGCCTCGGCGGTACCGCCGGCGCGGGCGCCGCCCTGGTCGCCCTCGTCGCCTACAACGCGCTCCAGATCGGCATCTACGGCATCTTCGGCTTCGAGGTCTCCGGCCTCCTCGCCACCTACGCCGACGTGGAGATCGCCTGGTGGATACCGGCCCTGGTGGCCGCACTCGCCGTCGGACTGCTCGGCTGGCTGAAGATCGACGTCAACGCGCGCGTGCTCGGTGTGCTGCTGGTCATCGAGGTGCTCCTCGTCGTCATCTTCGACATCGCCGCCCTCGCCGACCCCGGCAAGGAAGGCCTGTCGCTGCACGCCTTCAACCCCGACACGCTCACCGGCGCGGGGGTCGGCACCGCGCTGTGCTTCTGCATCGCCGCGTTCCTCGGCTTCGAGCAGGCCCCCGTCTACGCCGAGGAGACCAGCCGGCCGCACGTCCTGGTGCCGCGCGTGATGTTCTTCGCCGTCGGCGGGGTCGCCGTCTTCTTCGCGCTGAGCAGCTGGGCCCTGACCGTCGCCACCGGCCCCTCCGCGATCGTCGGCACATCCCAGAAGCAGAGCGCCGGACTGCTGTTCTTCCTCACCGAGTCCCGCCTCGGCGGCACCTTCACCGACGTCCTGCACGTCCTGTTCGTCACCGGCATGTTCGCCGCCCTGCTCAGCTTCCACAACGTCGTCGCCCGGTACGCCTTCGCCATGGGCCGCGAGGGCCTGCTGCCCGCCGCCTTCGGCCGCACCAGCGGCACCAGCGGCGCCCCCGGCACCGGCTCGCTGCTCCAGACCGTCATCGCCCTGGTGGTCGTGGCCGCCTTCGCGATCGCCGACGACAAGCCGGTCGGCGACCCGACCGCGCCCGTCCTGCAGCTGTTCACCTGGCTCGGCAACATCGGCGCCCTCGGCGTGATCCTGCTGATGGCGGCGGCCTCCCTGTCGGTCGTCGTCTTCTTCGTCCGCCGCGGCGCCGCCGGCGCCCAGGCCTGGCGGCTGGTCACCTCCGCGCTGTCGGGCCTCGCCCTGCTCGTGATCGCCGGCTACACGGTGAAGGACTTCGAGGTGCTGGTCGGCGCCGGCCCGGACTCCTCGCTGAGCTGGGTGCTGCCCGGCGTCATCGGGCTCGCCCTGGTCGCCGGCCTGCTCCTGGGCCTGGTGCTGCGCGCCCGCGCCCCCGAGAAGCACGCCCGGATCGGCCTCGGCAACGAGGCGTTCCAGCTGGAGAAGGCGGCCTCGTCCTGAGGCGGCCCGCGTAGGAACCCGCCTAAGAAGTGGTTACGGAAGTCTGACGAGCACCCGCGATCCCTGTCCTGCCGGGGCCGCGGGTGTTCGAATGAGAACGTGAACGCGAAGAGGGGCGACGAGGATGTGAGTGGGGGCGTGCGCGAGGACGTACAAGACGGCGTGAACGACGGACACCCCGAGGAGCGGGGCACCCCGGTCGGCCGCCGTGTCTTCCTCGGCACCCTCGCCGCGGGCGCCCTGGGTGTCGTCGCCGCGCCCAAGCTGCAGAGCGGCCTGGAGGGCTTCCTCGGCGGCGCCGCCGACAAGGACCCCACCGGCCTGACCGGACTGCTCCCGAACGGCGGCGGCTTCCGCTACTACTCGGTCGCCTCGTCCGTCCCACGCAAGAACGCCGACACCTACCGCCTCAAGATCGACGGTCTGGTCGACCGCCCCACGAGCTACACGCTGGACGCGTTGAAGGCCCTGCCGCAGACCCGCATGGTCCGCGACGTCCAGTGCGTCACCGGCTGGCGGGTCCCGGACACACCGTTCGAAGGCGTACGCCTCTCCCGGCTCCTCGACGCGGCCGGCGTACGCCCCACCGCGAAGGCGATCCGCTTCACCTGCTTCGACGGCACGTACACCGAGAGCCTCACCCTCGCCCAGGCCCGCCGCGCGGACGTCCTGGTCGCCCTGCGCATGCAGGACAAGGACCTCGGCCACTCCCACGGCGGCCCGGTCCGCCTCTACGTGGCGCCCATGTACTTCTACAAGTCCGCCAAGTGGCTCTCCGGCATCACCCTGACCGACGAGGTCGACCCGGGCTACTGGGAGGAGCGCGGCTACGACATCGACGCCTGGGTGGGCCGCTCGAACGGACGCGACGATGCCCCCACGAGCTGACACCGCGGCCGAGGTCAGCCGCTTCACCCGGACCGAGCGCTGGATCCACCGCACGACGGCCGCCCTGATGGGCGTCTGCGTCCTGACGGCGGCCTGCCTCTACGTCCCCCAGCTCGCCGAACTCGTAGGCCGCCGCGCCCTGGTCGTCACCCTGCACCAGTGGTCAGGCCTGGCCCTGCCCCTCCCGGTCCTGGCAGGCCTCGCCTCCCGAGGCTTCCGAGCCGACCTCGGCCACCTCAACCGCTTCGGCCCCCACGACCGCACCTGGCTGCGCGCCGCCCTGCACCGCGACAAACGCCCCGACTCCCGCCCGGCCGCCAAGTTCAACGCCGGCCAGAAGATCTACGCGGCCTGGATCGCAGGCGCCACCCTCGTCATGCTCGCCACCGGCCTGATGATGTGGTTCACCCACCTCACCCCCCTGCTCTGGCGCACCAGCGCGACTTTCGTCCACGACTGGCTGGCCCTCACCATCGGCATCGTCCTGGCCGGCCACATCGGCATGGCAATGGCGGACCCGGAAGCGCGCAGGGGAATGAGAACGGGCAGGGTGAGCAGAGAGTGGTCGGACCGTCAGCACCCTTTGTGGCGGCGCTTTTAGGGGCGCGGGGAACTGCGCGACCAGCCACGAACCACCGCTGGCCGCCCGCCGACATCACCCCTACGGCGCGACGTCAAAATCCAACAGCACCTTGCAAGACCGACTCCGATCAGCGGCCAGGGCAAAAGCAACCTCGGCATCCCCCACAGGAACCACCGCACTCACCAGCCCATCAAACGCCGGCTCCACAGCCAACAACTCCAACGCCGCATCAAACTCCGTATCGAACCGGAACGCCCCCCGAAGCTCGATCTCCCGGCTCACCACAAGGTTCCCCGCAAACGGACTCTGCCCCGGCGGCAACATCCCCAACTGCACGACGACCCCACCCCGCCGCACCCGCCGCAGACACGCGTCGAGCCCCGCGGCCACCCCGGACGCCTCGATCGCCACATCCACCTCGTCGGGCCACCCGGCATCGTCGGGATCGTCGGCCCGGACAACAGTGCTCGCACCGGCGACCCGGGCATACTCCAACGCCTCGGGCAGCAGATCCGTCACAGTGACCTGCGCCGCCCCCGCCGCCTTCGCCGCGGCGACCACCAGACACCCGATGGGCCCGGCCCCGGTCACCAGAACATGCCGCCCGGCCACGTCCCCGGCCCGCCGCACCGCGTGCAGCGCGACGGACAGCGGCTCGGCGAGCGCGGCCCGGCGCAGCTCCAGACCCTCCGGCAGCGCCCGCAACTGCTCACACGGCACGACCACCTGCGCCGCGAACCCGCCCTGCACATGCGGGAAACGTGCCGCACTGCCCAGATAGCTGGTGTCCCGGCACACGTTCCGCCGCCCGGCCGAGCACTCCGGGCACACCCCGCACGGGGTCGCCGGGTGCACGGCCACGGCCGTACCCGGAGCCGGACCGGAGGCGCCGTCCCCGTACCCGAGGACCGTCCCGACGACCTCGTGCCCGAGCACCATCGGCTCGCGGAGCCGGAAGTCACCCACACCGCCGTGCCGCCAGTAGTGCAGATCGGACCCGCACACCCCGCCGTACCGGACGGCGACCAGCGCCTGCCCCGGCCCGGGCTCCGGCACCGGCAACTGCGCGACCCGGAGGTCGTCCTGACCGTGAATCACACAACCCAGCATCAAAACCTCCTGAATCGTCACAGCAATGGCGACAGCGATGGCACAGCGATGTCAGAGCACGCTCGTCATACCGCCGTCGACGTACAGCACCTGCCCGCTGATGAAGTCGGCGGCCGGGGAGGCGAGGAACAGCACCCCGCCCACCAGGTCCTCGGTACGGCCCCAGCGCCCGGCCGGGGTACGCCGCCGCACCCAGGCGCTGAACTCCTCGTCGTCGACGAGGGGCTTGGTCAGCTCGGTCTCGATGTAGCCCGGGCCGAGCCCGTTGACCTGCACTCCGCTCGGGCCCCAGTCCGCGCACATGCCCTTGGTGAGCATCTTCAGCGCGCCCTTGGTGGCGGCGTACGGCGCGATCCCGGGCCGTACGACCTCGCTCTGCAGCGAGCAGATGTTGATGATCTTGCCGTGGCCGCGTTCCGTCATCCGGCGCGCGGCCTCGCGGCCGGTCAGGAAGGCACTGGTCAGGTTGGTGTCCAGGATCCGGTGCCAGTCGGAGTCGGTGAACTCCAGCAGCGGGGCGCGCAGTTGCATGCCCGCGTTGTTGACGAGGATGTCGAGCGGGCCCACCCGCTCCTCGACGTCGGCGATCCCGTCCGCCACGGACGGTCCGTCGGTCACGTCGAACGAGGCCGTGTGCACCTTGTCGCCGGGCAGCCCGGCGGCGGCCTCGGCGAGGCGGTCCTTGTCGCGTCCGTTGAGGACGACCGTGCAGCCGGCTTCCGCCAGACCACGGGCGAGGGCGAGTCCGATGCCCCGGCTGGAGCCGGTCACCAGGGCCGTGCGGCCGCCGATGTCGAACAGGGGGTGAGCAGTCATGGCCGTACCTCTCCTAGATCACCAAGGACAACAGCAGGAC
>NZ_JBHUTX010000018.1:0-149956 GCF_042671245.1 Streptomyces sp. NPDC057099
GCCTTCACCCGCCCGGCGATGATGGCCACCCTGGCCCAGATCGGCTTCCAGCAGTCCTACACGTACTTCACCTGGCGCAACACCAAGCAGGAGCTGACCGACTACCTCACGGAACTCTCCGGCGAGGCCGCGTCCTACATGCGGCCGAACTTCTTCGCCAACACCCCCGACATCCTGCACGCCTACCTCCAGCAGGGCGGACGCCCCGCCTTCGAGGTCCGGGCCGTCCTCGCCGCGACCCTGTCGCCGACCTGGGGCATCTACTCCGGCTACGAACTGTGCGAGAACACCCCGCTCAGGGAAGGCAGCGAGGAGTACCTCCACTCGGAGAAGTACCAGCTCACCCGCCGCGACTGGGAGGCGGCCGAGCGTGAGGGGCGCACCATCACCCGGCTGCTGACCAGGCTCAACACCATCCGGCGGGACAATCCGGCCCTCCAGCAGCTGCGCGATCTCCACTTCCACGACGCGGACCAGGAAGCGGTGATCGCCTACTCGAAGCGGAAGGGTTCGAACACGGTTCTGGTGGTCGCCAACCTCGACCCCCACCACACCCAGGAGGCGACGGTCTCGTTGGACATGCCACAACTCGGCCTGGACTGGCACGAGTCGGTGCCGGTGCGGGACGAGCTCACCGGCGAGACCTATCACTGGGGCAGGTCCAACTACGTGCGTCTCGAACCGGGCCGGAGCCCCGCGCACGTCTTCACGGTGCTGCGACCGTCCACCCCGCAGATCGGAGGGTCACCCACAACATGATCGTCAACGAACCCGTTCCTGACACCTTCGAGGACACTCCTGCCAGGGACCGCGACCCCGAGTGGTTCAAGCGCGCCGTCTTCTACGAGGTGCTCGTCCGCTCGTTCCAGGACAGCAACGGCGACGGTGTCGGTGACCTGAAGGGCATCACCGCCAAGCTCGACTACCTCCAGTGGCTCGGCGTCGACTGCCTGTGGCTGCCGCCGTTCTTCAAGTCCCCGCTCCGCGACGGCGGCTACGACGTCTCCGACTACACGGCCGTGCTCCCTGAGTTCGGCGACCTCGCCGACTTCGTGGAGTTCGTCGACGCCGCCCACCAGCGCGGCATGCGCGTGATCATCGACTTCGTCATGAACCACACCAGCGACCAGCACCCCTGGTTCCAGGAGTCGCGCAAGGACCCCGACGGGCCGTACGGCGACTACTACGTGTGGGCCGACGACGACAAACAGTTCCCGGACGCGCGGATCATCTTCGTCGACACCGAGGCCTCCAACTGGACCTTCGACCCGGTCCGCAAGCAGTACTACTGGCATCGTTTCTTCTCCCACCAGCCGGACCTCAACTACGAGAACCCGGCCGTGCAGGAGGAGATGATCTCCGCGCTGAAGTTCTGGCTGGACCTGGGCATCGACGGGTTCCGGCTGGACGCGGTGCCCTACCTGTACCAGCAGGAGGGCACCAACTGCGAGAACCTCCCGGAGACGCACGACTTCCTGAAGCGGGTGCGCAAGGAGATCGACGCGCAGTACCCGGACACCGTGCTGCTCGCCGAGGCCAACCAGTGGCCCGAGGACGTCGTCGACTACTTCGGCGACTACCCGAGCGGCGGCGACGAGTGCCACATGGCCTTCCACTTCCCGGTCATGCCGCGCATCTTCATGGCCGTACGACGGGAATCCCGCTACCCGGTCTCCGAGATCCTGGCGAAGACCCCGGCCATCCCCTCGAACTGCCAGTGGGGCATCTTCCTGCGCAACCACGACGAGCTCACGCTCGAGATGGTCACCGACGAAGAGCGCGACTACATGTGGGCCGAGTACGCCAAGGACCCACGGATGCGCGCCAACATCGGCATCCGGCGCCGGCTCGCCCCGCTGCTCGACAACGACCGCAACCAGATCGAGCTGTTCACGGCCCTGCTGCTGGCCCTCCCCGGCTCGCCGATCCTCTACTACGGCGACGAGATCGGCATGGGCGACAACATCTGGCTCGGCGACCGGGACGCGGTGCGCACGCCGATGCAGTGGACGCCCGACCGCAACGCGGGCTTCTCGTCCTCCGACCCCGGGCGGCTGTTCCTGCCGACGATCATGGACCCGGTCTACGGCTACCAGGTGACGAACGTCGAGGCGTCGATGTCCTCGCCGTCCTCGCTGCTGCACTGGACCCGCCGCATGATCGAGATCCGCAAGCAGAACCCCGCCTTCGGACTCGGCACGTACACCGAGCTGCCGTCGACGAACCCAGCGGTGCTGGCGTTCCTCAGGGAGTACGAGGACGACCTGGTGCTCTGCGTGAACAACTTCTCCCGGTTCGCCCAGCCCACGGAGCTGGATCTGAGCGCCTTCGAGGGGCGGTACCCGGTGGAGCTGTTCGGCGGGGTGCGCTTCCCCGCCATCGGCGAGCTGCCGTACCTGCTGACTCTGGCGGGCCACGGTTTCTACTGGTTCCGGCTCCGCGGGGACACCGCATGAGGGCCGTGTGAGGCCCGGATCGGCCTGCTGAGGCCTGTTCCGCGGGGCAGGCCGCAAACCCCCGCGGCGGGGCGTTTCCCCTGCCCCGCCCGGGGCACGCATGAAGGACACCCCACCCGGTGACGCATCACACATGGGTGAAAGGACGCGACGTCATGTCGGAAGCCGTCACACGCACCGTCACCACCCCGCCCGGCCTTCTCGCCTCTCTGGATCCCCTGCTGCGGGAGTGGCTGCCACGGCAGCGCTGGTTCGCCGGCAAGGGACGTCCGGTCACCGGGTTCACGCTGGTCGAGGCCACGGAGCTGCTGCCCGCCAGTGCCAAGCTGGGCCTGTACCACCTGCTCGTCCGCGCCCATCAGCCGCTCGTGCCGTCCCATGGCGCGCCCGGCCATCCCGGCGACTGCTACCAGCTCCTGATAGGCGTGCGCGAGGCGCTGCCGCCTCGGCTGGCGCCCGCGCTGATCGGACATGTGCCGACGGGGCCGCTGGCCGGCCGCACCGTCTACGACGCCCTGCACGACCCCAGGCCCGCCGAGCTGCTCCTGGAGGCGCTGCGCACCCAGGCCCGTATCGGCAGGCTCCGCTTCGAGCGGGACTCCGGCCAGGACATCCGGTCCGGGCTGGTGCCGCGCGTGGTGACCGCGGAGCAGTCCAACTCGTCCGTCGTCTACGGAGATACGTTCATTCTCAAGCTGCTGCGCCGGATCGTGCCGGGGGTCAACCCCGATCTGGAGCTGCCGCTGGCGCTGGCCCGCGAGGGCTGCCCCCGGGTGCCCGCGCCCACGGCCTGGATGGTCGCGGACATCGACCCCACGGCGGACCCGGTGATCGCGGCGGGCCAGGCGGACCTCGCCCAGCAGCCGTACGTGCTGGGGGTGCTCCAGCCGTTCGTGCAGGGCGCCTCCGACGGCTGGGAGCTGACGCTGCGCGAGCTGGCCAAGGGCGAGGACTTCGGCGCCGAGGCGCGGGCGCTGGGGCGGGCCACCGCCGAGGTGCACACCGCGCTGGCCCGGGCGCTGCCGACGGTCACGCTCGGTCACATGCAGCTCCAGCTCATGGTGGACGGCATGCTCGAGCGGCTGGAGGCGGCCGTCCAGGCGGTGCCCGCGCTGCGGCCCTACGCCGACGGGCTGCGGTCGGCGTTCACCGCGCTGGGCGATCTGGCCGCCGAGGGCCGCACCTGGACCGCGCAGCGCGTGCACGGCGATCTGCATCTCGGGCAGTGCCTGCGCTCACCCTCCGGCGAGTGGTGGCTGATCGACTTCGAGGGCGAGCCGGCCCGGCCCCTGCCCGAGCGTCGTATGCCGCAGCCGGCGGTGCGGGATGTCGCCGGCATGCTGCGGTCCTTCGACTACGCGGCCCGCTCGACCGATACGCCCCAGCCGGACTGGGCCGAGACCTGCCGGTCCGCTTACTGCTCCGGCTACGCGGAGGCCTCCGGCCGCGATCCGCGCACCGACCCGGTGCTGCTGCGCGCCTACGAGACGGACAAGGCGATCTACGAGGTGGTGTACGAGGCCCGGCACCGTCCCGACTGGCTGCCGGTGCCCCTGGCCGCCATAAGCCGGCTCTCCTCGTCCGGCCACCTGACCTGACCGACCCACCTGCGCCCAGGAGGCTGCGCCCGTGACCCCCCGCTCCGAGTCCAGCGGTTCGCACCCGAAGAAGACGGCCGGGGAGAAGATCCCCGAGCAGCCGACAGCCGCCCAGCGCAAGAGCGCCGCGAAGAAGACGGCGGTACCGAAACAGGCGGCGAAGAAGGCCGCCGCCAAGAAAGCGGCCTCGGCGCAGTCACCGGCGAAGAAGACGTCTGTGGCGAAGACGACTGCCGCGAAGAAGGCCGTCGCGAAGAAGGCGGATCCCGCGAAGGGGACTGCGGCCAAGGCAACCGCCAAGAAGGTGGCCGCGACGAAGACAGCCGTCAAGAAGACCACGGCGAAGAAGACGGCCGCCAAGAAGACCACGGCCACGAAGGCTGTCGCCAAGAAGGCCACGACCGCGAAGGCCACGGCCAGCCGGACTACGGCCGCCGGCACCCCTGCCAAGAAGGCCGCGGCGAAGAAAGCCCCTGCGAAGACAGCCACCGCCAAGAAGGCCCCCGCCAAGACAGCGGGCGTCGCCAAGACGGCGGGCGCCAGGAAAGCCGCTGCCAAGAAGGCCGCCCCCGACCAGGTCGTGCCGCCGGAGATGGAGATCGCCGTCTCGCCCGCCGTCGACGCGGTGGACCGGGAGCGGCTGCTCGGCGGGACGCATCACGATCCGCACTCCGTGCTCGGCGCGCACCCCGTGCCCGGCGGGGTCGCGTTCCGGGCGTTCCGGCCGTACGCCCTGTCGGTGACCGTCGTCGCCGGGGAACTGCGGGCGGAGCTGCACGACGACGGGGAAGGGTTCTTCTCCGGGCTGCTGCCGCTGCGGGAGGTGCCGCCGTACCGCCTGCTCGTCGGGTACGAGGGCACAGTCCTGGACACCGAGGACGCCTACCGCTTCCTGCCCACGCTGGGCGACCTCGACCTGCACCTGATCGGCGAGGGCCGGCACGAGGAGCTGTGGACCGCGCTGGGCGCGCACCCGACGATCCACGAGGGCGTGACCGGCACCCGTTTCTCGGTGTGGGCGCCGAACGCGCAGGGCGTGCGCGTGGCCGGCACCTTCAACTTCTGGGACGGCACCGGCCACGCCATGCGGTCGCTGGGCTCGTCGGGCGTGTGGGAGCTGTTCCTGCCGGACATCGGCGAGGGCGAGCTGTACAAGTTCGAGATCACCCGCCCCGACGGCTCGAAGACCCTGCGCGCCGACCCGCTGGCCCGCCGCACCGAGGTGCCGCCCGCGACCTCGTCGGTCATCACGTCCTCGGCGTACGAGTGGGGCGACGCCGAGTGGCTGGACCAGCGTGCCCGGACCCCGGCGCACGAGGCGCCGTTCTCGGTGTACGAGGTGCATCTGGCCTCCTGGCGGCCGGGGCTGACGTACCGGCAGCTGGCCGATCAGCTCCCCGGGTACGTGAAGAACCTGGGCTTCACGCACGTCGAGCTGATGCCCGTCGCGGAGCATCCGTTCGGCGGCTCCTGGGGCTACCAGGTCACCGGCTTCTACGCGCCGACGGCCCGCCTCGGCACGCCGGACGACTTCCGGCACCTGGTCGACTCGCTGCACCGGGCCGGGATCGGCGTCCTCATGGACTGGGTGCCGGCCCATTTCCCGCGGGACGACTGGGCGCTGGCCGAATTCGACGGGCGGCCCCTGTACGAGCACGCGGATCCGCTGCGGGCCGCGCATCCCGACTGGGGCACGCTGGAGTTCGACTTCGGGCGCAGGGAGGTGCGCAACTTCCTCGTCTCGAACGCCCTGTACTGGTGCGAGGAGTTCCACATCGACGGGCTGCGGGTGGACGCGGTGGCGTCCATGCTCTACCTCGACTACTCGCGCGAGGCGGGGCAGTGGACGCCCAACGAGCACGGCGGCCGGGAGAACCTGGACGCGGTGGCGTTCCTGCAGGAGATGAACGCGACGGTGTACCGCAGGGTGCCCGGCGTGGTCACGATCGCCGAGGAGTCGACCGCCTGGGACGGGGTCACCCGGGCCACGCACCACGAGGGCCCGAGCGGCTTCGGCGGGCTCGGGTTCGGGCTGAAGTGGAACATGGGGTGGATGCACGACTCGCTCCAGTACATGAGCCACGAGCCGGTGCACCGCAAGTACCACCACCACGAGATGACGTTCTCGATGGTGTACGCGTACAGCGAGAACTACGTCCTGCCGATCTCGCACGACGAGGTGGTGCACGGCAAGCGCTCCCTGGTGTCGAAGATGCCCGGCGACTGGTGGCAGCAGCGGGCCGGGCACCGGGCCTACCTCGGCTACATGTGGGCCCACCCGGGCAAGCAACTGCTGTTCATGGGGCAGGAGTTCGCGCAGGGCGCCGAGTGGTCGGAGGCGCACGGCCCGGACTGGTGGCTGCTGGACCCGGGCTACGGGGCCGAGCCCGACCACCGGGGCGTGCGTGACCTGGTCCGCGACCTCAACACCGTCTACCGGGCCACCCCGGCGCTGTGGCGCCTCGACACCGACCCGGCCGGTTTCGAGTGGATCGTCGGGGACGCCGCCGACGACAACGTCCTCGCGTTCCTCAGGCTGGACCCGGAGGGCACCCCGATCCTGGCGGTGTCGAACTTCGCGCCGGTCGTCCGCCAGGACTACCGGCTGGGCGTGCCCGAGGACGTCCCCGCCTGGCACGAGGCCGTCAACACCGACGCCGCCCGCTACGGCGGCGGCGACATCACCAACCCCGACCCGGTCAAGCCCGAGGCCCAGCCCTGGCACGGCCGCCCGGCCAGCATCCGCCTGACCCTGCCGCCGCTGTCGACGGTGTGGCTGCGCCCGGCGTGAATCGACAGGTCTGCGGCGACCTGTGACATCTCTGTGACGGGAGGTGTGGCTTCCGCCACAGCCCGTCCCGTCGGGCCCTGGTGGGGTGGCGGCATGCGCCGTGCCACCCCACCGGGCCGTGGGGGTCCGCCCGCGCGGGATGGGGTCACGGCGTGCTGATCGGTCTGGGCATCTCCGTCATCTGTGCCCTCGGCGCGCTGGTCGCGGCCGCGGGAGTCGTCGCCATGGCGTTTCCCGGCCGCCCCGAACCCTGGATGCCACTGCTGCTGCGCCGCGCGGCGACGATGTTCGCCTGGGCGGCCGTGTCCGTCTACTCCCTGGGGTTCTTCGCCGTGCTGGAATCGGAGTGGGAGTTCGGCGAAGGCGCCTCCTCGGTCCCGGCCCGGGCCTGCCTCGAAGGCTTCGACCGGGACACGACCGAGGGCCTGTCCCACCACCGGGCCTCGTACCTGCCGTTGCGCTTCGACTGCGTACGCCAGGACGGCAGCCTCTACACCGCCGATCCCTCCTACCTGTGGATGAACTGGGCGAGCATGTCCTGCGCCCTGTCCGCCGCCGGGCTCGCCATCGGCGCGGGCTACGCGACCGAGTTCCGCGCGCGGAGGAGCGCGGCGGTCTCATGACGCTGCTTCCCGTCTTCGTCGGGCTCGTGGTGGTCCTGGTCGCGCTGCGCGGGCTGCTGGCGCATCCGCTGCTGCCGCTGTGGGTGCGGACCGCGGTGTTCTGGGCGGTGCCGTGCGGTGCCGTCACCTGGGTCGTGATCATGACGGCGGACGACCCCGTGCTGTTCCCGGAGACCGCGCCCTGTCCCGCCGAGCCGATGCGGGAGGGCTTCCTCGGGGACGGGAAGGCCTGGGGAGTCTCCACGCCGTTTCCGCCGCGGGCCTACTGCGAGTGGGAGGACGGCACCACCTACGGCCTCACGCCCGGCGCCGAGTTCGTGTTCTGGGTCTTCTTCGCCCTGACCGTTGTACCGCTCGCGGCCGGGCTGTGGCACGCCCTGCGGGATCCGAGGTCGCTGCTGTGACAGGCGGCCTCACGTCCCGCAGGGCGTCGGAGAGCCCGTGCCGTCCGGGCTACCCGAAGTGTTCGGCCAGCGCCTTCGGCAGCTCCCCGGTGTGCAGCACGCCGAGCCGCTGGGTGGCCCGGGTCAGGGCCACGTACAGGTCGCTGGTGCCGTAGCGGCCGGGCTCGACCACCAGGACGGAGTCGAACTCCAGGCCCTTGGCCTGGCGCGGGTCGAGGAGGACGACCGTGTGGGTGAGGTCGGGTTCGGCGCCCGCCGTCACGCCGTCCAGCCGGGCCGCGAGGCCGCGGTGGAGGTCGCGCGGGGCGATCACCGCGAGCCGCCCCTCGGCCGGGGTGAGTTCCTCGACCGCCTTGGCGACGGCGCCCGGGAGGTCGTCGGTGGCCCGTGCCCACGGCCGTACGCCCGTGGAGCGGACCGAGCTCGGCGGCTCGAACTCCGGGTGCTCGGCGCGGACCACGGCCGCCGCGGCGTCCATGATCTCGGCCGGGGTGCGGTAGTTGACGCCCAGGCGGGTGTGCTCCCAGCGGTCCTCGACGTACGGGTCGAGGATGCCCGCCCAGGAGCCGACACCGGCCGCCTCCGCCGTCTGCGCCGGGTCGCCGACCAGGGTCATGGAGCGGGTCGGGCTGCGCCGCATCAGCAGTCGCCAGGCCATCGGCGACAGCTCCTGCGCCTCGTCGACGATGATGTGCCCGAACGCCCAGGTGCGGTCGGCCGCCGCGCGCTCGGCGGCGCTGCGGTGGTCGTCCTCCTCGTGCCGCTCGGCGAACCGCTCGGCGTCGATGACGTCGTGCGCGGACAGCACCTCGCTGCCGTCGGGGTCGCTGTCCTCCTTGTCCTCGAACTCGTAGGTCCGGGAGGCGTACGACACCTCCAGCACGCCCTGCGCGTAGGCGATCTGCTCCTCACGCTCGCGCGCGGCGCGCTCCCGGGCCAGCCGGTCGTCGTCGCCGAGGAGTTCGGCCGCCTCGTCGAGCAGCGGCACGTCCGCGACCGTCCAGCGCCGCGTCACCGGGCGGCGTACGGTCTCGGCGTCCTCGGCGGGCAGGAACTCCTCGGGCGCGGCGAGGAAGTCGGCGACGAGCCGCTGCGGGGTGAGCACCGGCCAGAGCTGGTCGATGGCGGACCAGACGTCGGGGTTGTCGGCGATGTCGTCGCGGATCTGGGTGATGTCGCTGGGGTCGAGCAGGCTGGACCCGTCGAAGGGGTCGGTGCCGATCCGCTCGGCGTACAGGTCGGTGAGCGCGTTGAGGATGTGGCCCTCGAAGTGCTCGCGGGCCGCGTTGTGCGGCAGTTTGGCGGCGCGGGTGCGCTCACGGGCGACGTTCACCAGACCGTCGTCGAGCATGAGGACCTCGCGGTCGTGCTCGATGGCGATGACGGGGTCGGGCAGCGCCTGCCGGCTCCGGACGACCTCGGCGAGGACGTCGGCCATGCCGGCCCGGCCCTTCACGGCGGCGGCTTCGGGCGTGTCGGTCGCGGTCGCCTTCACTCCGGGGAACAGCTCGCCGACGGTCGCGAGGAGCACGCCCGTCTCGCCGAGGGAGGGCAGCACCTCGCCGATGTAGCCGAGGAACGCCGGGTTGGGTCCGACGATCAGCACCGCCCGCTTGGCGAGCAGTTCGCGGTGCTCGTACAGCAGATACGCGGCGCGGTGCAGCGCGACGGCCGTCTTGCCGGTGCCCGGACCGCCCTCCACCACCATGACGCCCCGGTGCGGGGCGCGGATGATGCGGTCCTGGTCGGCCTGGATGGTCTGCACGATGTCGCTCATCCGGCCGGTGCGGGCCGAGTCGAGCGCGGCGAGCAGCACGGCGTCGCCCGTCGGGTCCTCGTGGCCGGTGCGGGTCTCGTCGCCGAGGTCGAGGATCTCGTCGTGCAGATGCGTGACCTCCCGGCCGTCGGTGGCGATGTGCCGCCGGCGCCTGAGGTCCATCGGGGTGTGGCCGGTGGCCAGGTAGAAGGGGCGGGCGACATCGGCACGCCAGTCGATCAGGACGGGGGTGCGCTCGGTGTCGTCGGTGCGCAGCCCGATCCGGCCGATGTGGTGGGTGACACCCGAGGTGAGGTCGATCCGGCCGAAGCACAGGGAGCCGTCCACCGCGTTCAGCGCGGCGAGCAGCCCCGAGCGCTCGGCGACGAGGATGTCCCGCTCGAGTCTGGCCTGCATGGGCGTGTTGCCCTGGGCGAGCGCGTCCGTGACGGAGGACTCGGTGTCGCCGCGCAGGGCGTCCACGCGTGCGTACAACCCGTCGATGAATTCCTGCTCCTGCCGCAATTCATCGTCCGGAAATTCGGTGTTTGACAATTCCACTCCCGCCCGGATATACTGTGCTCACTGAACTTCGCGTGACTTCTTTCGGGTTGAAGTCACGAACAAACAAATATACGCAAGGAAATCCCCCGAGCGCAATTGCTCGGGGGATTTCCTGTTGTCCGGGCGGGTCAAGGCAACAGCGGTTTCCGCTCCACCGGGGAGGTCAGCACGATCGACGTCGTCGTGCGCCCCAGCGCGGAGACGCCCTCCAGGACCTCCTCCAGGTGGACGGTGTCCCGGACGGCGACCTTGAGGATCCAGCAGTCCTCGCCCACCACGTGGTGCACCTCGGTGATCTCGGGCCGCTCGATCAGCTCCAGGGTCCTCGGGTGCTTGAGGTTGTAGCCGCCGTGCGGGTTGACGCGGATGAACGCCTGGATGCCGTAGCCGAGCCGGGCCGGGACGACCTGGGCGCCGTAGCCGCTGATCACGCCCGCTGCCTCCAGTCGCCGCACCCGCTCGGTGACCGCCGCCGGGCTGAGCCGGACCCGGCGGCCCAGCTCGCTGAGCTTGATCCGGCCGTCGGTCTGGAGCAGGTGGAGGATCTGCCGGTCCAGCGCGTCGAAGACCACCGAGGTTTCGTCGGCGGTGGCGCGCAGATGCCGTGGTTCTTTCGGCGTGGCGGCCTGAACTCCCATGGTTCCCCCTTCAGTACGTGGATGTACGCCAGGAGAATTATGGCCATGGAAAAGGTCCGGAACGTACTGGTCATCGGTGGAAGCCGCTACATCGGAAAGCGCCTGATCGCACAGCTGCGGGACGCGGGGCACCACGTCACCGTGCTGAACCGGGGGTCCGCCCCGCCGCCGGCCGGGGTGGAGCATCTGGTCGCCGACCGGGACGACGAGCGGTCGCTGACCGAGGCGCTGGGCTCGCGCGCCTTCGATGTCGTCGTCGACCAGGTCTGCTACACCCCGCGCCAGGCGGCGCTCGCCCGCCGTGTCCTCACCGGCCGTACCGGCCGCTATGTGATGACCTCGACGGTCGAGGTGTACGAGTACGAGGACTCCCCCGCCCTCGTGCGCGAGGAGGCCGTCGTCCCGTCCACTGTGTCCGTGGACCTCGAACTGCCCTGGGACGACCCGGCGTTCCGGGAGGCGCACTACGGGGAGGGCAAGCGGCAGGCGGAGGCGGTCCTCGCGGCCGACGGCCCGGCGTTCCCGTACACGGCGGTGCGGGTGGCCCATGTGCTGGGCGGGGACGACGACTTCACCGGCCGGCTGGCCCACTACGCCAAGCGGATCCGCACCGGCGAGCCGATCGCCGTGCCTGTGGTGAACCGGCCCGCCACGTACATCCACGTCGAGGAGATCGCGGGCTTCCTCGCCTGGGCGGCGGGCCAGGAGTTCACCGGGCCGGTGAACGCCGCCTCGCACGGGACGCTGAGCACCGAGGAGTTGTGCGCGGCGGTGGCCGCGCATGTCCCGGGCGGCCGGACCGTGTTCCGGCCCGTCGAGGTCGGCGAGGTCTCGCCGTTCTCCTTCCGCCGCTCCTACGGCATGGACAACACCCGTGCCACCCGGCTCGGCCACACCTTCGGCGATGCCCGGCAGTGGTTGCCGCGTGCCGTCGCCGAGACGCTCGGAAAGGGCGACTGACATGCGGTACAGGACACTGGGCGGACTGCCGGTGAGCGCGATCGGGCTCGGCGCGATGCCGCTGTCCCTCGAGGGCCGGCCGGACGAGAAGCGCGCCCTGGCCACCGTGCACGCCGCGCTCGACGCGGGAGTGACCCTCCTGGACACGGCCGACTCCTACCATCTGCCGGGCGCCGAGCCCGGCCACAACGAACGTCTGCTGGCCCGGGCGCTGGCCACGTACGGCGGTGACACCTCCGGCGTGCTGGTGGCGACCAAGGGCGGGCGTGGCCGCCCGGCCGGCGGCGACTGGACGGTCAACGGCTCCCCGCGCCACCTCAAGGCCGCCGCCGAGGCCTCCCGCAAGCGTCTCGGGGTGGAGTCGATCGGCCTCTACCAACTCCACAAGCCGGACCCCGCGGTGCCGTTCGAGGAGTCGGTCGGTGCCCTGCGGGAGCTGCTCGACGCGGGCACGATCCGGCTGGCCGGGGTGTCCAACGCGGACGCGGACCGGATCCGCCGGGCGCGCGAGATCCTCGGCGACCGGCTGGTGTCGGTACAGAACCGGTACTCCCCCGCCGTGCGGGACAGCGAGCCGGAGTTGCGGCTGTGCGCGGAACTGGGGCTGGCGTTCCTGCCCTGGAGTCCGCTGGGCGGGCTGGCCCGCAGCTCCCTGGACGGGCCGTCGCGGACGGAGGGAGCGGACCGCTTCGCGGCCTTCCACACCGTCGCGGCGGAGCGCGGTGTCAGTCCCCAGCGGGTCGGCCTGGCCTGGCTGCTGGCGCGCTCCCCGGCCGTCGTCCCGATCCCGGGGGCGAGCCGGCCGGAGACGGCCAGGGACTCGGCGGCCGCGGCGGACCTGCTCCTCAGCGCAGAGGAGCAGGCCCGCCTGGACGAGGCCGCCGAGCCGGACCCGATCGCCCTCGACCCGGGTCGCTAGTCGACCAGTTCGTGGGCGCGGCGCGGCGGTGCCACAGGCCCGGCCTGGGCCGTGCCGGCGAGCTTCGCGCCCTCGACGTCGAGGTTCGGGAGCAGTCGGTCCAGCCACCGCGGCAGCCACCAGGCCGACGTGCCGAGCAGGGCGAACAGGGCGGGGACGATCGTCATCCGGACGAGGAAGGCGTCGAAGAGCACCGCGGCCGCGAGTCCGAAGCCGATCATCTTGACGAAGTCGTTGTCCTCCACGATGAAGCCGGAGAACACGCTGATCATGATGGCGGCGGCCGCGGCGACCACCCGGCCGCCGTAGCGGAACCCGGTGACGACGGCCTCGGCGGGCCGCGCCCCGTGGACGTAGGCCTCCCGCATCCGGGTCACCAGGAACACCTCGTAGTCCATGGCGAGTCCGAAGACCACACCGATCATGAAGATCGGCATGGTGCTCATGATCGGGCTCGGCTGGTCGACGCCGAAGACATCGGCGAGCCAGCCCCACTGGAAGACCGCGACGACGGCGCCGAGCGCGGCGGTCACCGAGAGCAGGAAGCCGAGCGCGGCCTTGAGCGGCACGAGGACCGAGCGGAAGACCACCATCAGGAGCAGGAACGCCAGGCCCACGACCAGGGCGAGATAGGGAAGCAGCGCGTCGTCGAGGGTCTCGGAGAAGTCGATGAACATCGCGGTCTGGCCGGTGACCAGGACCTCGGCGCCGGTGTCGGCCCGGAAGCCGTCGGCGAGGGAGCGCAGATGGCGCACCAGGTCCTCGGTCGCGGCGTCGGTGGGGCCGGTGGCCGGGACGACGTTCAGGATCGCGGTGTCGCCGGCCTCGTTGGGCGTGGCCGGGGTGACGGTGGCGACGCCGTCCTGCCCGGCGAGGCGCTTGCCGACGGTGTCGGCCGCGGCCTTGGCGTCCGGGCCCTCCACGGTGATCGTCAGCGGCCCGTTGAACCCGGGGCCGAAGGAGTCCGAGAGCAGGTCGTATGCCTTGCGCTGGGTGGTGTCCGGGGCCATGGTGCCCTCGCCGGGCAGTCCGAGCTCCAGGCTGGCGGCGGGCACGGCGACCGCGCCGAGGCCGAGGACGGCCAGGACCAGGACGGCGACGGGGTGGCGCAGGACGTAACCGGCCCAGCGGGAGCCGAGGTTGGGCTTGCGACGGGCGTCCTTCGCGGCGAGCTTGTCGGCCTTGCGCCGGCGGCGGGCACTGAGGGGCTTGCCGGAGAAGCGGTGGCGGTCGCGGCGGCGCAGGACCTTGACCGGTGCGAAGCCGAGCAGCGCCGGTACGAAGGTGAGGGCGACCAGGACGGCGATGGCGACGGTGCCTGCGGCGGCCAGGCCCATCTTGGTGAGCATCGGGATGTTCACCACGGCCAGGCCCGCGAGGGCCACGACGACGGTGAGCCCGGCGAAGACGACCGCGGAGCCCGCGGTGCCGACCGCCCGCCCGGCGGCGTCGGCGCGGTCGCGGCCCTCGGTCAGCTCGGCGCGGTAACGGGAGACGATGAACAGGGCGTAGTCGATGCCGACGGCGAGGCCCAGCATCGTCGCCAGGGTCGAGGTGGTGCTGGACAGGCCGAGGGTTGCGCCGAGCGCGGTGATCGCGGAGATGCCGACGCCGACGCCGATGAGGGCCGTGAGCAGGGGCATGCCGGCGGCGATCACCGAACCGAAGGTGAGGAGCAGGACCAGGGCGGAGACCAGGATGCCGATCTTCTCGCCGGTGCCGCTCATGGCGGCGTCGATCTTCACGGCGTCGCCGCCGGCCTCCGCGGTCAGGCCGGCGTCGCGGGCCTTGTCCAGTGCGTCGTCGAGGGCGTCGTGCGCCTTGTCGCCGACCTTGGTGGCGGGGACCTTGTAGGTGGCGATGGCGTAGGCGGTGGAGCCGTCCTTGCTCACCGCCTTCGTCGCGAAGGGGTCGCTCACCGAGGCGACCTGCGGAGACTTCCTCAACTCCGCGACCAGTGCGGCGACATGAGCCTTCTGCGCGGGCTCGGAGATCTGCCCGCCCTGGGGCGCACGGACCACGACCCGGGCGCTGGCACCGTCGGCGCTCGCGTCGGGGAACTTCTTCTGCAGCAGGTCGAAGGCCTTCTGCGACTCCGTGCCGGGCATCGAGAAGGTGTCCGCGGGCGGCGCCGGGGCGGCGGAGGCGGCGAAGCCCGCACCGAAGAGGACCACCACCCACAGCAACACCATCAGCCATCGGCGCCGGAAGGCGAGACGGCCCAGTTTGTAAAGGAAGGTAGCCACGGCGGGGAACTCCTGTCGGCGGGCGAGGGATGGCACCAGACTCTGGCGCTGAAGTGACGCCACAATGGCACCACTCCGACTCCATCGCAAGCCCCTTCATGCCCATCGCAGCACGATGACGCCTCAATTACAGAAAGAAGATGCAGCTCACAGCCCACTTTCACGGGGATGAGCCAAGATGGCTCGCTATGGCGCCATTCATGTGCCATCATGACGTCATGGACCTCACGCCCTACGTCGACACCCTCCGGCACGAGCTGGCCGTGGCCGCTGGGGCCGGCGGTGACGATGCCCGCGCCCTGGCCGAGCGGCTCACCGCCCCTCTGGAGTCCGCCGCCCGGCTGACTCTCCTCGACGCGCTGTCCGCCGCCATGGGCGAGGTCACACGGGAGCTGGCGCCGGGCTCGGTCGACGTGCGGCTGCGTGGATCCGACCCGGAGTTCGTGGTGACGGCGCCGCACGCCCCGGAGCCGTTCCGGGAGGCGCGGGAGCCGGGCACCGTCCCCGCCGCGCCGTCGCCGCCACCGCTGCCCGCGGACGCCGACGACGGCGCCATGGCCCGGATCAACTGCCGTCTCCCCGCCCAGCTCAAGACCCGCACCGAGGAGGCCGCGGCGGCCGAGGGCCTGTCGGTCAACGCCTGGCTGGTGCGGGCCGTGTCCCTCGCCCTCGACGGCGGGGAACGCGCGAGCCCGCCGGGCCGCGGCACGGACCCGGACAGCCGGAGCCTCACCGGCTGGGTCCACTAGACCCCCGGCCGGGCACGCCACTCTCACCGGCGGATCACCGATCCCGCCGACATCACGCATCACCCGCTCACCGGCGGGACCACCCACCCAAGCCATAGAGGACGGGACAGCCATGCCTGCTTTCGACACCCCCGAACCGATCTCCGTCACCCTCGAGTTGGAGGCCGGGACCGCCCGCATCACCGCGGGCAAGCGCACCGACACGGTCGTGGAGGTGCTGCCGCGCAACGGCTCCGACGACAACGACGTACGCGCCGTGCAGCAGACCCAGGTCACCTGCTCGGGCGGCCGCCTCACGATCAAGACACCGAAGAAGCGGTCCCTGTTCGGCAAGCCGGGCGCCATCGAGGTGAGCGTCGAACTCCCCGCCGGATCCGACCTCCGCGGCACCACGGCCATGGGCGGCTTCTTCTGCGAAGGCCGCTTCGGGGACGTCACGCTCAAGACCTCGCTGGGCGACGTCCAGGTCGACGAGGCGGCCGGTGCCGTCCTCAAGACCGACCACGGCGACATCCGCCTGGCCCGCTCGACGGGAGACGTCGAGATCATCGGCGCCGGCCGGGTCGAGGTCGGCACGGTCGCCGGTACGGCCACCGTCAAGAACAGCAACGGCGCCACCGAGGTCGGCGAGGTCACCGGCGGCCTGAGGACCAACGCGGCCAACGGCGACATCTCCGTCGGCATCGCGCACGGCGACGTCGGCGCCAAGTGCGCCAACGGCCGGATCGAGATCGGTGTGGCCCATGCCGGGGTCGACGCGATGGCCTCCAACGGCCGCATCCGCGTCGGCGACGCCACCCGCGGCCGGATCGAACTGCGCACCTCCGTCGGCGACCTCGAAGTGGGCATCCACGAGGGCACCGCCGCCTGGCTCGACCTGAACGCCAAGTACGGCACGGTACGCAACTCGCTCGGCTCCTCGGCCGGCCCCGCGGACTCCGACGAGACCGTCGAGGTGCACGCCCGGACCTCGGCCGGCGACATCATCGTCCGCCGCGCCTGACGTCGCGTCCGCCCCCGGCTCCACCCCGCTCCACGATGCGCACCGCACCCGACGACCACAGGAGGACCGCATGCCGTACGACCCGACGGACGCCGACACCACCCCGGCCGGCACCACCGCCGAGGAGCCGCCCACCCTGCCCACCGACCGGCACACCGGCTGCCCCTTCGACCCGCCCGCCGAACTCACCGCGCTGAGCGACCAACCGCTGCGCCGCCTGCGCTACACCGACGGACACACCGGCCGGCTGGCCACCGGCCACGCCGCGGCCCGCGCGGTGCTGTCCGACCCTCGCTTCAGCTCCCGCTACGAACTCCTGCACATGCCGGTACCGGTCCCCGGGATGCCGGCGGAGCTGCCACCGGCCCCGGTCGGCGACATCACCGGCCTCGACGCCCCCGAGCACACCCGCTACCGGCGCCTGCTCACCGGCAAGTTCACCGTCCGGCGGATGCGTCAACTCACCGAGCGCGTCGAGCAGTTCACCACCGAATGCCTGGACGCCATGGAGCAGTCCGGGCCCACGGCCGACCTGGTGGAGGCCTTCGCGCAGCCCGTGCCCGCGCTCATGATCTGCGAGCTGCTCGGTGTGCCGTACGCCGACCGGGAGCGGTTCCAGAGCCAGGTGGCGGTCATCTTCGACCAGACGGCGGACGCGGAGGCGAAGGGCGGTGCCTACGGGGCGCTGCTCCAGTTCCTGAACGAACTGGTCCTCGCCAAGCGCGCCGAGCCCACCGACGACCTGCTCAGCGACCTGACCACCTCCGACCTCACCGACGAGGAACTGGCCGGCATCGGCGGACTGCTGCTCGCCGCCGGGCTCGACACCACCGCGAACATGCTCGCCCTCGGCACCTTCGCCCTGCTGAGCAACCCCGACCAGCTCGACGCCCTGCGTGCCGACCCCGGCCTCGCCGGGCAGGCCGTGGAGGAACTGCTGCGCTACCTCAGTGTGGCCGACCCGATGCTGCGGACGGCGCTCGAGGACGTCGAGGTGGAGGGACAGATCATCAAGGCGGGCGAGACGGTGGCCGTTTCCGTGCAGGCCGCCAACCGCGACCCGCTCCGCTTCCCCGACCCCGACCGGCTCGACATCCACCGCAGGGCCACCGGGCACCTCGCCTTCGGGCACGGCGCCCACCAGTGCCTGGGCCAGCAGCTCGCCCGCGTCGAGATGACCGTCGCGTTCCCGGCGCTCTTCGCCCGCTTCCCCACCCTGCGCCTCGCCGTGCCGCCCCAGGAGGTGCCGCTGCGCGAACACTCCAACATCTACGGCGTGATCAGCCTGCCCGTCACCTGGGACAAGGAGTAGCACCATGAGCGACCCACGCGAACCGCTGCGCATCGAAGTCGACCGTGAGCGCTGTGCCGGCGCCGGCATGTGCGCCCTGACGGCCCCCCAGGTCTTCGACCAGGACGACGAGGAAGGCCTGGTGGTGCTCCTGCACCCCGACCCGGCCCCCGAGCACCGGCCCGCCGCCCGCATGGCCGCCGGCCTCTGCCCCGCGGGGGCCATCGTCCTCGGCGGAAACGGCGACGCCGAGCGGGCAGGTCCCTAGGGGAGGAGGACCTGCCCGCTCGGCGTCTCACAGACCGGGCGGCTGAGCGACGGGGGGACACCCAGCCGCCCGGATTCTCGCGGAGCGCGACGTGACCGTCAGGTCTTCGCCAGCTCCTTCTCGCCGCCCTGCTCGGGCACCTCGACGTGCTCCTCGGACGAGCCGCCGTGGCCGTCGTCCAGCAGTGTCTTCTCGTCGAAGGGCAGCTGGCCGGCGAGGACCTGGTTGACCCGCTCCTTGTCGATCTCCTTCGTCCAGGTACCGATCAGCACGGTGGCCACGGCGTTGCCGGCGAAGTTGGTCAGGGCGCGGGCCTCGCTCATGAAGCGGTCGATGCCGACGATCAGGCCGATGCCGTCCACCAGGGCCGGCTTGTGGGACTGCAGACCACCGGCCAGGGTCGCGAGGCCGGCGCCGGTGACACCGGCGGCGCCCTTGGAGGCGACCAGCAGGAAGAGCAGCAGCGGGATCTGCTCGCCGAGGGACATCGGCGTGCCCATGGCGTCGGCGATGAACAGCGAGGCCATGGTCATGTAGATCATGGTGCCGTCGAGGTTGAAGGAGTAGCCGGTCGGGACGGTGATGCCGACCACCGGCTTGCTGACGCCCAGGTGCTCCATCTTCGCGATGAGCCGCGGCAGCGCGGACTCGGAGGAGGAGGTGGAGAGGATCAGCAGGAACTCCCGGCCGAGGTACTTGAACAGCGTGAGGATGTTCAGGCCGGAGATGACGCGCAGCAGGACGCCGAGCACGATGAAGACGAACAGGAAACAGGTGACGTAGAAGCCGAGCATCAGCACGGCGAGGCTCTTGAGCGCGTCCACGCCGGCGGAACCGGTGACGGCCGCGATGGCACCGAAGGCACCGATCGGGGCGGCCCACATGACCATGGCGAGGATGCGGAAGACGAGCCGCTGGATGTGCTCGATGCCGCGCAGGATCGGCTGGCCGGCCGAGCCCATGCCCTGCAGGGCGAAGCCGGCGAGCAGGGCGATCAGCAGGGTCTGCAGGACCGACTCGTTGGTGAAGGCGGAGACGATCGTGGTCGGGATGATCCCGAGCAGGAACTCGGTGGTGTCCTTGGCCTCGGAATCGATCTGCGCGTGACCGGCGTCCTTGATCGCGTCGGTCACCGCGAGGCCGGTGCCCGGCTCCAGGATGTTGCCGACGACCAGGCCGATGCCCAGCGCGACCAGCGACATCACGGTGAAGTAGACCAGGGCGATGCCGCCGACGGCACCGACCTTGGCGGCCTTCCGGACCGAGCCGATGCCCAGCACGATCGTGCAGAAGATGATCGGCGAGATCATCATCTTGATCAGGTTCACGAAGCCCGTGCCGATCGGCTTCAGCCCGACAGCGAAGTCCGGTGCGGCCAGACCCACCGCGATACCGGCAGCGACCGCGATGATCACCGCGATGTAGAGATAGTGGGTGCGGTCCCGCTTGGGTTTGCGTGCGGCAGGTGCCGTATCGGCTGCGCTGGTCACGGCGGCCCTCCTTGACGACGTCGTCGGCATCACCGGCGTGCGGCTCACGTCCGGAAAAGTGGGAGCGGGGCTCCCGGAGATGCGTTATAGGGAATGCCGTGACTATGTCCTGCTCTGTGAGCGCGGTCACCCTTCCGTTCATTTAGTTCACAATCAGCCAAGAGGCAGACTGACGACATGCGCATCTCCGTCCCCCGACCCCGCAGCCTGGCGGCCCAGCTCTTCGCCATGCAGGCCGTACTGATCGCGGTCGTCGTGGCCGGATGTGCGCTGTTCACCTACGTCAGCGACCGCAGCCAGGCCGAGGAGGCCGCGAAGCGCCAGGCCAGGGCCGTGGCGCGCTCCGTCGCGGACTCCCCGTCGGTGCTGGCGGCGGCCCGCGCCTCCGACCCGACCGGGGCGCTCCAGCCGTACGCGCTGAAGGTCATGCGGGACACCGAGGTCGACTTCATCACGATCATGAACCCGCAGGGCATCCGCTGGACGCATCCCGACCCGGACCGGATCGGCCAGACCTTCCAGGGCCACACTGAGCGGGCGCTGAGGGGCGAGACCTTCACCGAGACCTACACCGGCACCCTCGGCCCGTCGGTCCGCGCGGTCACCCCGATCAACAACGGCAAGCAGATCGTCGGCCTGGTCAGCGCGGGCATACGGGTCGAGGCGATCAGCGAGCGCGTACAGAGCCAGGTCACGGCCCTGCTGGGCGTCGCCGTCGGGGCACTGGCCCTCGGCGCCGTAGGCACCTACGTTGTCAACGCCCGGTTGCGCCGCCATACGCACGGGATGAACGCGGCCGAACTCAGCAGGATGCACGACTACCACCAGGCCGCCCTGCACGCCGTACGGGAGGGGCTGCTGATGCTGGACGGGCAGTACCGTGTGGCGTTGATCAACGACGGGGGGCGGGAGCTGCTCGGCGTGGAGGGGGACGTGGTGGGCAGGTCGGTGGCCGAGCTCGGGCTCCCCGCCCCGCTGACGGGCGCGCTGCTGGCTTCGGAGCCCCGGGTGGACGAGGTGCATCTGACGGCGTCGCGGGTCCTGGTCATCAACACCTCCCCGGTCTCGGGCGGCGAGCGGCGCGGTACGGTCGTCACCCTGCGCGATGTCACCGAACTCCAGTCACTGATGGGCGAGTTGGACTCCGAGCGGGGCTTCACGCAGGCACTGCGCTCGCAGGCGCACGAGGCGGCGAACCGGCTGCACACGGTCGTCTCGCTGATCGAGCTGGGCCGGGCTGAGGAGGCGGTGGACTTCGCGACGGCCGAGCTGGAGCTGGCGCAAGCGCTGACCGACCAGGTCGTGGCGGCGGTGAGCGAGCCGGTGCTGGCGGCGCTGCTGCTGGGCAAGACGGCCCAGGCGAACGAGCGGGGCGTGGAGCTGATGGTGTCGGAGGACAGCAGCCTGGACGACGGTCTGCTGCCCGAGACCCTCCCCGCGCGGGACCTGGTGACCATCCTCGGCAATCTGATCGACAACGCCGTGGACGCGGCGCAGGGCAGCGTGCGGGCACAGGTGACGGTGGCGGCGTACACCCAGGGCACCGAGGACTGCCCCGAGCTGGTGCTGCGGGTCTCCGACACGGGCCCGGGCGTCGACCCGGAGCACGCCGAGGCGGTCTTCCAGCGGGGCTTCTCCACGAAGCCGTCCGGCCCGGGCGGGCGAGGCCTCGGGCTGGCGCTCGTACGGCAGGCGGCGCAGCGGCACGAGGGGACGCTGTCGGTGACGGAGGCCGACGGCGGCGGGGCTCAGTTCGAGGTACGGCTGCCGCTGCGCGAGTCCGGCGCGGTCGCCGCAGGCGTGACATCCGGAGGCCCGGTGTCCGAGGGCTCTGGAGGCCCCGCATGACGAGCGACACGACGCACGCGAAAGACATCCGGGTCCTGGTGGTGGAGGACGACCCGGTGGCCGCCGACGCGCATGTCATGTACGTCGGGCGGGTCCCCGGGTTCGTGGCCGTGGGCAAGGCGCACACGGGCGCGGAGGCCCGCCGGGCCCTGGAGCGCACCCCGGTGGACCTCCTCCTGCTGGACCTGCACCTGCCGGATGTGCACGGGCTGCATCTCGCGCGGTCGCTGCGGGCGGCCGGGCACCACGCGGACGTGATCGCGGTGACGTCGGCGCGCGATCTGGCCGTCGTACGCGAGGGCGTCTCGCTGGGAGTCGTGCAGTACGTCCTGAAGCCGTTCACCTTCGCGACCCTGCGGGACCGCCTCGTGCGGTACGCCGAGTTCCACGCATCGGTCGGCGAGGCGAGCGGCCAGGACGAGGTGGACCGGGCCCTGGCGGCCCTGCGCGCCCCCGGCCCGGCCGCGCTGCCCAAAGGCCTGAGCGCGCCGACGCTGGAGCGGGTGACGGTGACGCTGCGGGACAGCGCGGAGGGCCTCACGGCCGCCGGTGTGGCGGAGACCGTGGGCATCTCCCGCATCACGGCCCGCCGTTATCTGGAGCATCTGGTGGACGCGGGCCGCGCGGCCCGCCGCCCGCAGTACGGCACGGTGGGGCGCCCGGAGTTGCAGTACCGCTGGGTCACCGGTCAGTGACGCCCCATCAGCTCTCACCATCCACCATGCAACCGACGCACACGCATTGACCTGACTAGACCACTCAACTTAGGTTCACGACGCAGCCGTCCAGGCCACAAAGAAGTGCGCCCGCAGGAGGTCGTGCCCGTGCGCCCCACCGCCGCTCTCACCCCCCTCGTCGCCCTGGCCCTCGCCGCGTCCACCCTCACCGCCTGCGGCGGGGGTTCCGGCAGCGACCCGGACACCGTGAAGATCTCCTTCAAACAGTCCACGGACAACTCCGTCAAGGTGATGGACACGTATCTCGCGGACATCAAGAAGCAGTTCGAGAAGGCCCACCCGGGCAAGAAGGTCGAACTCGTCCCGATCAAGGCCCCGGACTCGGAGTACTACACCAAGCTCCAGCAGATGCTCCGCTCCCCCAAGACCGCCCCCGACCTGGTCTACGAGGACACCTTCCTCATCAACTCGGACATCACCAGCGGCTATCTCAAGCCTCTCGACCCCTATCTCGCCAAGTGGCCGGACTGGGACAAGTTCATCGACACGGCGAAGGCGGCGGCCCAGGGCGAGGACGGCAAGACCTACGGCGTCCCCGACGGCACCGACACCCGCGGCCTCTGGTTCGACAAGGACATCTTCAGGAAGGCGGGCCTCCCCGCCGACTGGCAGCCGAAGACCTGGAACGACATCCTCACCGCCGCCCGCACCATCAAACGCAAAGCCCCCGACACCACCCCCCTCAACATCTACACGGGCAAGCCGGTCGGCGAGGCCGCCACCATGCAGACGTTCGAAATGCTGCTCTACGGCACGAACGACGGCACCACGGACCCCCTCTACGACAAGTCGAGCAAGAAGTGGATCGCCGGCGGCAAGGGCTTCGAGGACGCGCTCTCCTTCGTCGAGACGGTCTACAAGGAGAAGCTCGGCCCGGACGTCTCCGACGCGCTCGACCCGAACGTCATGACCCGGGTCCGCGGCGAGTGGCTCCCCCAGGGCAAGCTCGGCATCGCCCTCGACGGCTCCTGGCTGCCGCAGGACTGGCTGCCCGGCAGCGGCCACGAGTGGCCCGAGTGGTCGCAGAAGCTGGGCCTGGCCGCCATGCCGACCCAGAACGGCCAGGCGCCCGGCAAGGTGAGCATGTCCGGCGGCTGGACCTGGTCGATCCCGGCCAAGGCGGGCAACCCGGACCTGGCGTTCGAGTTCATCAAGACGATGCAGACCAAGGCCAACGCGCAGAAGTGGTACGTCGCCAACTCCGGCATCGCGGTCCGCGAGGACGTGGCGAAGGACCCGGCGTACGCCACGGCCCAGCCCGGCATCAAGTTCTTCACGGACCTCGTGGCGAACACCCACTACCGCCCCGCCTACCCGGCGTACCCCAAGGTCTCCGTGGCCATCCAGGAGGCGATGGAGGGCGTCACCACGGGCGACACGTCGGTGGACGAGGCGGCAAGCGGCTACACGGACGCGCTGAAGGACGCGACGGACAACCAGGTGGCCGAACGGTGAGCGGCACCCGATGACCACCACCGCCCCGCACCCCCAACCCACCAAGGCGCTCACGGACACCCACCCGGCACGCGGCCCCCGCCTGCCGGTACGGGTCCTGCCCCTGACTCCCGCGATCGTCCTCCTGCTCCTCTTCCTGGCCGGCCCGATCGCCTACTGCGTCTACATCGCCTTCACCGACCTCCAGCTCACCGGCCAGGCCCAAAAGTCGTTCGTCGGCTTCGACAACTTCACCCGGGCCTTCGGGGACGAGGCGTTCCTGAACGCCGTATGGCTGACGCTGGTGTTCACCGTCCTCTCGTCCCTCATCGGACAGAACACGCTGGGCCTCGCCCTGGCGGCACTGATGCAGCGCGCGTCGAAACCGGTCCGCACGCTCACCGGCGGCATCGTCGTCACGGCTTGGGTCCTGCCGGAGGTCGTCGCGGGCTTCCTCCTCTACGCCTTCTTCCGCCGCGAGGGCACCCTGAACGCCATCCTGGACTGGCTGCACCTGCCCTCCCAGAACTGGCTGTTCACGCTCCCGATCCTGGCGGTGTCCTTCGCGAACGTCTGGCGCGGTACGGCGTTCTCGATGCTGGTCTACTCGGCGGCCCTGAACGAGATCCCCCAGGAGATCACCGAGGCGGCGGAGGTCGACGGCGCGGGCGGCTGGCGCCGCATGTGGCACATCACCCTGCCCATGATCCGCCGCTCCATCGGCACCAACCTGATGCTCAACACCCTCCAGACCCTCTCGGTCTTCGGTCTGATCTGGGTGATGACGAGAGGCGGCCCGGGCGGCAAGAGCCAGACGCTCCCGCTCTTCATGTACGAACAGGCCTTCCAGAACAGCCTCATCGGCTACGGCACGGCGGTCGCGCTCCTGCTCCTGCTGGTCGGCTCCCTGTTCTCCCTGGTCTACCTGCGCCTGCTCCGCACGGAGGTCTGACCGCATGCCCCACACCCTCTCCTCCCGCCGCACGACCCGCCGTCTGGCGGCCGACGCGGGACTCCTGGTGGTCGCCGCGGCCTTCGTGCTCCCCCTGGCCTGGGTGGTCCTGTCCTCCCTCGATCCCCACGCGGGCCTCCGGGTGAAGGCCCCCGACGGCCTCACCCTGGACAACTTCGACGCGGTCCTGACCTCCGAGATCACCTTCACCCCCCTCCTCAACAGCCTGATCCTCTGCGGCGGCGCGACCCTGCTGACAGTGGTCTGCGCGGCCCTCGCCGCCTACCCACTGTCCCGCTTCCGCTCCCGCTTCAACCGCCCGTTCCTGCTGACGATCCTCTTCGCCACCAGCCTGCCGATCACGGCGATCATGGTTCCGGTCTACGCCCTCTTCGTCCAGGTGGACCTGATCGACACCATGCAGGGCACGATCTTCTTCTTCGCCGCGTCCCAACTGCCCTTCGCCATCTGGCTGATGAAGAACTTCATGGACGGCGTCCCCAAGGAACTCGAAGAGGCCGCCTGGACCGACGGAGCGAGCCCCCTCCAGTCCCTCATCCGCATCGTCCTGCCCCTCATGGGCCCCGGCGTGGCCGTCGTGACGGTCTTCTCCTTCGTCATGATGTGGGGCAACTTCTTCGTCCCCTTCATGCTCCTGCTCACCCCCGACCAGATGCCGGCGTCCGTCAGCATCAACGACTTCTTCGGCAACCGGGGCATGGTGGCGTACGGGCAACTGGCCGCGTTCTCGATCATCTACTCGACGCCGGTGATCCTGCTGTACGTCCTGATCTCACGCCGCCTGGGAGGGGGCTTCGCACTGGGCGGGGCGGTCAAGGGCTGAGGGTGCTTGTGGCTGGGGCGGGTGAATCCACAGCCCGGCGTTGGCAGGTGCCCGGCGTCGGTCTGGGGCCGGGTGGGTCCGCAGCCCGGCGTAGCGGGGTGCCTCCCCCACCGCCCACCCGTGCCGCCCTGGGGGCACCTCCCAGGCCCTTAAGGCACTGGGGGAGGCACGCATGCCCGCAGCTGGGGCGGGAGCCACGACGCGCCCGCACCCGCCGGATCACGGAAGGGGACGTGTCGGGGGGTGTCCGCCCGCAGCGGTTGGCGCGTCAACGGACAGTCAGTCGGTATCCGGCCCCATCGCGCCGTTCCGAGGACGGACACCCCCCGACGCGGCCCCGACCCACCACCGGCGAGAAGGCGCTACACGCACCCCCACCAAAGCCGCACAGGCGCCGCAGGCATCCGCCCCACTCACCGCACCAGACACGGCCGCTTCCCATCGAACTCCCACCCCGGAACCAGGTACCGCATCCCCACCGCATCGTCCCGCGCCCCCAGCGCCTTCTCCCGGTACAGCTCGTGCGCCGCGAGCAGCCGGTCCATGTCGAGCCGTACGCCCAACCCCGGAGCATCCGGAACCGCGATCTCGCCGTCGACGATGCGCGGCGGGGAAACGGTGAGCCGCTCCAGCCCCTCCTGCCAGATCCAGTGCGTGTCCAGCGCGTTGTACTCCCCCGGAGCCGCCGCCCCACAGTGCGTCACCATCGCCAGCGAGATGTCGAAGTGGTTGTTGGAGTGGCACCCCCACGTCAACCCCATCGCGTTGCACAACTGCGCCACCCGCACCGACCCCCGCATCGTCCAGAAGTGCGGATCGGCCAGCGGAATGGACACCGACTGCAGAGCCAACGCATGCGCCATCTGCCGCCAGTCCGTAGCGATCATGTTCGTAGCCGTAGGCAACCCGGTAGCCCGACGAAACTCCGCGAGCACCTCCCGCCCCGAGTAACCCCCCTCCGCCCCACACGGATCCTCCGCATACGCCAGCGTCCCCACCAACGGCCGGCACAGCTCAACCGCCTCCCGCAACGACCACGCCCCGTTCGGATCCAGCGTGATCCGCGCCTCGGGAAACCGCGCCTTCAGCGCCCGCACCGCCGCGACCTCCTCGGCCCCCTCCAGCACACCCCCCTTGAGCTTGAAGTCCCGGAACCCGTACAGGTCGTACGCCGCCTCCGCCTGCCGCACGATCGTCTCCGGAGACAACGCCTCCTCGTGCCGCACCCGGTACCACTCCACGTCCGAGTCCGGCTCCCGGACATACTCCAGATCGGTCCGGTCCGGATCACCCACGTAGAAGAGATAGCCCAGCACCCGCACGGACTCCCGCTGCTGCCCGTCCCCCAGCAGCGCGGCGACCGGCACCTCGAGATGCTGCCCGAGCAGATCGAGCAACGCCGACTCCACCGCCGTCACCGTATGAACCGTGGTCCGCAGATCGAACGTCTGCGCACCCCGCCCACCCGCATCCCGGTCGGCGAACCGCTCCCCGATCTCCCGCAGCACCCGCTGGTAGTCCCCCACCTTGGCCCCGACGACGAGCGCCTCGGCATCCCGCAGCGTCTGCGTGATCTTCTCGCCGCCGGGCACCTCCCCCAGCCCGGTACGCCCCTCGGAGTCGGTGAGAACGACGATGTTGCGGGTGAAGTACGGCCCGTGCGCACCGGACAGATTGAGCTCCATGCTGTCCCGCCCGGCGACGGGGTAGACGGCGAACCCGGTGACGGTCGGCTGGTTGCTGCTCATGCTGGTCCAAATCCCTTGTGTAGTGGATGAAACGGTCTACAGCCCGAAAACGTCCAGCGCCCACTCGACCGCGAGCACGCCCCCCAGCCCGAGCACGGCAAGCACCGTCGTATAGGACGTCCGCACCTTGATCGCCTCGATGACGGACAGGTTGAAGTACTCCTTGAAGAGCCAGAACCCGGGGTCGTTCACGTGCGAGAACGCGATGGAGCCACACGCCACGGCCAGCACCATCACCTCCGGATGCACCCCACCCCCCGCCAGCAACGGCAGCGCCACACCTGAGGCCGTGACGACGGCGACCGTCGCCGAGCCGAGCGCGATCCGCAGGATGACGGCGACCAGCCAGGCGAGGACGATCGGCGAGATGGACCAGCCGTCGGTGACGTCCTTGATGTAGTCGGAGATGCCGCCCTCGACGAGGACGTTCTTGAAGGCCCCGCCCGCGCCGATCACCAGCAGGATCATCGCCATCGCCTGGGCCGCCGACGAACAGGAGGCGCCGACCTCGCTCAAGCTCCGCCCGATCCGCGGCCCGAACACCCAGATCGCCAGGCACAGGGTCAGCAGCAGCGCGATCGGCGCCGACCCGACGAACGCCACGACGTGCAGGAACGGACTGTCTCCCGAGGCGGCCATGTCGGTCACGGCCGCGGCCACGATCAGCACCACGGGGAACAGCGCCACGAACAGCGACCACCCGAGCCCCGGCATCTCCTCCTCGGTGAACTCGCGCTCGCTGACCAGCCCCTTGGGGATGGACGGCGTCATCCTCGCGACGAACGGAAGACGCGGCCAGGCCAGGGCGATGAGCGCCCCGGCGGGTACGGCGATGAACAGGCCGTAGAACAGCGTCAGTCCGACGGAGGCGTGGAAGGTCGCGGCGACGGCGGTGGGGCCGGGGTGCGGAGGCAGGAAGCTGTGCATGGTGGACAGGGCGATGGACATCGGCAGCCCGACCCACAGCAGCTTCGCGCCGGTGACCCTGACCAGCGTGAACGCGATCGGCACGATGATGACGAACGCGACCTCGTAGAACATGGTCACGCCGATGAGCATGGACGTGACCACCATCGCCACCTGGACCCACCGCGGGCCGAAGGCGTCGAGGAGTTTGCCGGCTATGCGCTGTGCGGCGCCCGAGTCCCCCATCACCCGGCCGACCATGGCACCGAGTCCGATGGTCAGCATGGTGTCGCCGATCTGGTCCCCGATGCCCTCGGAGAGGACGTCCGGGATGGTCGCGACCGGAATGCCACGGACCAGCGCGACCCCCACCGCGACGAGCAGCAGGGCCGCGAAGCCGTTCATTCTCAGCCGGGTCATGAGGAGGAGCAGGACCAGAACGCTGATCCCGACGACGAGCAGAGGCAAGGCAGTTCCCCTTTGAACTGGTGGGAGCTCTGAACTGGTGGGGCTCTCATCCCTGTATGCAGATGGCGTCCACGTATGCAGATGGAGGCTAAGTGCGTGAACGGAGCGGGTCAATGGCCCGGGCGATCACAGATTGATGTGCACGATCAGCGCGGACCTACGATGAGCCCATGCAGGAGAGCAGAGGCGTCCGCGGTGTGAAGTCGGCGGCCAGAACCGTCGCGCTGCTGGAAGTGCTCGCCGAGCGGGGCGAACAGCCCTCCCGCCTCGACCAGCTCGCGGAGGACCTGGACGTGCCGCGCAGCAGCATGTACCAGCTGCTCCAGACGCTCGTCGACTCCGGCTGGGTCCGCACCGACGCCACCGGCTCCCTCTACGGCATCGGGATCCGCGCGCTGCTCACCGGCACCGGCTATCTCGACGGGGACCGCCGTATCCGGGTGGTCCGGCCGTACCTGGACGAGGCGTCGGACGCGCTCGGCGAGACGATCCACATGGCCCGGCTCGACGGCCGGGACGTCGTCTACCTCGCCACCCGCGAGTCCCACGAGTACCTGCGCACCATCAGCCGGGTCGGCCGCCGCGTCCCGGCCCACGCCGGCGCGCTGGGCAAGGCACTGCTCGCCGAGCGCCCCGACGGCGAACTACCCCTCGGCGAAGAGCCGTTGACCGGCCTCACGGAGAACACGCACACCGACCGCGCCGCCCTGCTCGCCGACCTGGCCCGGGTGCGCGAGCGCGGCTACTCCGTCGACCGCGAGGAGACGGTGCCGGGCATCGCCGGCTTCGGCTTCGCCCTGCGCTACGGAACACCGGCCGTCGACGCCATCAGCTGCTCGGTCCCGGTGGCCCGGCTGACCCCGGAGCACGAGAGCCGCATCGTCTCCGTGATGAGCGACATCCGAGCGAGGATCGAGTCCCGGCTGCCACCGGTCTCGGGCGTACCGGACTGGCGCTAGGGCCGCCCCCCCAACCGCCCACGGCACGGAAAAAGCGCCGGCCACATGACCGTGACCAGCGCTTCCCCAACTCGCCCGAGACTCAGGCGGACATCCCGCTCAGCCGGTCGCCCCGTCCGGCAGGACCCCGGGCCGGAACGGCTCCACGCCCTCGAGCGTCCGCACCCGCGTCGGCTCGATCAGCAGCATCACCCGGCGCTCGCCGGGGAGCATCCACGGATACCGGTCCTGGCCGAGGTACTTGCGCGTCAGCCGGTCCATGCCCCGCTCCGCCTCCTCGCCCTCCACGAACCGGACGACCTTCCCCCGGATCTCGGCCCGGTCGTACGGGTTCTCCGGGTCGTGATGGGACAGCGAAACGTACGGATTGCGCCGCAGATTCTGCTCCTTCACCCGCCCGATCGAGGTGTTGACCATGACGTACTCGTCTTCGATGTCCGCCCACATGGGCGATACCTGAGGCGCCCCGTCGGCCCCCACCGTCGCGAGATGCCAGAAGTTCGGCGCGAGAAGCCGCTCGCGAATATGCCCGTTGAGCTTGCCGTTCACGTGAGTCACTGCCTTTCCGGACCCAAGATCATCGGGCCCGGGGTCATCCTTACCCGCAACCCGCCCCGACCGACAAGCCGATCTCCGGCCCCGGTCGAACCCGCCGGTAGCCGTAGCTTCCTACAATCCGTGATCCTGGCCGAACAGACCGTAGTCATCGCACCCCCGTCCCCCTAGCTTGTGGCCCGTGCGCCGACCTTCAGCCCGCCCGAGCCAGTCCGCCGCCACTCCCCCTCCACAGTCCGCCCCGACTCCCCCGCCCTTCAACGCCCCGGCCGCCCGCCGTCTGCGCGCGGCCCTCGGCATGACGCCCGAGCACGTCGCCCACGGCATGCGCGTCTCGTACGGACACCCCCGCATCACCCCGGACCACGTCATCGACTGGGAGCGCGGGGCCTCGGCCCCGTCGAACTCGGAACTCACCGCTCTCGCGGGCGTGTTGTGGTGCTCCCCCGGCGAACTCATCGGCAGACCCCGCACCCTGCGCGAGCACCGCATCGCCCGCTGCCTCGCCCCCGAGGACGTGGCCCGGGCCGTGGGACACGAGGTCCACGCGTATCTGCGCATGGAGGAGACCGACACCTGGCGCGGCACGGACCGCCAGTCCGGCGCCCTCGCCGACCTGCTCGGCCTGGGCCTCGCCGACTTCGTCACCGTCACGGGCCGCGACGCCAAGCTCGGCGAACTGCTGCGCAGCGCGGTCAGCACCCGCTGGCAGGCCTATGTGCGCCCGGTGGCCAAACTCGTGCCCCTGGACCGGCCGTTCCTGGAGGGCGCCCTGCGGGCGCTGCACGAGGACTACCAGGGTCATATGGCCGCCACCCTGAGCTGGGGCGGCGGCAGCGGCGACGCGGGCGACACCGCCCGCGACTTCCTGAACCGGATCGTCGAGCACTTCTGGACGAGAGTCCAGGAGAGCCCGGTCTAGAACCTCTGGAACACCGACGGGAAGGTCTAGAAGACCGACTCGGCCTCGTCCATCCGGTCCTTGGGCACCGTCTTCAGCTCGGTCACGGCCTCCGCGAGCGGCACCATCACGATGTCCGTCCCGCGCAGCGCGGTCATCCGGCCGAAGCGGCCCTGGTGCGCCGCCTCCACCGCGTGCCAGCCGAACCGCGTGGCGAGCACCCGGTCGTAGGCGGTCGGTGAGCCGCCGCGCTGGACGTGGCCGAGAATGACCGGCTTGGCCTCCTTGCCGAGCCGGCGCTCCAGCTCATGGGCGAGTGCCGCGCCGATGCCCTGGAAGCGCTCGTGGCCGAACTTGTCGATCGCGCCCTTGCCGTAGTCCATGCTGCCGTCCGCGGGGTGGGCGCCCTCGGCGACGGCGATGACCGCGAACTTCTTGCCGCGGGCGAAGCGCTCCTCGACCATCTTGACCAGATCGGCCGGATCGAACGGACGCTCCGGCAGACAGATGCCGTGCGCACCCGCCGCCATGCCGGACTCCAGCGCGATCCACCCGGCGTGCCGGCCCATGACCTCCACCACCATCACGCGCTGGTGGGACTCGGCGGTCGTCTTCAGCCGGTCCATCGCCTCGGTGGCGACCCCCACCGCCGTGTCGAAGCCGAAGGTGCGGTCCGTGGAGGAGATGTCGTTGTCGATGGTCTTCGGGACGCCCACGACGGGCAGGCCCGCGTCGCTCAGCATGCGCGCGGCCGTCAGCGTGCCCTCGCCGCCGATCGGGATCAGCGCGTCGATGCCGAACTCGTGGATCATGTCGGAGGCGTTCTCGCAGGCCTCACGGAGCCGGTCGCGCTCCAGCCTGGACGATCCCAGGATCGTGCCGCCGCGGGCCAGGATGCCGCTGACGGCGTTGAGGTCGAGGGCGCGGTAGCGGCCGTCCAGCAGGCCCGAGTAGCCGTCCTCGAAGCCGATGACCTCATCGCCGTAGTTGTCGACCGCCCGGTGCACGACCGACCGGATCACGGCGTTCAGGCCGGGGCAGTCGCCGCCTGCGGTGAGAACTCCGATACGCATCGTGCTGTGTCTCCTGCTCGCTGTTGACACCGGTGAGCTTCTGCCGATTGTTTCACGCTGCCCGGCCCGGCGGGGTACCCGACTCTGACGGGCGCCTTATCCATCGGCGGAGGTATTGTCAAGGCGGTTCCGCTCACCTCGATGGGCGATTTTTCGACGTCCCGCAGAGAAATCCTCACAGAGACATCCCGGACAGAGTCATCCCGAACAGAGACATGCCACCGAGACGAAACGGAGAGCGCGCGTGACCCGCAGCGTGTACGTGACCGGCATCGACCGAGGCGACGGCCGCCAGGTCGTCGAACTGGGGGTCATGGAGCTCCTCACCCGGCAGGTCGACCGGGTCGGCGTCTTCCGGCCCCTCGTCCACGACGGGCCCGACCGCCTCTTCGAGCTGCTGCGCGCCCGCTACCGGCTCGCCCAGGACGCGTCGACCGTCTACGGCATGGACTACCAGGAGGCGTCCGCCCTGCAGGCCGAGGCCGGCACGGACGAGCTGGTGTCCACGCTGGTGGAACGGTTCCACCTGGTCGCCCGCGAGTACGACGTGGTCCTGGTCCTCGGCACCGACTTCGCCGACACCCAGCTCCCGGACGAGCTGTCGCTGAACGCCCGGCTGGCGAACGAGTTCGGCGCGTCCGTGATCCCGGTCGTGGGCGGCCGCAAGCAGACCGTCGAGTCGGTGCTCGCCGAGACGCGCAACGCCTACCGGGCCTACGACACACTCGGCTGCGACGTGCTGGCCATGGTCACCAACCGGGTCGCCCGCGAGGACCGCGACGAGATCGCCCGCCGGCTCGAATCCCGGCTCCCCGCGCCCTGTTACGTCCTGCCCGACGAGCCCGCGCTGTCCGCCCCGACCGTCTCGCAGATCAGCCACGCGCTCGGCGGCAAGGTGGTGCTCGGCGACGACTCGGGGCTCGCCCGGGACGTGCTCGGCTTCGTCTTCGGCGGTGCGATGCTGCCGAACTTCCTGGGCGCCCTGACCCCCGGCTGCCTCGTCGTCACCCCGGGCGACCGTGCCGACCTGGTCGTCGGCGCGCTCGCCGCGCACAGCGCCGGCACCCCGCCGATAGCCGGCGTGCTGCTCACCCTGGACGAGGTGCCCGGCGCCGACATCCTCACCCTCGCCGACCGCCTGGCGCCGGGCACCCCGGTGCTGTCGGTGGCCGGCACCAGCTTCCCCACCGCCGAGCAGCTCTTCTCCCTGGAGGGGAAGCTGAACGCGGCCACCCCGCGCAAGGCGGAACGGGCACTCGGCCTGTTCGAGCGGTTCACCGACACCGGCGAACTCACACGCCGGGTCTCCGCGCCCAGCAGCGACCGCGTCACACCGATGATGTTCGAGCACAAGCTGCTGGAGCAGGCCCGCTCCGATCTGCGCCGCGTGGTGCTGCCCGAGGGCACCGAGGAGCGGGTGCTGCACGCCGCCGAGGTACTGCTGCGCCGGGGCGTGTGCGAGCTGACCCTGCTCGGCCCGGTCGACCGGATCCGCAAGAAGGCCGCCGACCTGGGCATCGACCTCGGCGAGTCCCAGCTGATCGACCCGGCCACCTCCGACCTGCGCGACTCCTTCGCCGAGCAGTACGCGGCCCTGCGCGCCCACCGGGGCGTCACCGTGGAGCTGGCGTACGACGTCGTCTCCGACGTGAACTACTTCGGCACGCTGATGGTCCAGGAGGGGCTCGCCGACGGCATGGTCTCGGGCTCGGTGCACTCCACGGCCGCGACCATCCGCCCGGCCTTCGAGATCATCAAGACCAAGCCGGACGCCGACATCGTCTCGTCGGTGTTCTTCATGTGCCTGGCCGACAAGGTCCTCGTCTACGGCGACTGCGCGGTCAACCCCGACCCGAACGCGAAGCAGCTCGCGGACATCGCCATGCAGTCGGCGACCACGGCGGAGCAGTTCGGTGTGGAGCCGCGCATCGCGATGCTGTCGTACTCCACCGGCACCTCCGGCTCCGGCGCCGACGTCGACAAGGTCCGCGAGGCCACCGAGCTGGTCCGTTCCCGCCGGCCCGACCTGAAGATCGAGGGCCCGATCCAGTACGACGCCGCCGTGGAGCCGTCGGTCGCGGCGACCAAGCTGCCCGGCTCGGAGGTCGCCGGGCAGGCGACCGTGCTGATCTTCCCCGACCTGAACACCGGCAACAACACCTACAAGGCCGTGCAGCGCTCGGCCGGCGCGATCGCCGTCGGCCCCGTGCTCCAGGGTCTGCGCAAGCCGGTCAACGACCTGTCCCGGGGCGCCCTCGTCCAGGACATCGTCAACACCGTCGCCATCACGGCGATCCAGGCCCAGTCCCCGGCCCCGTCCCCGAGTGAGAAGGCAACCGCCCAGTGAGCCCGTCCCGTGTCCTCGTCCTCAACTCCGGCTCCTCGTCGCTGAAGTACCAGCTGCTCGACATGGGCGACAGCAGCCGGCTGGCGGTGGGTCTCGTCGAACGCATCGGTGAGCAGACCTCCCGGCTCAAGCACACCCCGGCCGGCGGCGAGAGCCGCGAACGCGGCGGCGCGATCGCCGACCACGACGCCGCGCTGAAGGCCGTGGCGGAGGAGCTCGCCAAGGACGGTCTCGGTCTGGACTCGCCCGAACTGGCCGCGATCGGGCACCGCGTGGTGCACGGCGGGAAGACCTTCACCGAGCCGACCGTCGTCGACGACGCCGTGCTCGCCGAGATCGAGCGGCTCATCCCGGTGGCCCCGCTGCACAACCCGGCCAACCTCACGGGCATCCGCACGGCGCAGGCGCTGCGGCCCGACCTGCCGCAGGTCGCCGTGTTCGACACCGCGTTCCACACGACCATGCCGGAGTCGGCCGCCCGCTACGCGATCGACGTGAAGACGGCCGACGAGCACCGCGTCCGGCGCTACGGCTTCCACGGCACCTCGCACGCCTACGTCTCCCGGGCCACCGCCGAACTGCTGGGCAAGGACCCCGCCGAGACGAACGTGATCGTGCTGCACCTGGGCAACGGGGCGTCCGCCTCGGCCGTTCGGGGCGGCAAATGTGTGGACACCTCCATGGGACTGACGCCTTTGGAGGGGCTCGTGATGGGTACGCGCTCCGGAGACATGGACCCGGCCGTCATCTTCCATTTGATGCGTGTTGGTGGAATGTCCGCGGACGAGATCGACACTCTTCTCAACAAGAAGAGCGGTCTGATCGGTCTGTGCGGCGACAACGACATGCGGGAGATCCGCCGTCGCGTCGACGAGGGCGACGAGCAGGCGGAGCTGGCGTTCGACATCTACATTCACCGCCTGAAGAAGTACATCGGTGCCTATTACGCCGTACTCGGACGGGTGGACGCGGTCGCCTTCACCGCCGGTGTCGGCGAGAACGCGGCGCCCGTACGGGAAGCCGCCCTGGCGGGCCTGGAGGAGCTGGGCCTGGTGGTCGACGGCGAGCGCAACGCCGTACGCGGCGACGAGGCGCGGCTGGTCTCGCCCGAGGGTGCCCGGGTGGCTGTGGCGGTGGTGCCCACCGACGAGGAATTGGAGATCGCGACGCAGACCTACGCGCTGGTAATTGGTTCGGGGAATCACACCTGAGCGGCATGCCGCCCTTTTGTATTTTCCGCCAGACGGAATATTCCGTTGCGAAACAAACCGATAGGATCGCCCCCATGCGCCGTTCGAAAATCGTCTGTACTCTCGGCCCCGCGGTCGACTCCCACGAGCAGCTTGTCGCGTTGATCGAAGCCGGTATGAACGTGGCCCGCTTCAACTTCAGCCACGGCTCGCACGCCGAGCACCAGGGCCGGTACGACCGGGTCCGTGCCGCCGCCAAGGAGACCGGCCGGGCCATCGGTGTCCTCGCCGACCTCCAGGGCCCGAAGATCCGCCTGGAGACCTTCGCCGAAGGTCCCGTGGAGCTGGTGCGCGGTGACGAGTTCACCATCACCACCGACGACGTCCCGGGCGACAAGACGATCTGCGGGACGACCTACAAGGGCCTGCCCGGCGATGTGACCAAGGGCGACCAGGTCCTGATCAACGACGGCAACGTCGAGCTGAAGGTCACCGAGGTCGACGGCCCCCGGGTGAAGACGATCGTCATCGAGGGCGGCGTCATCTCCGACCACAAGGGCATCAACCTGCCCGGCGCGGCCGTCAACGTGCCCGCGCTGAGCGAGAAGGACATCGAGGACCTCCGCTTCGCGCTGCGCATGGGCTGCGACCTGGTCGCGCTGTCCTTCGTCCGCGACGCCAAGGACGTCCAGGACGTGCACCGTGTGATGGACGAGGAGGGCCGCCGCGTCCCCGTCGTCGCCAAGGTGGAGAAGCCGCAGGCGGTGCAGAACATGGAGGACGTCGTGATGGCGTTCGACGGTGTGATGGTCGCCCGTGGTGACCTCGCCGTCGAGTACCCGCTCGAGAAGGTCCCCATGGTGCAGAAGCGCCTGATCGAGCTGTGCCGGCGCAACGCCAAGCCGGTGATCGTGGCGACCCAGATGATGGAGTCGATGATCACCAACTCCCGTCCGACCCGCGCCGAGGCCTCCGACGTGGCCAACGCGATCCTGGACGGGGCCGACGCGGTCATGCTGTCGGCGGAGTCCTCCGTCGGCGCGTACCCGATCGAGACGGTCAAGACGATGTCGAAGATCGTCACCGCCGCCGAGCAGGAGCTGCTCTCCAAGGGCCTGCAGCCGCTCGTCCCGGGCAAGAAGCCGCGCACGCAGGGCGGTTCGGTGGCCCGTGCCGCCTGCGAGATCGCCGACTTCCTCGGCGGCCGGGGCCTGGTGGCCTTCACCCAGTCCGGCGACACCGCCCGCCGCCTGTCCCGCTACCGCGCCCAGCAGCCGATCATCGCCTTCACCACCGACGAGGGCACCCGCAACCAGATGGCGCTGAGCTGGGGCGTGGAGCCGTACGTGGTCCCGTTCGTGAACAGCACCGACGAGATGGTCGACCTGGTGGAGCAGGAGCTGGTCAAGCTCAACCGCTTCAACGACGGCGACATCGTGGTCATCACCGCCGGCTCACCCCCCGGCGTCCCCGGCACCACCAACATGGTCCGCGTCCACCACCTGGGCGAAGCCAAGTCCTGACCCGCCGGGCCCGAGAAGCCCCCTGAACGGCACCGAGGGCGCCCCCTGCGATCCAGGGGGCGCCCTCGTCTCGTACGCGGCCTATGCCGCTGACGGCATCCGCACCATCAGGGAGAACATCCGAGTGTCCATCGAGAGGCACGAGTCGCGTGGTTGCTGAACCCTCCCCGGCCCTGGTCGAGCTGCTGCGACGGCTCGGCCGGGCCGCCGGCCGCACCGAAGCCGAGGCGCCCTTCGCCGACGGGCACGACCGCTGGTCTCTCTACCGTGCTGCGATGAAGGCCCCCGGCGCACTGCCGCTGCTGTTCGAGGCGCTGTCCCTGGAGCCGGACGGGCCCCTGGCATCCGGGGTCGTCGGCGAGGTACTCGAACGGGTACCCGCGGACGAACGCGAACGATGGGTGCGGATCCTCGACCTCATCGACGGCTGGTCCGACTGGCTGCAGCTGAGGGCCGTGCAGGCGGCCTCCGACACGGCGGTCCTGCACGTCGTCTCCCGGAAGGGCCGGACCAAGAGGATCCGGCAGGCGGCCGTGGAGGCCCTCAGGCCGGCGAAGTAGCCCGCACAGCACTGTGCCCCGCCTGGTCGCGGCCCGGCGGGGCACAGTTCTTTCGCGGCTCCGGGAGAAGACCCGGTCAGTCGGTCACGTACTGGTGCAGCCCCGGCACGGTCAGCGTGCCGCCGAACTGGCCGGCCTGGACGACCTTCACGTTGGTGAAGTAGATCAGCGGGATGTTCAGGGGCGGCGGGTGCTCCGGGTCGAAGGTGACCGGGATCAGGCCGAGCAGGTTGCCCGAGATCTTCTCCGTGTACATCACCGTCTTGCCGTCGGTGATGGTGGACTTCGAGCCCTTCGCCGCCTGGACGTGGTGGGTCTTGCCGGACTGCTTGTCCGTGACGAGCTGGTGCAGGTCGCCGATGTCGGTCCCGTCGTTGATGACGTACTTCAGGACCTTCTTGGTGGCGCCGCTCGCGGTCTTCACCTGGACGATGCCCTGGTAGTCGGCACCCTTCAGCGTCAGCGAACTGGCCTCCAGGCGCCAGGGCTCGTCGGGGACGAGGAGTTCGTTGTCCACCCCGCCCTCGGCGTCCGTGGCGGCCGGGCAGTCCTCGGGGTCCACGGAGGGGCTCGCGGACGGGCTGGGAGAGGCGGTGGCCTTCTCCGCCGCGTCCTCGGCCGCCTTCTCGACAGCCTTGCTCGTGTCCCCGGCCGCCTTCGACGCCGCGTCCGTCGTGTCCTTGACGGTGTCCTCGACCGTGTCGGTCGTCTTCTTGACGGCGTCGGAAGCGTCGTCCCCGCTCGCGTCCGAGGACGTCTCGGTGTCCTCGGCCTCGCCCGTGTCGCCGGACGGCGAGGCGGACGCGGAGGGCGTCGGGCTCGGGCTCTCGGTGGACTTGCCGCCCTTGAAGATGCCGCCGATCGCCTCGCCGATGTCCTCGAGGACGTTGCCGCCGCTCTTGGACTCCGACGGGCTGGGCGTCGCCTCGTCGTCCTCGCCCGACGCGCCCTCGGATGCCGAAGGGGTCGGGGTGGGCTCGGTCTTGTCGCCCTTGTCGTCGGAACCTGAATCCGACGAAGAGGACGAGTCGTCCTTGTCCGCACCCGTGCCCGAACCGGCGGACGCCGAGGGAGTCGGCTCGGACGCGTCCTTGTCCTCGTCGCCCGCGGCCTCGCTCTCGCTCGCCGAGGGCGACGGGGAGGCGCCGTCCTTGTCGTCCTCCATCGCCGCGAGGCAGTCCTTGTACTCGTCGGCCTTCAGGCTGTTGGAGGTCGACGGCTGCTCGTCGGCGAGGGCGAGCGTCGGGGTGAATCCCATGCCCATGAGGACGGCGGTGGGCATCGCCGCCATGGCTATCGCCTTGCCGGCGGGCATCTGGAACCGGGTGAAGAGCGGCTTCTTGGGAGCCGCGTGACGTGGCCCCGTTCTCGCTTTCGCCTGGGCGGCGGGAGAACCGTCGCGGGGGTCAGCCGACACGGTACCCCCCGTTGTGGGCCTCGGACCGGACGCCGTCCGCCGGACCGCCGTCGCCGGTCCCGTACGGAGGGTGCGTCCCGCCCGTCTCACCGGCCGGGCTCTCGGGAGAGGGCTCCACGGCTCCTTCTCCCGTCGGTCCCTGACCGGCCGCCCGGTGCCCCTTCCCCGTGTCCTCCGTCTTGCCCGGCACCCAGGCGACGGCGAGGGCACCGCCGAGCATCGCCAGCAGGAAGCCGATGAGGAAGCCTCCGATGTTGGAGACCACCAGCGACACCAGGGCGAGGATGATCGCCGCGACACCGGCGAAGACCCGCGTCGCCTGCTGGAACCACATGGTCAGACCCAGCGTGATCAGCAGGACCCCGATGATGAGGGAGCCGGCACCCGCGGTGGTCGCCATGGTGAGCGACATGGTCCCCAGCTTGAGGGTGGCGTAGGGGAAGTAGGCGATCGGCACCCCGCCGAGGATGGTGAACAGGCCTGCCCAGAACGGCCGGGTGCCCCGCCAGTCACGGAATCGCCGACGCAGCCGGGCGAAAGTCCCGGCGCTCTGGACCGGAGTCTCGGCACTCATGGAAAACAGCTCCCTCGGTCCGGTGGAGGTACGTACCGGCTCGGCCGTAGGCGTGGAGAAGCCGGAAAGTCTAAGTCTGTGAAGTGGCCCGGCGCGGAGCCGGGCCCGAGGGGCGGGGAAGTGACGGCCTCCCCGCCCCTCGAAGGGGGCGGGTCAGCCGCCCCCGGACACCCGTGGGACGGAGGCCGTCAGAAGCACTCCATGCCCTTGTCCATGCCGAGCTTCATCGACAGGCCGCTGAGCTTGAACGTGCCCGCCGTGGTCGCCCACGCCGTCTGCTCGACACCGGTGAGGTCGGCCGTTTCCGCCTGCTGGGCGAAACCGCCCGGCAGCACGTTCTCGCCCTTCTTCACCGCGGGGCCGCGGGTCTTGTCCTTGACCGCGACGCCGATGTCGATGTTCTTGAACTCCGCATCGGCGTCGAGCTGGGCGACGTCGATGTAGAGGTTCTCGGCCGTGACCGGCTTCTTGGCGTCGTTCCCCGCCTCAAGACGGAGGTAGACCGTCTTGCCTATGAGGGGGATCGGCGTCGCGACCGACTGGCACATCTTGCTGATCGTCGCGTTGTCGAACGACGAGATCGCGACGGGAACCGGCTTCTTGTCCTTGCCCTCGGGCGAGGTGTAGACAGTGTCGATTCCGCCGTACTGCGCGAAACCCTCACCGTGCAGGTGATTGGCCGACACCTTGAACTGCTGGCCGGAAACGCTGAACGAAGCAGCCAGCGCACCCTGTGCGAGACCGACACCCACACATGCCGCAGCGGCGACGCTGGGCACCATGACCACAGCGAACCGCTTCCATCTGGTCCCGCCACGCACCTGGGACTCCATATTTCCTCCTTCTCGGACGTACATCTCCTGTCCCGACTCGCCCCAAGTAGCGGCTCAGCCGGGCAGGGATGGGAGAAGTGCTACGTCCTCGGGAAGGAGAGCGCCTGCACTCGGCGGCGCAACTAGCGCCCGAATCACCGGCGATCACCCCCGAGCGACAACCACTGGTCGCGCCTGACACGCATCACGCACAACCCTGCTGGACAGGCTTCGCCGGGTGGGCGAAGACCCCCCTGTCCAAGAGCCGGCGCCACTGCCGCCGGCTCTGCTCGGTGGGGACCCAGGATGTCCCGCGACCCAACCGGCTGCCGGGGTACGGGAATGGACCGAGCGTGGCCGATCGTGGTGCATTCTCGCCGCCCGCACAAGGGGGTTCGTTACTGGCTAGTAACGGCCGTATAACCGAACAACGACCCATCGGTCTCGGCCGACGACGCAGGGTGTTCCCCACCGGCGGTACAAAGCTGTTGATCGATGGACAGAAACCGACAGATCAACGCCCGTGACTTACTCGCAGTAACAGCGGCCGCGATTACCAAGTTTTGGTAAAGCGCGGCCGCAGTGACGTTCCGAGGGCAAATCTTTCACGTGGGCACCACAAGCCCGCGTGTTTAACGACTGGTCAGAACAGGGCGCGTGCCAGGGCCCTGCGCGCCGCGATCACCCGCGGGTCCTCGGGTCCGACCACCTCGAACAGCTCCAGCAGCCGCATCCGCAGGGTGTCCCGGTCGTCACCCACCGTGCGCTGCACCGTCTCGATCAGACGGCCGAAAGCGTCCTCGACATGACCGCCCACCAGATCCAGGTCGGCGGCGGCGATCTGCGCCCGCACATCGGCCGGCTTGTCGGCCGCGTCCTTGCGGACCTGCTGCGGGTCGACGCCCTGCACCCGCTGGAGCAACTCGGCCTGGGCGAGACCCAGTTTGGCCTCCTCGTTGGCCGGCTCCTCGTTCAGTACGTTCCTGTACGCCTGGATGGCACCGTTCAGGTCACCCGAGTCCAGCGCCTGCACGGCGGCTTCGAGGAGCCCGTCGTACGGACCGGCCGGGCGCTCGGGAGCCGCCTGGGCGTCACCCGCCTCGGCGTCGGGGTCGACGGTGAGGCCGGTCAGACCGAAGCGCTGCTCGGCGACCTGCACCAGCTGGTCCAGGGTTCCCCGGATCTGCTCCTCGCCCGCGGCCCCCTGGAAGAGCGGCAGCGCCTGCCCCGCGACGACCGCGAACACCGCGGGGATCCCCTGGATGCCGAACTGCTGCATCAGCATCTGGTTGGCATCGACATCGATCTTGGCGAGCAGGAAGCGGCCGTTGTACTCGACGGCCAGCCGCTCCAGGAGCGGGCTCAGCTGCTTGCAGGGCTGACACCACTCGGCCCAGAAGTCGATGACGACGGGCACTTCGGCGGACCGCTGCAGGACATCGCTCTCGAACCCCGCCTCATCGACGTCGATGACGAGGTCGGCCGGGGAGATTCCCCCCGCACCGCCGTCCCGGGCGGCTTGGGCACGTGCCTGCTCCGCCTTCGCCTTGGCCTCCTGGGCCGCCTTCACCGCGGCGAGGTCGACGACTCCGCTCATGGACATGTTCCGTGGCTGCATGCGTCTATCCTCCCCCGTACTGCGCGCGCGTGTGAAAAACGGCGTGAAAGCCGGGCTGGTCGGGTCCCGTTCGGCGCCGGGTCCCCACCCCACGCCATGTCTTCGAAGCCCGCGTACGTCCTTCACGGGCTTTCGCTACGAGACGTAGCGTAATGCCACGCCGGGCCGCCGGACCACCACCCCCCGGTGATCTCCCTCACGGCCACACAGGAACCGCCCGTTATGGTCATGGCATGCAGAGCCGCAGCCCAGCCAGCCGCACGGGGCGCCCGCGCAGCGCCGCGGCGGACGCCGCGATCCTGGCCGCCACCCGGGCGGCGCTGGTGGAACTGGGCTGGTCCAAACTCACCCTGGGAGATGTCGCGACCCGCGCCGGGGTTGCGAAGACGACCCTCTATCGCCGCTGGGCGGGCAAGAACGAGCTGGTCGTCGATGCGGTGGCGGAGCTCTTCGACGAGCTGGAGCTGCCGGACAGCGGCTCGCTGGCCGCGGACATCGAGGGCGTCGTCCTCCAGTTCGCCATGATCCTGGCCCGCCCGGAGGCGAAGAGCGGCCTGATGGCGGTGGTCGCGGAGGCCACCCGCGACGACGCCCTGCGCGAACGCATCCGCGCGTCGGTGGTCGAGCGCCAGAAGCGCCTGGTCCTGGAGGGCCGCTCCCGGGCCCAGGCGAGGGGCGAGCTGCCGCCCGAGCCGGACCCCGAGTCGGCGGCCCGCACGGCAGACCTGATCTTCGACATGGTGGCGGGTGCGGTGGTCCACCGCACCCTGGTCAGCGCGGAACCGGCGGACGAGGAGTGGGTCCGCAGCTTCACACGGATTCTGCTCCAGGGACTGGCCTAGTCACCCAGCTGCGGGCATGCGTGCCTCCCCCAGTGCCTTAAGGGCCTGGGAGGTGCCCCCAGGGCGGCATGGGTGGGCGGTGGGGGTCCCCCCGCTCGAGCGAAGCCGAGAGTGGGGGAGGCACCCCGCCACGCCGGGCCGCGCACCCACCCGCCCCCAGCACCAACACCGAGCACTCAGAACCCGGCAGGCTCCGTGTACACCCCCCATTCGTCCCGCAGCACCCCACAGATCTCCCCCAGCGTCGCCTCGGCGCGCACAGCCACCAGCATCGGCTCGATCATGTTCGCGCCACTCCGCGCAGCAGCCAGCATCCCGTCCAGCGCGCTACGCACAGCGGCATCGTCACGCCCCGCCTTCCGCCCGCCGAGCACCCGCACCTGCTCCCGCTCCACCTCGTGACTGACCCGCAGGATCTCCAGATCCCCGGTCACGGACCCGTGGTGGGCGTTGACCCCGACGACCCGCTTGTCGCCCTTCTCCAGCGCCCGCTGGTACTGGAACGCCGACTCGGCGATCTCCCCGGTGAACCATCCGTCCTCGATGCCGCGCAGGATCCCGGAGGTGATCGGCCCGATCGGGTGCTGCCCGTCGGGGTGGGCCCGCAGCCCCCGCTCCCTTATCTGCTCGAAGATCTTCTCCGCGTCCGCCTCGATCCGGTCGGTGAGCTGCTCGACGTACCAGGAACCACCCAGCGGATCGGCCACGTTGGCGACCCCGGTCTCCTCCATCAGCACCTGCTGCGTCCGCAGCGCGATCTCCGCCGCCTGCTCGCTGGGCAGTGCGAGCGTCTCGTCGAGGGCGTTGGTGTGCAGCGAGTTGGTCCCGCCGAGCACGGCCGCCAGGGCCTCCACGGCCGTCCGTACGACGTTGTTGTACGGCTGCTGCGCGGTGAGGGAGACGCCGGCCGTCTGGGTGTGGAAGCGCAGCCACTGCGCCTTCTCGCTCTTCGCCCCGTACACGTCCCGCATCCACCGCGCCCAGATCCGGCGCGCCGCGCGGAACTTGGCGATCTCCTCGAAGAAGTCGACGTGCGCGTCGAAGAAGAAGGAGAGCCCGGGGGCGAAGACGTCGACGTCCAGGCCGCGCGAGAGCCCCAGTTCCACGTACCCGAAGCCGTCCGCGAGCGTGTACGCCAGCTCCTGCGCGGCCGTCGCCCCGGCCTCGCGGATGTGGTAGCCGGAGACGGACAGCGGCTTGTACGCGGGGATGCCGGCCGCGCAGTGCTCCATCAGGTCGCCGATGAGCCGCAGGTGCGGCTCGGGCTGGAAGAGCCACTCCTTCTGGGCGATGTACTCCTTGAAGATGTCCGTCTGGAGCGTGCCGTTCAGGACGGCCGGGTCGACGCCCTGGCGTTCGGCGGCGACCAGGTACATGCAGAAGACGGGGACGGCCGGGCCGCTGATGGTCATCGACGTCGTGACGTCGCCCAGCGGGATGTCCTTGAACAGGATCTCCATGTCGGCGGCCGAGTCGATGGCGACACCGCAGTGCCCGACCTCGCCCAGGGAGCGCGGGTCGTCGGAGTCGCGGCCCATGAGCGTCGGCATGTCGAAGGCGACCGAGAGCCCGCCTCCGCCGTTGCCGAGGATCATCTTGTAGCGCTCGTTGGTCTGCTCGGCGTTGCCGAACCCGGCGAACTGCCGGATGGTCCACGTGCGCCCTCGGTAGCCGGTCGCGTACAGGCCGCGGGTGTAGGGGTACTCCCCGGGCCACCCGATCCGCTCGAACCCGTCGTACCTGTCTCCGGGCCGCGGCCCGTACACCGGCTCCACGGGGTCGCCGGAGAGCGTGGTGAAGTCGGCCTCGCGCTTGCGCGCGGCGTCGTACCGGGCCTGCCAGCGACGGCGGCCCTCCTCGATGGCGTCAGCGTCCATACCTTCGAATTTACTAGGACGTCCTAGTAAATGTCGATGGGAGACCGCCGTACGTTCGTCCGTACGGCGGTGGGGTCGCGCGAGCTACGCCTCGGCGGGCGCGGGCGAGTCCTCCGCGAGCCGGGACTCCAGCTCGTGGCTGATCTTGCGCTCGACGAAGAAGGCGGCCGTCGGGACGGTCCCGGCGAGCAGCACCCAGACCTGCTTGCCGACCGGCCACTTCGCCTTGGAGCCCAGGTCGAAGGCGAAGACCAGGTACAGGACGTACAGCCAGCCGTGCGCGATGCTGACGACGCGCGTGAAGTCGGCCGCGCCGTTCAGGTCGAGCACATACTTGCCGATCATGCCCAGGGTCAGCAGGACCAGCAGCACGCCGGTGACATAGGCCATCACGCGGTAGCGGGTCAGCACGCTCTTTTTCATGCCGTCGAGCGTAACGACCCGTTCCGGGGGATCTTGCCCCGGGTCAGTGCTCCTCGAAGTCCCCCGCCGCGATCCGCAGCGGCCGCAGCATCGCGAAGATCTCCCCGCACTCCTCGGCGTCGTACGCCCCGAGCCCGAAGTCCATCGCCATCAGGTCACGGGTGGCCGCCTCGACCACCTCGCGGCCCTTCTCGGTGATGCTGGCGAGGGTGCCGCGCCCGTCGTTGGGGTTGGGCCGCTTGCCGACGAGACCCGACCTCACCAGCCGGTCCACGGTGTTCGTCACGGACGTGGGGTGCACCATGAGCCGCTCGCCGATCTTGGACATCGGCAGCTCGCCGGACTTGGAGAAGGTGAGCAGCACCAGCGCCTCGTAGCGCGCGAACGTCAGCCCGTACGGCTTGACCACCGAGTCGACCTCGGCGAGAAGGATCTGCTGGGCGCGCATGATCGAGGTGATCGCGGCCATGGACGGCACGTTTCCCCAGCGCTGCTTCCAGCGTTCGTCGGCGCGCGCGATCGGATCGAAGGAGAGACTGAGCGGCTTCGGCACGAACCAGACCTTACCGGCCGGTCACATGGTGGTCAGCCCCGTCTCGCTCTTCGGTCCGGCGCCTCCGGCTCCGCCATCCGGGGGCAGGGCGAGGCCATGTCCTTTACATGGCGATTCATACGAGTATGTAACTATTGATAACGACTCCATCACTGAACGTCACCTTCCTCACAGGGAGCGGCATGAGACGGCTGATCCACGCCCTCGCGGCACTCTCGGTGCTCGGTCTCGCTGCGGGCTGCTCGTCCGCTCACGGCCGCGCCGAGACGGCCGACACCGGCGACGACACCACGAAGGCCGGCTACACGGCCGGCTCACCCTTCTGGGTCGACCCCGAGAGCCCCGCGGCCCAGCAGGCGCGGCTCTGGGAGCAGCAGGACCGGGATTACGACGCCGAGTTGATCCGGCGGATCGCCGACCGGCCGGCCGCGCTGTGGCCGCCCGGCGAGACCGATCCGGCACCGACGGTGCGGGCGGCGGCCTCGGCCGCGAGCGACGAGGGGCAGACGGCGGTCTTCGTCGCGTACAACATCCCGCACCGGGACTGCGGCCAGCACTCGGCGGGCGGGTCGCAGGACGCGGACGCCTACCGGGAGTGGATCGGGCAGTTCGCCGACGCCCTCGGCGAGGCGGAGGCCCTGGTCGTCCTGGAACCCGACGCGGTCGCGCACATGGTGGACGGCTGCACGCCCGGCGAGTACCACGCCGAGCGCGAGCAGCTGCTAGGCGAGGCGATCACCCGGCTGAAACAACAGCCGAACACCAAGGTGTACCTGGACGCGGGCAACGCGGACTGGATCCGGGAGCCGGACAAGCTGGTGGAGCCGCTGCGCCGGGCCGGGATCGACCAGGCCGACGGCTTCGCGCTCAACGTCTCCAACTTCCAGACCGACGACGAGACCACGGAGTACGGTCTCCGGCTCGCCGACGCCCTCGACGGCAAGCACTTCGTCATCGACACCAGCCGCAACGGCAACGGGCCGCTGCCCGGCGTCTGGTGCAACCCGCCGGGCCGGGCGCTCGGCACCCCGCCCACGACCCACACCGGCGAACGGACCCTGGACGCCTATCTGTGGATCAAGCGGCCCGGCGAGTCGGACGGAGACTGCGAGGGCGGCCCGGACGCCGGGCGCTGGTGGCCGGAGTACGCCCTGGAGCTGGCGCGCAACGCGGAGGACTGAGCCGGCCCTCCGCTCACGCTCACTTCACGTGGATCCACTTGGCCCGCGAGGGCGTGCCCTGGCCGTCCGTCACGAACAGCATGTACCAGCCGGGCGGGACCAGGGCCGGGTCGCGGGGCACCTCGAACGTCACCGCGCCGCCCTTGCGGGTGATGTCCAGCTCGATGGAGCGCTGCTCGACGTCGGTCGTGTGCGTGACCGCGCTGGGCCGCATCAGCCGCGCCGCGACCACGCGTTCCGGATGGTCCGTACGGAACGTGATGGTGTGGTCCTTGTTCAGCTTCTCCGGACCGCCCTTCAGTACGGGGCGGTTGCGGAGGTTCTTGTGCAGCGCGGGCGGGGTGAAGACCTCCATGCGCTGCTCGAAGTGGCCCAGCTTGGTGTTCTGCTGGTTGTCGAAGAGCGGGTCGGAGCCGAAGGTGGCGATCCTGCCGTCGGGCAGCAGCAGCGCCTCGGAGTGGTAGTTGCGGCCCACCCTCGGCGCTGCGGCCTCCCGGAAGGCGTTGCTCTTCGGGTCGTAGAACTGCGCCTTGAGGATGTTGCTGGCGCTGCGGCCGCGGTAGTCCCTGGAGCCGTTGGACGTGAACACCGTGTCGTCCGGCATGATCACGCTGTTCAGGTAGCGCGTGCCCTGGGGCAGGTCGGGGCCGTCCCGGAAGGCCGGCTTGTCGTTGTTCAGGTCCACGACGGCCGTGCGCGGGGTCGCCTTGCTCGACTCGCCGACGCCCCCTCCGCCCATGATCATCACCTTCTGGTCCTGCGCCGGGGGCAGCAGCAGGGAAGCCGAGGTCTCGGTCTGGTCGAGGTCCGTCAGCCCCGGCACCTTGCGGAACGTGTTCTTCTCCAGGTCCCACAGGCCCGGCTCACGGCCCCGGTCGGCGGGCCCGTACCCGGCGTTGGAGGCCGGGTAGAACAGCTTGCCGCCCTTGGTGAGGAACAGGGCGGGGTACGTCGGGAAGTACCGCTTGGGTCCCGGCGTCCACTTCTTGGTCTCCGGGTCGTAGATCTCGTTGTCGCCCGGGTCGATCATGCCGACGTCGTCCAGGCCGGACACCGCCAGGACCCGGCCGTCGTCGAGGCCGACGAGCGTCGGGTACCAGCGGGCCTTGTCCATCGGGTCGACGGGGATGTACTTCTCGGCCTTCGGGTCGAACTCGTAGGCGCCGCGGATGCCCTGGAAGTCCTGCTTGTCGAGGGTGATCTTCTCCGACAGGCCGTACACGTTGTCGCCGGCCTTGCCCGTCAGGCCGACGACGGCGTACTGCGCCTGCTTCCGGGTGGCCGACAGGGAGCCCTTGTCCACGGCATCCACCCAGACGCGGGCCTCGCTGGCGGTGACCTTGGTCTTCCAGGGCTTCATCACACCGCGGCTGTTGTACGTGATCTTCTGGCTGCGCTTGGCCTTCGGGACGGTGACGTCGAACTTGGTGACGTACTCGAAGCCGGACGGTGAGCGGAAGCGGGTGCCCTTCTTCAGGAACACCGCCTTGTCGGGGCTCTCGTTCTTCACGCGCATGCCGCCGCCGGCCCGGGTCACCTCGGCGCCCAGGCGTTCGTAGCGGGCGGTGCCGCCGGCCACCAGCAGCCGGCCGTCGGGCAGCTGGGCGTGCCCGGCGCAGAAGAAGTCCTCCGGGGTGGGGATCTTCTTGTAGGTGTTCTTCTCCGGGTCCCACAGGATGGTGTCGAACTCGCCCGCGTCGAACTTGCGCTGCTCGTTGCCCGACCCGGCGACGATCAGCACCTTGCCCGTGTGCAGCAGGGCCGCGTGGATGGCGTTGGTGCGGAACTCCTCCGGGATGTCGAGCTGGGTCCAGGAGCCGTACTTCGCCATGTACTCCGGCTGGGCGATCTTGTACTCGTGGTACTGCGTGGAGACGAAGTCCAGCGCGGCCGGGGCGTTGAGGCCCGCCAGGACCGCGATGCCGCCGATGCCCAGGACGGTTTTCTTGGTCTTCTGCGAGAGCTGGTAGGCCATGGCCTAGCTGCCTCCTGTCGTGGTGCCGGAGACCGGGACCGCGGGGGACGCGGTGGCGAGGGCCGGGGCGGGGGCCGGCTCGTTGCTCTCCGGCAGGCGTGGGTGCGGGTGCGGGGGTGCCTGTTCCTGGACCTGTTCCTGCGCCGGTGCCTGCGCGTCGGCGTGGGCGAGCCGCCGTTGCCGCTCCCGGTGGTCCTTCCAGGCCGTGGCGGCCCACACCGCGGCCGGTGCCAGGGAGATGGCCACGCCGAGCAGGGCCCAGGTGCGCATCGCGGCATGCGTGTGGTCCAGGGCCACCGAGGCGGCCAGGGACGTGGCCAGCAGGGCCGCCCAGAAGAGGTGGATACGGAAGGTGGCCAGCTGGTCGGGGGAGGCGTCGTCGCCCTTGGGTGTGACGACGAACCGGCTGGGGCGGCGCATGACCGCCTCGGTGAGGGACTTGAGGTAGATCGGCGCGGACAGGGCCGACATCCCCATGCCGGCCAGGCCGCCCGAGCCCTCCGGTTCGTGCGGTGAGACGTTGTGCCGGCGGTTCCACAGGTACAGCCCGATCTGGCAGGCGGCCGCGTCGCTGTAGAGCATCATCCAGACCGATACGGCGACCTCGGTGCCGGAGGCGCCGAACCAGAGGAAGAGGAAGCAGCTGAAGATCCCGAGGAACCAGTTGACGGCCGTCATCGGGTAGTACACGAGCATGAGCGTGTAGGACAGCAGGCGGCCCGGCGGCATGCTGAGGGGCGCCTTCCAGTACTGCGTGATGAGCGTCTCGTAGGTGCCGCGCGACCAGCGCATCTGCTGGGTGAAGAAGTCGGTCCAGGAGGCGGGGCCCTCGCCGACGGCGAGTACGTCCGGGGTGTAGACGGACTGCCAGAAGCGGTTGGTGTCCGGGTTGCGGTGCTGGTGGATCTCGAAGCCGGTGGCCATGTCCTCGGTGATGGAGTCGTGCAGCCCGCCGATCTGTTTGAGGACGGAGATCCGTACGACGTTGTTCGTGCCGACGAACATGGGGGCGCGGTAGTGGTTGCCCGCGCGCTGGATGAGGGCGTGGAAGAGGAACTGCTGGGACTCGGCGGCCTTGGTGACGGGGTTGTGGTAGTTGCCGTACACCTGGGGGCCGACGACGAAGGCCACGTCGGGGTCCCTGAAGTACCCCATCATCCGTTCGAGGTAGTTGGGCATGGGGATGTGGTCGGTGTCGACGGACGCGAAGAAGTCGTACGCGTCGCCGTGCATGGCGATCCAGGCGTTGTAGTTGCCGTGCTTGGTGCGGGCCTTGTGGACGCCCGTGTCGCGGTTCCACTCGGGGATGCCGCGGCGGGTGAAGTGGCGTACGCCGAGTTCCGCGCACATGGCCTTCACCTCGGCGTCGTCGCCCTCGTCGAGGAGCCAGACGTCGAGAGGGCCGGTGTGGTGGATGCGGGTGGCTCCTTCCAGGGTCGCGCGGACCATGGCGAGGGGTTCCTTGCCGGGCACGTACGTGGTGAGGAAGGCGACGCGGGTGCCTGGTTCGGGGACGACGGGGACGGGGTCGCAGGCGACCATCGTGGCGTGGGCGACGGAGGCGACGTTGACGAGCATGAAGAGCTCGATGAGGCCGATCGCCATCAGCATGGTGACGTCGAGTCCGATGAGCCAGCGCTGGGCGCCCTCGCGTTCCACCCAGTGGGTGGGCCAGACGAGGTAGACCAGCAGGGCGCCGGTGAGCAGCGGTGCCAGGCACATCAGGAGGACGGCTCGTATTCGACGGGGCTCACGGGCGAGGAGCGAGACGTACTGCACCCGGTACTCCTCACCGGACGGCTCCGTGAGCGGTCCGGCGAGTCGGCTGTAGGAGTCGTAGTCGTAGCCCTCCGGCCGCACAGCGCCCTCCAGGTGATTGAGGCCTGACCGGAGCACCGATACCCCGATACTCATACAAAAGTGGACCTTTGACGCGGTGTCGAACTGGGGGCGTCCAGGTGGGTGGGGCCACGCATATGCCTGCGGCAGCCTCATCGGCTTCGGTGGGGGTGCGCGTAGCGCCTTCTCGCCGGTGGTGGGTCGGGGCCGCGCCGGGGGGTGTCCGTCCTCGGAACGGCGCGATGGGGCCGGATACCGACTGACTGTCCGTTGACGCGCCAACCGCTGCGGGCGGACACCCCCCGACACGTCCCCTTCCGTGATCCGGCGGGTGCGGGCGCGTCGTGGCTCCCGCCCCAGCCGCGGGCATGCGTGCCTCCCCCAGTGCCTTAAGGGCCTGGGAGGTGCCCCCAGGGCGGCACGGGTGGGCGGTGGGGGAGGCACCCCGCTACGCCGGGCTGCGGACCCACCCGGCCCCAGACCGACGCCGGGCACCTGCCAACGCCGGGCTGTGGATTCACCCGGCCTCGACACGAAAGAACCCCGGCCCGCATCGGACCAGGGTTCCCGGCGTCGCTTCTGTTCTCGGATACGCCTACTCGGCGAGATACCGCTCCACCGTCTCGACCTTGGAGGTCAGACCATCCGTCACCCCGGGCCGGATGTCCGCCTTGAGGACGAGGGAGACCCGGGGCGCGCGCCGTTCGACCGCGGCCACCGCGCGATGGACGACGTCCATGACCTCGTGCCAGTCACCTTCGACGGTCGTGAACATGGCGTCGGTCCGGTGGGGCAACCCCGACTCACGCACCACCCGCACGGCGTCGGCGACGTACTCCCCCACGTCCTCACCGACCCCCAGCGGCGTCACGGAAAAGGCGACGATCACGCGCTCACAGCCCCTTCCTTGCGCGCCCGGGACGCGATGACCGCGTCCTCGGCCTCACGCCGCAGCTTGCGGTCGGCGAAGAAGCCGCCGGCGGGCAGCACCGAGAGGACGAAGTACAGCGCGGCGGTCTTCACCGGCCACTTCGTCCGGTTCCACGCGTCGGCCCAGAAGATGACGTAGAGCACGAACAGAACACCGTGCACCATGCCCATCACCGGCACGGCGTTGAACTCCGTGGTCCGCTTCAGCACCGAGCAGACCAGCAGGAGAAGGAAGGAGATCGCCTCGGGTGCCGAGACCAGGCGGAGGCGGCGGAGGGCGGTGGCGGTCTTGAGGTCCACGGGTCACCTTCGGTGGGAGAGACGCGGCGGTCTGAACGGATCTGAACGGATCTGGACGGGCTTGGCAGGCTGAGGGTTTGTGAACGCACGCACAAGCGTCCGGCCCATTGTGGCAAACCGCCGAAGGGCCCTCGGCCCGGGGTCCGGCTCCCCGGCCCCTAAGGGTGCGATCAGGGACTTTCTCCACCCACGGGCTCTGTCCACAGGGCCCGGCCTGGGGCTACCTTCCCGTACGTGGCGATGTTCCGACTTCAGAGCAACAAGGTGCTCGCCGTCGACATGACCGGAGATGCCGTGAAGGCGAAGAACGGCTCGATGGTCGCGTACGACGGCGAGATGGCCTTCAAGAAGCTCAGCGGCGGCGGCGAGGGCATCCGGGGCATGGTGACCCGGCGGCTGACCGGTGAGCAGATGACGTTGATGGAGGTGAAGGGGCGCGGCACCTGCTGGTTCGCGGACCGCGCCTCCGAGATCAACCTGGTCGGCCTCCAGGGCGACAAGCTCTACGTCGAGTCGAGCAACCTGCTCGCGACCGACGGCGGGCTGCGCACGGGCACCGAGTTCACCGGCCTGCGCGGCGCCTCGCAGGGCAACGGGCTGTTCACGACGTCCGTCGAGGGCCACGGCCAGGCGGCGATCATGTCGGACGGGCCGGCGGTGGTGCTGCGGGTGAGTCCGCAGTATCCGCTGACCGTCGACCCGGGGGCGTATGTGGCGCACCAGGGCAACCTCCGGCAGTCCTTCCAGTCCGGTGTGACGTTCCGCACGTTGCTCGGGGAGGGCGGCGGCGAGGCCTTCCAGATGCGGTTCGAGGGGGACGGGCTGGTGTACGTGCAGCCGAGCGAGCGGAACACGATCGCGGGAGACGTGTGACATGGCCTTCCGGGAGATCAACGCGAAGATGGTCGAGGCGACGGTGACGCCCGGTCAGCGGCTGTTCAGTCAGCGCGGCGCGATGCTCGCGTATCGCGGTGAGGTGTCGTTCACGCCCAATACGGCGGGCGGGCAGGGCGGGATCGTGTCGATGATCGGGCGCCGGGTGGCGGACGAGGACACGCCCCTGATGACCGTGGAGGGCAGCGGCACGGTCCTGTTCGGGCACGGCGGGCATCACATCCAGGTGATCCGGCTCACCGGCGACACGCTCTACGTCGAGGCGGACCGCCTGCTGGCCTTCGAGGGCTCGCTCCAGCAGGGCACGATGTTCCTCGGCTCGCAGGGCGGCGTCATGGGCATGGTCCGCGGCCAGGTCAGCGGCCAGGGGCTGTTCACGACCACGCTGAAGGGGCACGGGGCCGTCGCGGTCCTGGCCCACGGCGGAGTGATCGAGATCCCGATCACACCCCAGCGGCCGGTGCATGTGGACCCGCAGGCCTACGTCGCCCACCACGGCGACGTCCGCAACAAGCTGTCCACCGCCCTGGGCTGGCGCGACATGGTGGGCCGTGGCTCGGGCGAGGCGTTCCAGCTGGAGCTCAGCGGCAGCGGTGCGGTGTACGTCCAGGCGTCGGAGGAGAAGCTGTGAGCACCTACGGAACTCCGGGCGCCGGCCCCGCGGTCTTCGACCCGGCGTCGCTGCCGCCCGACGACAACGTCAACCCCTACACCTTCTGCGTGGAACTGAAGGGGAGCCAGTGGTTCCTGCAGAAGGGGAAGATGATCGCCTACTACGGCTCGATCGACTTCAACGGCGTCGGGCACGGCCGGCTGGACCGTCTGGTCCGTACGTCGTTCCATTCGCCACTGCACGCCAGCGACTGGGTCGTGGCGGAGGGCTCGGGCAAGATGCTCCTCGCCGACCGGGCCTTCGACGTGAATTCGTTCGACCTCGAGGACGGCAACCTGACCATTCGCTCGGGCAACCTCCTCGCTTTTCAGCCAACTCTCGCGCTGAAGCAATCAATCGTGCCGGGTTTCCTGACCCTCATCGGAACCGGAAAGTTCGTGGCCGCGTCGAACGGTCCGGTGGTGTTCATGGAACCCCCGATCCGGGTCGACCCCCAGGCCCTGGTCGGCTGGGCCGACTGCCCCTCGCCCTGCCACCACTACGACCACGGGTACATGACCGGCGTCATGGGCGGTCTACGTGCGCTGACTGGCCTCGGAGGGGTCTCCGGCGAGGAGCACCAGTTCGAGTTCGTCGGCGCCGGCACGGTGCTGCTCCAGTCGTCCGAGACCCTGATGGCCGAGCAGGCCACGGGGACCGTTCCGCACCAGGCCGGTGTGCCCGGCGGCGGGGCATCCGGGCCCCACCCCGGTCAATCCGGCGCACCGCGTCTTCCCGGACAGCTGGGGGACCTCCAGCGTCGCTTCGGGCTGTGAGCGGTAGTCTGCGGAGTGTGACATCGAACGCCTGCGCACCACTGTTCGGCAGGTGTGCGCCGTCACACGAAAACCCTCACTAGTTCGCCTTTCAACCTTTTAGGTAGACTTCATTCATGGAGACCGAGACGGCCACGCGCTGGCTGACCGATGCGGAGCAGTGCGCTTGGCGCACCCACCTGGAGGTCAACAGGCTGTTGACGTACCAGCTCGAGAAGGACCTGCAGCCGTTCGGACTGACAATGAACGACTACGAGATCCTGGTGAACCTCTCCGAGTCGGAGGACCAGCGGATGCGGATGAGTGACCTCGCCTCCGCCACCCTCCAGTCCAAGAGCCGCCTCTCGCACCAGATCACGCGCATGGAGAACGCGAACCTGGTCCGGCGGGAGAACTGCGAATCCGACCGCCGGGGGCTCTACGCGGTCCTCACCGACCACGGCATGGCGACGATGCAGAAGGTCGCGCCCCACCATGTGGCGTCCGTGCGGAGGCACTTCATCGACCTGCTGTCCCCCGAGGCCCTGACGGAGCTCGACAAGGCCCTCAAGCCCATCGCGGAGCACCTGCGCGGACAGCGCGGGCGCCCCTGACCCGAACGGCACACCCGCGCCGGCCGCGGGGCCTAGGCGAGCGGCAGGCGGAGTTCGAACAGGGCTCCGCCTGCGGGCCCCTGTCCGGCCGTGAGCGTGCCGCCGTGCCGTACGGCGACGTCCCGGGCGATGGCGAGCCCCAGCCCGGCACCGCCGTCGTCCCGGCTGCGGGCGGCGTCCAGTCGTACGAACCGTTCGAAGATCCGCTCCCGGTCGGCCTCGGGAACCCCGTCCCCGTCGTCGGCCACGCCGACGACGGCCCGGTCACCCTCCCGCCGCACGCTCACGGTGACGGCCGACCGGGCATGCCGCTGGGCGTTGTCGAGCAGATTGGCCAGCACCCGACCCAGCTGCCCCCGCGATCCGGCCACTTCCACCGGCTCCGCGTCCACCGTCACACCGGTCCGCCCCTCGGCCTCCTCCCGGGCCAGCGCGGCGAGGTCGACCCCCGCGTCGTTGGGCCGCTCCCCCGCGTCCAGCCGGGCGAGCAGCAGCAGGTCGGCGGCGAGCCGCTGGAGCCGTACGGTGTCCTCCACGGCCCCGTCGAGGTCCAGCAGCTCGGGATGCGCGGCGGCCACCTCCAGCTGCGTACGCAGTGACGCGATGGGACTCCGCAGCTCGTGGGACGCGTCGGCGACGAAGCGCCGCTGCCGCTCCACGGAGGTCTCCAGCGCCGCGAGCGTCTCGTTGGTGGTGCTGGCGAGCCGGGCGATCTCGTCGTGCGTGTCCGGCTCCGGGACGCGCCGCGCGAGGTCCTCGGACTGGGTGATCGCGGCCATCTCGCTCCGGATTCCCTCGACCGGCCGCAGCGCCCGCCGGGTGACCAGCCAGGTCACTCCCGCGACGACGCCGAGCAGCAGCGGGAACCCGATCAGCATCACCGTCAGCGCGGTCCGCACGGCCCCGTGCTCGGCGGCCAGCGGCGATCCGGCGTAGACCTTGAGGGTCCCCCGGTCCTGGGTCTCGACCTCCACGGCGGCGAACCGGTAGTCCTCCTCGTCACCGTCGATCGTCGCGGACCCGTTGCTGAAGACGCTCTCCCCGGCGATCTCCCCGGGTTCGAGGGCCTCTTCGTGTTCGTCGGCGTCGTCGTCCTCGTCCCCGCGGGGCGTGGCCGGCGGCTGCGGCTTCACCTGGTCGGAGTCGGTGCCGCTGATCTGCTGGAGATCCTCACTGGCCGCGACCAGCCGCTTGTGCTCGTCGAGGACCTGCACCGGCCCGTCGTCACCGTCCAGCCCGGACAGCTTGTCGTACGGCGTCCCGGCGGCGAGCTCGGAGGCGACGGCCCGGGCGGACTGCTCGGCCTGTGTCCCGGCCTCGCCGATCAGATTGGACCGCAGCGACAGCAGCACGGCGGCCCCGGCCGCGACCAGCGCCACCGCGACCACGAGCGTGGCTCCCAGCGTGGCCCGCGCCCGGACGGACCCGAACAGCCGCCTCATGGCGACTTCTCCAGCCGGTACCCGGCCCCGCGCACGGTCCTGATCAGCCCCGGCCGCAGCTTCCGCCGCAGGGTGCTGATGTACACCTCGACGATGTTCGGGTCGCCCTCGTAAGCGAAGTCCCACACGTGTTCGAGGATCTCGGACTTGGACACGACCTCCCCGGCCCGCAGCACGAGATGCTCCAGCACGGAGAACTCCTTGGTGGTCAAGGAGACCTCCTCCTCCCCCAGGAACACCCGCCGGGCAGCCGTGTCCACCTTCAGCTCACCGTGCACATGCACGGGCGAGGCCCCGGCGCCCACCCCGCGCCGCCGCAGCAGCGCCTTGATCCGGGCGACGAGCACGACGTACGAGAAGGGCTTGGTCAGATAGTCGTCCGCCCCCGTGTCGAGCCCCTCGGCCTCGTCGTACTCGCCGTCCTTGGCGGTCAGCATCAGGATCGGCACCTCGTGCCCGGCGGCGCGCAGGGCGGCGCAGACCCGGTAGCCGTTGAGGCCGGGCAGCATGATGTCGAGGATCACCAGGTCGTACGTCCCCTCCGAGGCCTGGTGCAGCCCCTCCCTTCCGTCGTGGACGACGTCCACGGCGTACCCCTCGGCCGTCAGGCCCCTGGCGAGCGACAGGGCCAGCCGCTTCTCGTCCTCCACGATCAACAGGCGCATGGGTAAAGAGTCGCAAAACCAAGCTGAAGATCCCTTCAGGGGGCTTCAGCTTCCTCTCAGCCTCGGTCAGCCACCTTGGAACACGTCGAAAACAAACCGACTCGGGAGGAACCCCCATGAAGCGCAACATCGTGATCGCCGCTGTGACCGCCGCCGCCCTGATCGGAGGCGGAACGGCCACGGCCCTCGCGACCACGGGAGACGGCGGGGGCTCGGCGCAGCAGGCGGCGAACACCCGGCTGTCGGACGACGACGTCCGTGACGACCAGGACGACCGCGACGACGACGGCCGGGACGACGACGCCGCGCGGGCGGCTTCCGGCGACGTGACGGCGCCCGAGGCGATCGCCTCCGCGCTGAAGCACACGCCCGGCACGGTCGTCTCCGCCGAGCTGGACGACGAGGACGACAGCGACAAGGTGATCTGGAAGGTCGACGTCCTGTCCGGTGACAACGCCTGGCACAGCGTCAGCGTCGACCCGTCCAACGGCAAGGTCCTCGGTGCGCAGACCGACGACGAGGACGACACGGCTCAGGTGCGGGCCGCCCTGAAGGGCTCCTCCGTGACGGCCGAGGAGGCCGCGAAGGCTGCCGCCGGCAAGGGCACGGTGACGTCCGTCGACCTGGACGAGGACGGCAAGGACAAGTCCTGGGAGGCCGAGACCCGCAAGTCCGGCGGCGCCGAGCAGGACTGGAAGATCGACCTCACCACGGGCAAGGTCACGGCGGACCGCTCGGACGCCCAGGACGACGACGCCGACGACGCCGACGACCAGGACTGACCACTCCTGCCCCATTCCGACCGCCCCGGCGTCTCCCCTGACGCCGGGGCGTCGCCGTACGCGAGGGCAATGCCACGGCGTTTCAAGGCACCCGGCGTCGATGCCGGTGCCGGGTGGGTCCGCAACCCGGCGTAGCGGGATGCCTCCCCCACTCTCGGCTTCGCTCGAGCGGGGGGGACCCCCACCGCCCACCCGTGCCGCCCCTGGGGGCACCTCCCAGGCCCTTAAGGCACTGGGGGAGGCACGCATGCCCGCAGCGGGGGCGGCTCGCGGCTAAGCCGGTACGCGCCCGCACCCGCGTACGGCGAGAAGGGGACGTGTCGGGGGGTGTCCGCCCGCGGCGGTTGGCGCGTCAACGGACAGCCAGTAGGCGTCCAACCCCATCGCGCCGTTCCGAGGACGGACACCCCCCCGGCGCGGCCCCGACCCACCACCGGCGAGAAGGCGCTACACGCACCCCCACCGAAGCCGCCGAGGCTGCCGCAGGCACCGGCGCTCAGCCCTCCGTCAACCCCGCCACCAGCTCATCAGCCGCCCGATAAGGATCCAGCTCCCCGGCCACGATCCGCTCGGCCAGCGCCCCCAGGCGCCGGTCGCCGTGCAGATCCCCGATCCGCTCCCGCAGCGCGGTCACCGCGATCGTCTCGACCTCACGGGCAGCCCGCGCGGCCCGCCGCTCCGCCAGCACCCCCCGCTCCTCCATCCAGGCCCGGTGCTTCTCCAGAGCCTCGACGACCTCGTCCATGCCCTCACCCCGCGCGGCGACCGTCTTCACGATCGGCGGACGCCAGTCCCCCGGCCCCCGGGACTCCCCGAGCCCCAGCATGTGGTTCAGCTCGCGGGCCGTCGCATCGGCCCCGTCCCGGTCCGCCTTGTTCACGACGTACACGTCACCGATCTCCAGGATCCCGGCCTTGGCCGCCTGGATCCCGTCCCCCATCCCGGGCGCCAGCAGCACCACGGACGTGTCCGCCTGCGAGGCGATCTCCACCTCGGACTGCCCGACCCCCACCGTCTCGACGAGGATCACGTCACAGCCCGCCGCGTCCAGCACCCGGATCGCCTGGGGCGCGGCCCACGCGAGCCCGCCCAGATGCCCCCGCGTCGCCATCGAACGGATGTACACACCCGGGTCGGACGCGTGGTCCGACATCCGCACCCGGTCCCCGAGCAGCGCCCCGCCCGAGAACGGGGACGACGGGTCGACGGCGAGCACGCCGACCCGCTTCCCCTGCTTGCGATACGCCGTCACCAGCGCCGACGTGGACGTGGACTTGCCGACCCCGGGCGACCCGGTCAGCCCCACCACGTACGCCCCGCCCGTCAGCGGCGCCAGCGCCGCCATGACCTCCCGCAGCTGCGGGGACGCCCCCTCCACCAGGGAGATCAACCGGGCCACGGCCCGCGGCCGGCCCTCCCTGGCCTGGGCGACCAGCGTGGAGACGTCCTGCATCACAGCTCCGTTCATGAAGGAGGGGACCAAAAGCGAGAGGCCGAGGTGAGGCCGTGGAACCGCCGCTCAGCCCTTCGGTACCCGCACGATCAGCGCGTCACCCTGACCACCACCACCGCACAGCGCCGCCGCACCCACGCCACCGCCCCGCCGCTTCAGCTCCAGCGCGAGATGCAGCACGAGACGGGCGCCGGACATCCCGATCGGGTGACCCAGGGCAATCGCGCCGCCGTTGACATTCACCTTTTCGGTGGACACCCCAAGATCCTTCATTGACTGCACGGCCACCGCCGCGAAGGCCTCGTTGATCTCGACGAGATCGAGGTCCGCGACCTCCAGGCCCTCCTTCTTCAGCGCGTGCGCGATCGCGTTGGACGGCTGGGACTGCAGCGAGTTGTCCGGCCCGGCCACGTTCCCGTGGGAGCCGATCTCGGCGATCCACTCCAGGCCGAGCTCCTGGGCCTTGGCCTTGCTCATCACCACGACGGCCGCAGCGCCGTCGGAGATCTGCGACGCGGAACCGGCGGTGATCGTGCCGTCCTTGGCGAACGCCGGGCGGAGCTTCCCGAGCGACTCGGCCGTCGTGTCGCCCCGGATGCCCTCGTCCTTGCTGAACAGCACCGGGTCGCCCTTGCGCTGCGGGATCTCGACGGGCGTGATCTCGGCGTCGAACAGGCCGTTCTTCTGCGCGGCGGCGGCCCGCTGGTGCGACAGCGCGGCGATCTCGTCCTGCTCGGGCCGGCCGATGCCCAGCCGGGTGTTGTGCTTCTCCGTCGACTCGCCCATGGCGACGTTCTCGAAGGAGTCGGTCAGCCCGTCGTACGCCATGGCGTCGATCATCTCGACGGCGCCGTACTTGAAGCCCTCACGGGACTTGGGCAGCAGATGCGGGGCGTTGGTCATGGACTCCTGACCACCGGCGACGACCACGTCGAACTCACCCGCGCGGATGAGCTGGTCGGCCAGCGCGATCGCGTCCAGGCCCGACAGACACACCTTGTTGATCGTCAGCGCGGGCACGTTCATCGGGATGCCGGCCTTGACCGCGGCCTGGCGCGCCGGGATCTGCCCCGCCCCGGCCTGGAGCACCTGCCCCATGATCACGTACTGCACCTGGTCGCCGCCGATCCCCGCACGGTCGAGGGCGGCCTTGATCGCGAAGCCGCCGAGGTCGGCTCCGGAGAAGGACTTGAGCGAGCCGAGCAAGCGCCCCATGGGCGTACGGGCGCCCGCGACGATCACCGAGCTGGTCGTTGCAGAAGACATGAGCTGCGATCCCCTTACCGGCTGCACAGCCGAGGAGTGAACGAGGGTTTACTTCGAATGTACTGACCGGTACTCCACCCCGTCATCGGGCTGTCGGTGTGATCGCGCGCACGTTGCGTAACCACCTCCGGAGCGCTGCACTGAATCCATGCTGACGCGAATCGACCACATCGGAATCGCCTGTTTCGACCTCGACAAGACCGTCGAGTTCTACCGTGCCACCTACGGCTTCGAGGTGTTCCACTCCGAGGTCAACGAGGAGCAGGGCGTGCGCGAGGCCATGCTCAAGATCAACGATACGTCCGACGGCGGCGCCTCGTACCTGCAGCTTCTCGAACCCACCCGCCCGGACTCCACCGTCGCGAAGTGGCTCGACAAGAACGGCGAGGGGGTTCACCACATCGCTTTCGGTACGGCAGATGTGGACACGGAGGCGGCCGGGATCCGCGACAAGGGCGTACGCGTGCTGTACGAAGAGCCTCGACGCGGTTCCATGGGGTCACGGATCACCTTCCTGCACCCCAAGGACTGTCATGGCGTACTGACAGAACTGGTCACTTCGGCGCCTGTTGAGTCACCTGAGCACTGACCCTCGTACATAAGGGCCGGTAGGGTTGGGTGCGGTCACCGCTCAATCTGCGGCGACCGCATTCCGGGGTCCGGGTTTCGGGGGACGAGCGTCGGGGCAGCAGCCCATGCTCCGCCGATGATCTGACACCATTCCCCGGGGGCCCCGTTCGGCGGATGGACGGAGCTCGTTTGGAGAGAGTTGCGACCAGGGGACGGATGGGACCGCGCAGTGCGGGGCTACGAGAGCCAGGAGCGAGAGCCGGCGGCTGACGTCGACCACCTCTCTCGGTTCGAAGCCGAGATGAAGCGGCTGAAGACCGAGCGGGAAAAGGCGATCCAGCACGCCGAGGACCTCGGCTACCAGGTCGAGGTGCTGCGTGCCAAGCTGCACGAAGCGCGGCGCACCATCATGACCCGGCCCTCCTTCGACGGGGGCGACATCGGCTGGCAGGCCGAGCAGTTGCTGCGCAACGCTCAGATGCAGGCCGACCAGATCCGGACGGACGCCGACCGCGAGCTGAGCGAGGCCCGGGCGCAGACCCAGCGGATCCTCCAGGAGCACGCCGAGCAGGCGGCCCGGCTCCAGTCGGAGCTGCACCAGGAGGCGGTGACCCGCCGCCAGCAGCTCGACCAGGAGCTGGCCGAGCGCCGCCAGACGGTCGAGTCGCACGTCAACGAGAACGTGGCCTGGGCCGAGCAGCTGCGGGCCCGCACCGAGCAGCAGGCCCGGCGCCTCATGGAGGAGTCCCGGGCCGAGGCCGAGCAGGCCATGGCCACGGCCCGCGCGGAGGCCGAGCGGCTGGCCGGCGAGGCCCGGCAGCGGCTGACGAACTCCGCCGAGGAGGCCCGGGCCGAGGCCGAGCAGATCCTGCGCCGCGCCCGTACGGACGCCGAGCGGCTCCTCAACGCGGCCTCCTCGCAGGCCCAGGAGGCCACGGACCACGCCGAGCAGCTGCGCACGTCCACCGCCACCGAGTCGGAGTCCGCGCGCCGCGAGGCCACGGAGCTGAGCAAGGCCGCCGAGCAGCGGATGGCCGAGGCCGAGGAGGCGCTGCGCAAGGCGCAGACCGAGTCGGAGAAGCTGGTCACGGAGGCCAAGGAGGCCGCCGCCAAGGCCCTGTCGAGTGCCGAGTCCGCGAACGAGACGCGTACGCGCACCGCCAAGGAGCAGGTCGCCCGGCTGGTCGAGGAGGCCACGAAGGAGTTCGAGAACACCAAGTCCGAGGCCGAGCAGCTCGTCGCCGACGCCCGCGCCGAGGCCGAGAAGATCGTCGCGGAGGCCTCCGAGAACGCCCGTACGTCCACCGCCGAGGAGACCGCGACCCAGCTGTCCAAGGCGGCCAGGACCGCCGAGGAGGTCCTCAACAAGGCGTCCGAGGACGCCAAGAAGACCACCAAGGCCGCGGCCGAGGAGGCCGAGCGGATCCGCACGGAGGCCGAGGCCGAGGCGGACCGGCTGCGCGCCGAGGCGCACGACATCGCCGAGGAGCTCAAGGGCACGGCGAAGGACGACACCAAGGAGTACCGCGCCAAGACGGTCGAGCTGCAGGAGGAGGCCCGCCGGCTGCGGGGCGACGCCGAGCAGCTGCGGGCGGACGCCGTCGAAGAGGGCGAGAAGATCCGCGCCGAGGCCCGCAAGGAGGCCGTGGCGCAGATCGAGGAGGCGGCCAGGTCCGCCGAGGAGCTCCTCGCCAAGGCCAAGGCGGACGCGGACGAGCTGCGCACGAACGCCCAGGGCGACAGCGAGAAGGTCCGCACCGAGGCCATCGAGCGGGCGACGACCCTGCGCCGGCAGGCCGAGGAGACCCTCCAGCGCACCCGGCAGGAGGCCGAGCGGCACCGCGAGGAGGTCGTCGAGCAGGCCGAGGGCCTCAAGGCGGACGCCGAGCGCGCGGCGGTCGAGCTGCACGAGGAGACCGAGCGCGCCATAGAGGCCCGCCGTGCGGAGGCCGCCGAGGACCTGACGCGGCTCCAGACGGAGGCCGAGGAGCGGCTGACGGCCGCCGAGCAGGCGCTGTCGGACGCCCGTGAGGAGGCCGCGCGGATCCGCCGCGAGGCCGCCGAGGAGAACGAGCGGCTGCGCGACGAGGCCGCCGAGCGGATCCGCACGCTCCGGCAGCAGGCCGAGACGGAGGCCGAGCGGCTGCGCGACGAGGCCGCTTCCGACGCGTCCGCCTCGCGTGCCGAGGGCGAGTCCGTCGCCGTACGCCTGCGCTCGGAGGCTTCGAACGAGGCCGAGCGGCTGAAGTCGGAAGCGCAGGAGAGCGCCGACCGGATGCGCGCGGAGGCGCAGGCCGCCGCCGAGCGCATCGGCACGGAGGCGTCCGAGACGCTGGCCGCCGCCCAGGAGGAGGCCAACCGCCGGCGCCGCGAGGCCGAGGAGCTCCTCGGCAGCGCCCGGCAGGAGGCCGACCAGGAGCGCGAGCGGGCCCGCGAGCAGAGCGAGGAGCTGCTGGCCTCGGCGCGCAAGCGCGTGGAGGAGGCGCAGGCCGAGGCCGTACGCCTGGTCGAGGAAGCCGACCGGCGGGCCACGGAGATGGTGTCGGCCGCCGAGCAGCACGCCCAGCAGGTACGGGACTCCGTCGCGGGGCTGCACGAGCAGGCCCAGGACGAGATCGCCGGGCTGCGCAGCGCCGCCGAGCACGTCGCGGACCGTACGCGGCGGGAGGCCCAGGAGGAGGCGGACCGGGTCCGCACCGACGCCTACGCGGAGCGGGAGCGGGCGAGCGAGGACGCCGGCCGGCTGCGGCGCGAGGCGCACGAGGAGACCGAGGCCGCCAAGGCGCTCGCCGAGCGCACGATGTCCGAGGCGATCACCGAGGCGGACCGCATCCGTACGGAGGTCTCCGAGCACGCCCAGCGGGCGCGCACGGAGGCGTCGGACGCCATCGCCGAGGCCGAGCAGAACGCCTCGCGCACCCGGGCGGACGCCCGTGAGGACGCCAACCGCATCCGGTCGGACGCGGCGACGCAGGCGGACACCCTCATCACCGAGGCGCGCAACGAGGCGGAGCGGCTCACGACCGAGACGGTCACGGAGACCGACCGCCTGCGGATGGAGACGGTCACCGAGGCCGAGCGGGTCCGCACCGAATCCCTGAACGAGGCCGAGCGGGTCCGGTCCGAGGCGGTCGCCAAGGCCGACCAGCTGGTCGGGGAGGCCACCGGCGAGGCGGAGCGGCTGCGGGCCGAGGCCGCCGAGACGGTCCGCTCGGCGCAGCAGCACGCCGAGCGGGTCCGCGGCGAGGCCGGCCGGGTCAAGGCCGACGCCGAGGCGGAGGCGGAGCGGCTCGTCGCCACCGCGCGCGAGGAGGCCGACCGCACCCTGGACGAGGCCCGCAAGGACGCCAACAAGCGGCGCTCCGAGGCGGCCGAGCAGGTCGACAAGCTCATCACGGAGACCACGGCCGAGGCCGACAAGCTGCTGAGCGAGGCGCAGCAGCAGGCGCACAAGACCACGGCGGAGGCCGAGTCGCAGGCCGACACGATGGTGGGCGCGGCCCGCACGGAGGCCGACCGGCTGGTGTCCGAGTCGACGGTCGAGGGCAACTCGCTGGTGGAGAAGGCCCGTACGGACGCGGACGAGCTGCTGGTCGGCGCGCGTCGGGACGCCACGCAGATCAGGGAGCGCGCCGAGGAGCTGCGCGACCGCATCACGGGTGAGATCGAGGAACTGCACGAGCGGGCCCGCCGGGAGTCGGCCGAGACGATGAAGTCGGCGGGCGACCGCTGCGACGCGCTTGTCAAGGCCGCCGAGGAGCAGCTCGCGAAGGCGCAGGCGAAGTCGAAGGAGATCGTCTCGGAGGCCAACTCCGAGGCGGGCAAGGTCCGTATCGCCGCGGTGAAGAAGGCCGAGGGGCTGCTCAAGGAGGCCGAGCAGAAGAAGTCCACGCTGGTCCGGGAGGCCGAGGAGCTCAAGGCCGAGGCGATCCGCGAGGCCAAGCGCACGGTCGAGGAGGGCAAGCGCGAGCTGGAGGTCCTGGTCCGCCGTCGCGAGGACATCAACGCCGAGATCTCCCGCGTCCAGGACGTCCTGGAGGCACTGGAGTCCTTCGAGGCCCCGGCCGGGGGCAAGGACAACGGGGTCAAGGCCGGTGCGACGGTCGGCGCACCTCGTTCGGGTGGCAAGTCCTCGGAGAGCTAGGGCCTTCGGGTGGTACGTGACACCCTGGGCGGGAGCCGATTCCGGGGCCATCCGGGGGCTTTGACCAAGTTTTGGCAAGCCCTCTGCCGCTCAGCCACCCAAAAGGGGTCTCATTTTCCAGATCAAACGCGCATCCGCTCGATGACACACCGTTTCGGCCCCTAGGATTCCACCTATCACCTCACCGGTCTCATTCGACAGGAACCCCATGAGCGACACTTCCCCCTACGGCTTCGAGCTTGTGCGGCGTGGATACGACCGCGCTCAGGTGGACGAACGAATCTCCAAGCTCGTCTCCGACCGTGACAGCGCTCTCGCCCGCATCACCGCTCTGGAAAAGCGCATCGAAGAGCTCCACCTCGAGACGCAGAACGCCCAAGCCCAGGTCACCGACGCCGAGCCGTCGTACGCGGGTCTCGGTGCGCGCGTGGAGAAGATTCTCCGCCTCGCCGAGGAAGAGGCGAAGGACCTGCGCGAGGAGGCCCGGCGCGCGGCCGAGCAGCACCGCGAGCTCGCCGAGTCGGCGGCCCAGCAGGTGCGCAACGACGCCGAGGCGTACTCGTCGGAGCGCAAGGCCAAGGCCGAGGACGAGGGCCTGCGGATCGTCGAGAAGGCCAAGAGTGACGCCTCCCAGCTGCGTTCCGAGGCGCAGAAGGACGCGCAGTCCAAGCGCGAGGAGGCGGACGCCCTCTTCGAGGAGACCCGCGCCAAGGCCGCGCAGGCCGCCGCCGACTTCGAGACGAACCTCGCCAAGCGCCGCGAGCAGTCCGAGCGCGACCTGGCGTCCCGTCAGGCCAAGGCCGAGAAGCGTCTCGCCGAGATCGAGCACCGCGCCGAGCAGCTGCGTCTGGAGGCGGAGAAGCTGCGCACGGACGCCGAGCGCCGCGCCCGCCAGACGGTGGAGACGGCCCAGCGCCAGGCCGAGGACATCGTGGCCGACGCCAACGCCAAGGCCGACCGCATCCGTTCGGAATCCGAGCGCGAGCTGGCCGCCCTCACCAACCGCCGCGACAGCATCAACGCCCAGCTGACGAACGTCCGCGAGATGCTCGCGACGCTCACGGGCGCCGCGGTGGCCGCCGCCGGTTCGCCGGCCGAGGACGAGCCGATCTCCCGTGGGGTCCCGGCCCAGCAGTCCCGGTAACACACGGGCATACGGAGTCTGAATCTCCGCAAAGCCCTCTGCCGCTCGGGTGGCAGAGGGCTTTGTCCCGTTCTAGCGTGGCGGCATGATTGAGCTCGAGGGGCTGACCAAGCGTTACGGCGAGAAGGTGGCGGTCAACAACCTGTCCTTCACTGTCAGACCAGGCATCGTCACCGGCTTTCTCGGGCCCAACGGCGCGGGGAAGTCCACGACCATGCGGATGATCCTCGGTCTTGACCACCCCACCGCCGGCGACGTCCGTATCGACGGCAAGCACTACCAGCAGCTCAAGGACCCGCTGACGTACATCGGCGCCCTGCTGGAGGCGAAGGCCTGGCACGGCGGGCGCACCGCCTACAACCATCTGCTGTGCCTCGCGCAGAGCAACGGCATTCCGCGCGGCCGGGTGCGGGAGGTGCTGGACACGGTCGGGCTGACAGCGGTCGCGAAGAAGAAGACCAAGGGCTTCTCGATGGGCATGGGGCAGCGGCTCGGCATCGCGGCCGCGCTGCTGGGCGACCCGCGGATCCTGATGTTCGACGAGCCGGTCAACGGCCTCGACCCCGAGGGTATCCACTGGATCCGCACCCTGATGAAGTCGCTGGCCGCGCAGGGCCGGACCGTGTTCGTCTCCTCCCATCTGATGAGCGAGATGGCCCTGACCGCCGAGCACCTCGTCGTCATCGGGCAGGGGCGGCTGCTCGCGGACACCTCCATGGCCGACTTCATCGCGCGCAACTCACGGTCGTACGTCCGGGTGCGCAGCCCGCAGCGGGAGCGGCTGCTCGATGTGCTGCACCAGGCCGGGATCGTGGCCGTGGAGAGCGGGGACGGGGTGCTGGAGGTGGACGGCGGCAAGGCCGAGCTCGTCGGTGAGCTGGCGGCGCGGCACGGGCTGACGCTGCATGAGCTGAGCCCGCAACAGGCCTCGCTGGAGGAGGCCTTCATGCAGCTGACCGCGGAGTCGGTGGAGTACCACGCACACAGCGAGACGAGCCCGCAGCCGCCACAGCAGCAGCAGTGGGGCGACGGCTGGAAGAGGGGCTGAGCATGTCGACGACCCAGGTCGTTCGGTCGGAGTGGACCAAGATCAGGTCAGTGGCGTCCACGGTGTGGACGCTCTCGCTCGTGGTGGTCGTGACGGTCGCCCTCGGCATGCTGATCTCGGCGCTGTCGAAGAACGAGTTCGACAGCATGAGCGCGCAGGCCCGGGCGGAGTTCGATCCGACGTTCATCAGTTTCGCGGGGATGAGCCTCGGCCAGCTGGCGATGATCGTGTTCGGCGTGCTGGTGGTGTCGAACGAGTACAGCACCGGAATGATCCGCACCTCGCTGGCCGCCGTGCCGCGGCGTGGCTCCTTCCTGTTCAGCAAGATCGCGGTGGCGAGCGGCCTCGCCCTGCTGGTCGGGCTCGTCACCAGCTTCGCGGCGTTCTTCCTCGGGCAGGCGATGCTCGGCGGGCACCGGGCGGAGATCGGTGACCCGGGTGTGCTGCGGGCCGTGCTCGGCGGCGGCCTCTACATGGCCCTGATCGCGATGTTCTCCATGGGCGTCGCCGCGATGCTGCGCTCCCCGATGCTGTCGCTGGGCATCCTGATGCCGTTCTTCTTCCTGATCTCCAGCATCCTCGGCAATGTCGACGCGACGAAGAAGATCGGCAGGTTCCTGCCCGACCAGGCCGGCAGCAAGATCATGCAGGTGGTCACGCCGATCGACGACGACACCCCGTACGGGCCATGGGGCGGCCTCGGGATCATGGGGCTGTGGGTGCTCGCGGCCCTGATCGGCGGGTACGTGCTGCTGAAGAAGCGCGACGCCTAGGCCGGGCGGAGTCGGGGAGGGGGCTGTCGGGGCCCTTCGGGGCCCCACCCTTTACTTTGATTTGGGCGGAACCGTCAGCGCCTCGATATCCTCCTAACCCTTACGGGGGGCGTGTGCCCCGCTGTCCTGAACCTTGCGATGGGTGCGGAGCATGATCGAAGCAGTCGGCCTGACGAAGCGCTACGGCGACAAGACCGCTGTGTACAACCTTTCCTTCCAGGTGCGCCCCGGAGCCGTCACCGGCTTCCTCGGGCCGAACGGCTCGGGCAAGTCGACGACGATGCGGATGATCCTCGGCCTGGACAACCCGACGGCCGGGCAGGTGACGATCGGGGGCTATCCGTACCGCAAGCTGCCCAACGCCGCCCGCCAGGTCGGCGCCCTGCTGGACGCCAAGGCCGTGCACGGCGGCCGGGCCGCCCGCAACCACCTGCTGTGCCTGGCCCAGCTGTCCGGCATCCCGGCCCGGCGCGTGGACGAGGTGCTCGGGGTCGTCGGTCTGCAGGAGGTGGCCAAGAAGCGGTCCAAGGGCTTCTCCCTCGGCATGGGGCAGCGGCTCGGCATCGCCGCCGCGCTGCTCGGCGACCCGCAGGTGCTGCTGTTCGACGAGCCGGTCAACGGCCTCGACCCCGAGGGCATCCACTGGGTGCGCAATCTGATGAAGGCGCTGGCGGCGGAGGGTCGTACGGTCTTCGTCTCCTCCCATCTGATGAGCGAGATGGCGCTGACCGCCGACCACCTCATCGTCATCGGGCGCGGACAGCTGCTCGCCGACATGAGCGTCACGGCCTTCATCTCCGCGAACTCCGCGGACTTCGCGCGGGTCCGCACGCCCGACACCGAGCCGCAGCAGCGCGAGAAGCTGTCGGCCGCGCTCACCGAGTCGGGCGGGCACGTGCTGCCGGAGCAGGACGGCGCACTGCGGGTGACCGGGCTGCCGCTCCCCCGCATCAGCGACATCGCGCACGACGCCGACGTACGGCTGTGGGAGCTGTCGCCGCACCAGGCCTCGCTGGAGGAGGCGTACATGCGGATGACGCAGGGCGCCGTCGACTACCGCTCGACCATCGACCAGAAGGAAGGCCTCCAGCAGCCGCTGCCGCCCGGCGCGCAGCCGCCGATGCCGGTGCCGGGGCAGGGCCAGCCGGGCTGGTACGCCCCGCCGCCGCCCCAGCAGGGCGGGCAGCCGCTCCCGATGCCGCCGCAGGGCGCACCGGGACAGGCTCCGGCGGGCCCGTACGGGGCTCCCGGGGCTTCCGGGGCCCCCAGCGCGCCCGGGTCCGCGCCTGGCGCCCCCGGCGCGGGAGCACCCAACCCGTACGCCCAGGCCGCGCCCCAGGCGCCGCAGGCTCCGGCGCAGCCCGCCTCGCAGGCGCCCCAGGCCCCGGGACAGCCCGCCGGTCAGGCGCCGCAGAGCGGCCCGGCAGCCTCCGCCGCGCCCGGCGGGCCGCAGGCCGGTGCCGCTCCCGCGCAGCCCGCCGCCGCTCCGGCTCCGCCGGCGGCTGCCCAGCCGCCCGTGCCGCCGCAGGCGCCCGCCGCCGCGCCGGCTCCCGCCCCGACCTCCGACCTGACCAAGCCCGAGGACGCCCGATGAGCAGCCCCCAGTCCCAGACGCCACAGGCCGCGCCCACCTGGCAGGCGGCGGCCCCCGGCTCTGCTTACCCCGCCCCCGGCTACACCTCGCCGATCCCGGTCGTGCGCACGCACCTCGGGCATGCCATCGCCTCCGAGTGGACGAAGATCAGGTCGGTGCGCTCCACGATGTGGACGCTCGGCGTGTTCGTCCTGCTCGTCGTCGGCATCGGTGTGCTGACCGGCGTGGTGGTGGCGAACTCCGACCCGGCCCTGTCCGGCGAGAGCCCGCTCGGCCTGGGCTTCTTCGGGCTGCTGCTGGGCAGCATGTGCCTCATCACGCTGGGCGTGCTGACCACGGCCTCGGAGTACGGCACCGGCATGGTCCGCACCACGATGGTCGCGTGCCCGAGCCGCGGCCGGGTGCTGGCGGCGAAGGCCATCGTGTTCTTCCTGGTCGCGTTCGTGGTGACGCTGGTGTCCTCGTCCCTCGTCGCCTTCCTGCACGTCGCCATGCTGGAGGGCGACGGCGCCAAGTCCCCCACAGGCGGGGAGTGGCTGAAGGCCACGGTCGGCATGTCGGCCTACGTCGCGCTGCTGGGCCTGCTCTCGCTCGCCATCGGCTCGATCATCCGGCACTCGGCGGGCGCCATCACCATCATGATCGGCGCCGTGCTCGCCCCGCTGGTGATCGCGCTGTTCATGTTCTCGGAGTCGCTGCGGGCCGTGCGCGACGCCCTGTTCGAGTACTCCATCCCGAACCAGCTGAGCATCTTCTACGCCAACTCCCTCAGCGAGTCCGGCCCCTCCGGCTGGGACCCGCTGTGGATCATCCTCGGCGCCACGGCCGTCGCCTTCGCCGCCGCCTTCGCGCTGCTGGAGAAGCGGGACGTCTGAGTTCCCTCAGAATCTCGGCGAGTTACGGGACCGCTGCACCCCCGGGGTGCGGCGGTCCCGCGCGTTCCAGCAGGCCTTGTGCCAGTGCCGGCGGTCGTCGACGCCCGCGTGCTCGGACCAGGCCACCACGTGCGGCACACCGTCGGGGATCATCTGGTCGCAGCCGGGGCAGCGGTACGACTTGCCCTGCGCGCTCGCGCCGGCCACATGCCGCACGCTCCAGTTCTCACCCTGCCAGTTCTCCGAGGACTGCCAGCCGCCGTAGCGGCCGGGGCTGTCGTCCTCGGCGCTCCGGCCGGACGAACCGGCATCCTTGGGTCGGTTACGACGCGGGGACACGGGACACCTCTCGGGGATATACAGGGAGCACGAGCCGTGTCCAGCCTACGCGGCGCGGACGAGGGTACGCGTACGGCACCAATCGCCACAAGTCCCTCTCCGGGCGAGGCGGGTGCTCACCGGCTCTCAGCGGAACGCCCCATTCTGCAGACAATCCGCAAAATACTCCGCCCGGCCGTGTCCTCGGCACGTGTCAGACGGTTATGCCCTGTGGGGGAGCTCCGTGTCGGAGCCAAGGAAGCAGGAAAGCAATGCACGTTGGAAGTTTCGTGTTGGCGGCCCAGTTCCCCGGCCAGGGCGAGGGCGAGGCGCTGCACCGCGCGGTCCGCTCGGCCGAGGTGGCCGAGGAATCGGGGCTCGACGCGGTCTGGCTGGCCGAGCACCACTTCGTGCCGTACGGCACATGCCCGTCGGCGATCACCCTGGCCGCCTTGCTGCTCGGCCGCACCCGCCGTATCCGGGTCGGTACGGCGGTCAGCGTTCTGCCCACCGCCCACCCCGTGGCCCTCGGCGAACAGGCCGCGCTGCTGCACCACACGAGCGGCGGCCGTTTCACGCTGGGTGTCGGGCGCGGCGGTCCATGGGTCGACCTGGAGGTGTTCGGCGCGGGCCTCGAGGCGTACGAGAAGGGGTTCCCGGAGGCCCTGGACCTCCTGGAGCGCTGGTTGCGCGAACCGTCCGTGGCGGCCGAGGGGGAGCGCTTCCGCTTCCGTGAAGTCCCGGTGGTCCCCCGGCCGTCGGAGGCCCTGACCGACGTCCAAGGCCCCGAGCTGGTCGTCGCCTGCACCTCCCCGGCGAGCGTGCGGCTGGCCGCCGAGCGCGGTCTCTCGATGCTGCTCGGGATGCATGTGGGGGACGAGGAGAAGGCCGAGATGGTCGCCCTGTGGCGGCAGCACGCGCGGGCGAGCGGCCGGCCCGCCGAGGAGATCCGCGGCGCGTCCCATGTGTCGGCGGGCGTCTGCCAGATCGCGGACCGGCGGGTCGACGCGGCGGAGACGCTGATGAAGGCGATGCCGGGCTGGCTGAAGCAGGGGCTGGAGGCACATGTCACGGTCGACGGGCGCACACGCCGGATGCGCGACCCGCTGGCGTACACCGAACTGCTCTGCGGGCTGCACCCGGTGGGGACGCCGCGGCTGTGCGCCGACCGGCTGGCGGCGACCAGCGAGCGGACGGGCATCTCCCGCTTCGCCCTGCTCGTCGAGGGCTCCGGGGACCTGGCGGCGACCGAGGAGAACGTACGGCGGCTGGGGACCGAGGTGCTCCCCCAACTCGTCTGATGGCGCGGTGACTTCCTGGGGGCTTGCCGCTCCGGTACAAAAGCGCACCTCCCGCGTACGGAGCGGCAAGCAAGCGGCGCCGCGTCAGCAGTCCCGGAACTCGGGTGACTGGTTCAGCACCTGGCTGCGGACCGAGGTGAAGCGGTCCAGCTTCTCGTCGACCGAGGAGTCAAGCGGGAACACGGCCACCCGATGGCAGTTCTGGAAAGCCAGCCGCACACCGAAGTGCCGTTGCAGCGCGCCGCGTATCGCGTCACTCGCAAGCGCACGCAGCAACTGCCCGCGTGCCCGCTCGTCCGGCGGAGGCGTCTGGTTGTCGGCGAACGCACCGCCGTCCACCTTCAGCTGGGCCACCAGGGAGCTGATCATCTCCCACGCATAGGGCAGGGAGGTCCGGACGCAGTCGACGAATTCCGCTTCGTCGACCTCGCCTCGCTCGGCCTGTTCGAGTAGGGCCGGTGAGACGTCGAGCGACATGAGTTCTCCTCTCGCACCCCCGATGAACGGGGGTTGCCGGACAGATAGGGGAGATTCGCGATACCGGACACGCTGCGTACACGCCTCGCGACCTCCCGTTCATACGGTAAGCAACCGGCGGTGACGGCACCAGGAGAATGCGCAGATGACACACTCTCAATGAGCACACCATGCACACAATCGGCCATTACCGAACATGCGTTTTCCAGGGCGAATCGCGTCGGCAGGTGCCCGTCGAGTAGCGTTGCCGACCATGCGTCTCGTCATTGCCCGCTGTTCCGTGGACTACGCCGGGCGGCTCACCGCCCACCTTCCCTCGGCCCCGCGCCTGATCCTGGTGAAGGCGGACGGCAGCGTCTCGATCCACGCCGACGACCGGGCCTACAAGCCCCTGAACTGGATGTCGCCGCCCTGCACGCTGAAGGAGGGCACCGGCGAGGAAGAGGGCGTCTGGACCGTCATCAACAAGGCGGGCGAGAAGCTCATCATCACGATGGAGGAGGTTCTCCACGACTCCTCGCACGAACTGGGCGTGGATCCCGGCCTGATCAAGGACGGCGTGGAAGCGCACCTTCAGGAGCTGCTCGCCGACCGCATCGAGACACTCGGCGACGGCTACACCCTGATCCGCCGCGAGTACCCCACGGCCATCGGGCCGGTGGACATCCTGTGCCGGGACGCCGACGGCAAGACCGTCGCGGTGGAGATCAAGCGGCGCGGTGAGATCGACGGCGTGGAGCAGCTGACGCGCTATCTGGAGCTGCTGAACCGCGACCCCCATCTCGCGCCGGTCCGCGGTGTCTTCGCCGCGCAGGAGATCAAGCCCCAGGCCCGCGTCCTCGCGACGGACCGGGGCATCGGCTGCCAGGTCCTCGACTACGACGCGATGCGCGGCATCGAGGACGACAAGCTGCGACTGTTCTGACCCGCCCCCGCCCGACAAAGAGGGCCGGGTCCGCGCACGCGGACCCGGCCCTGCTGTGTGTACGGGGTGTCAGATCACCTGGTCCGAACTGCCGGGCGTGCCCGCGCCACTGCTCTGCGGCGCGCTCGCGGTGGTGCTCGTGGGCGCGCTCGGCGCCGGGCCGCTGGCCGAGTCGGAGGTGGACGGGCTGGTCGTCGGCGGGGTCGTCGTCGGCGTCGGCTCCCCGGTGTCCGTCGGTGTCGGCGACGACGAGGACGGCGGCGGACTCGACGGCGGCTTGGTCGATGAGGACGGCGGCTTGGTCGGGGTCGTCGGCGGCTTGGAGGACGTCGGAGGCTTCGAGGTCGTCGGCGGCTTGGACGTCGATGCCGGATCGCTCGGATCCTGCGAACCGCTCGGGTCGTCCGTAGGCGTCGGGTCGTCCGACGTGCCGAGCGTGCCGTCCGGACCCGGATCGGTCGGGCTGCTGGTGGCCGCGCCGGTGTCGCCGCCGCCCTCGTTCGCCGCCGGGTCGGCGCCCAGGCTGCCGTCGCCCAGGCCCTGGCTGGCCGAGGGGTTGACGCCGACCTGGTCGGACGGTGGGTTCCGGTCCTTGTCGGAGGTGGCGCCGAGGGTCACCACCGTGCCGAGCACGGCGACGAGCAGGGCACCGGCGCCCGCGGCCACGAGGTTGCGACGGGCCAGGCCCTTGAGACCGCCCCGGGCCTTGCGCGAGGGCGCGGACGGGCTGTGGTGGGTGACCACGGTCGGCGAGGAGGGCTGCTGGAGCGTCGGGAAGGCCGCCGGGACACCGCCGGCCGGGGACGCCGACTCCTCGTACCGGGCGTCGGGCACCTCCTCCCCCGCGGTCGGGCCGAGCCCGATCGGGGTGCCCGAGCGGTCGGAGACCAGGGCGAGGGCACGACGGCCGGCGACGGTGCCGCGCTTGTCGGCCAGGGCGCCGCGCAGGCCGATGGAGGCCTCCAGTTCGGCCCGGGCCCGGTCGAGCCGGCCGCCGCACAGGGCGAGGATGCCGAGCTCGTGGTGGAAGTAGGCCTCCTCGGCGACGTCCCCGGCGAGCCGGGCGGCCTCGGCGCCGGCCCGCAGGGCCCGTTCCCAGGCGCTCCAGTGCAGTCCGGCGGCGAAGGCGGGGGCGGCGGTGCGGGCCAGGTGGACGGCCGCGCTCTCCTCGTCCTCGGCGGGCGGCCGGGTGGCCGGCCCGAGGAGGGCCAGTGCGGCGAGGAGGGCGTCGGACTCGGCGCACACGCGCTCGGGGGTGACCGAGGGGTGCCCGGCCCACCAGGAGTAGTGCTGGGCGGCGCTGCGGGCCCCGGCCTCGGCCTCGTCGGCGTATCCGGCGGCCTCCAGCTGGGCCGGCACGCCCGCGGCGAGCCGGTAGCGGGAGCCGACCGGGGAGACCAGGCCGCAGAGGGCCAGTTCGCCGAGGGCGGCGTCCGCGTGGGTGTCGCCGACCAGGGCGGGCAGATGCGCCTGGTGCGGGACCTCGCCGCCGAGGGCGACGGCGAACCGCAGGGTGGCGCGGGCGGAGGCGCTGAGCCGGGAGGCGAGCAGCGGGGCGGGGGCGGCGGCCTCGCCGAGCGCGGGCAGCGGTACGTCGTCGCCGTCGGCGGCGTCGTACGCCTCGGCCGGGGGCGTGTCCTCGAAGACGCCGAACTCGTCGACGGCACTCGTCCCGGCGCGCAGCCGGTCGCGCTGCCGCAGCAGGGCACCGGCCTGGACGAAGCGCAGCGGCAGGCCCTCGGACTCGAACCAGAGGTCCCCCGCCCAGTTGGACTCCTCCTCGGTGAGGGACCGGCCCACCGCGTGCTCCAGCAGGTCGAGTCCGGCCGCGCGATCCAGGCCGCCGAGGGCGACCTCCTCGACGGCGGAGCCTGCGGAGGGCGCGGGCACGTCCGGGGTTGCGCCCAGCAGGAAGGCGCACTCCGGGGTCGCCTCCAGCAGCTCGTCGAGCGCGGCGCCGCCGAACTCGATGTCGTCGAGGACGACGACCGCGCCGATCTCACCGAGGTGGGTCAGCAGTTCGTCCCGGTCCGGGCGGTACAGGGGGGCGCTGAAGACGGCGCGGAAGAGCTCGTACTGGAGGTCGCCGGAGGTGCGTCCGAAGCCGTTGAGGCGGACCACGCCGTCGGGGGCGAGGTCCGAGCAGTCCTCGGCGACGAGGTCGAGGAGGCGGGTGCGGCCCGAGCCGGCGGGTCCGGTGAGGCGGACGGAGCGGCCGCGGGCGAGCAGGCGCACCAGTCGCTCGCGTTCGTCCTGGCGGGCCAGCAGCGGCAGGGCGGGACGCGCCGGGCCGGGCGGGACGGGCGGCCGGGCCGCGCGCTCGGCCTCGGCGCGTTCGGCCGTGGTGAGCTTCACGGGCCGGGCGGGCTGTTCGGCGGGCGGGCAGGCCTCTATCTCGCTGCCGTCGACGGGGTTGACCGTCAGCAGGAAGTCGCCGGCGACGAGCCGCACCGTGCGGGCGAGCGCGGGCGTGTGCTGCGCGAAGTCGGGTGTGAGGGAGTCCCGGGGCGGGCGCTGGCGCGGCCCCTGGCCGTCGCCTTCGTGGCCGTACTCCTCGGGTCCCCGGGTGTTCGGGTCCATAAGTCAAGCCCCCCAAAAGCGGGTGTGTGCTGTGAAAGCCCTTCCCGGCCTTGCTGCACACCGCGCTGTCGCTTCTGGTCCGGGCCCGCTCGAAGGGTGGCAAGGCAGCGGGCAGCCGAACCCTAAACCTTCGCACAGTATCTACGACAGTCCGGGGTACCGCGGCGTCCGAGACGTCACGGTCTCGTGAGGATTGTGCGCGTCGCACGATTCGACAACGTCCGTCCGGGTCCTCCCCGGTCTCCCGGTTCACACCCGCACGCCGGCGTCACACGCGGGGCAGTGTCTCCACCCCGATGCCCCCTTCGATCGCCAGGATCCGGTGCAGACGGGTGGCCACCAGCAGGCGCTGCATCTGCGGCGGTACACCGCGCAGCACCAGGCGCCGGCCGCAGCGACCGGCCCGCCGGTGGGCTCCCATGATCACACCCAGTCCGGTGGCGTCCCAGGAGTCCAGTTCGGACAGGTCGAGCACGAGGTCGCCGACTCCGTCGTCGACGGCCGAGTGCAGGACCGTACGGGCGTCCGCCGCGCTCCGGACGTCGAGGCGGCCCCCGACGACCAGCTCGGCGTGGTCGCCCCTGATGTACATATGCGCTCCCCGTGCGTGCGTCTCGTGCTCCGCGTTTCTGATGCCGGTGATGCAACCTCTGACTGTGTGGAGGCGGCAGAGGTTGCTTCCTGTAAGCGAACCGATACCGAATTCACCCGGGGGTGTGATGGCCCCGGGGCATGTGCGGTTTCAGTGCTTGTAGAAGCCCTGCCCGCTCTTGCGCCCGATGTCACCGGCGTCAACCATCCGGCGCATCAGCTCGGGAGCCGCGAACTTCTCGTCCTGGGACTCGGTGTAGATGTTGTTCGTGGCGTGCAGCAGGATGTCGACGCCGGTCAGGTCCGCCGTCGCCAGCGGGCCCATGGCGTGGCCGAAGCCCAGCTTGCAGGCGAGGTCGATGTCCTCGGCGCTCGCCACGCCCGACTCCTGCAGCTTCGCGGCCTCGACGACCAGGGCGCAGATGAGACGGGTCGTCACGAAGCCGGCGACGTCGCGGTTGACGACGATGCAGGTCTTGCCGACCGACTCGGCGAACTCCCGAGCCTTGGCCAGGGTTTCGTCGCTGGTCTTGTAACCGCGGACCAGTTCGCACAGCTGCATCATCGGCACCGGCGAGAAGAAGTGCGCGCCGACGACCCGCTCGGGGCGCTCCGTCGCGGCCGCGATCTTGGTGATCGGGATGGCGGAGGTGTTGGAGGCGAGGATCGCCTCGTCCTTCACGAGCTTGTCGAGCGTGCGGAAGATCTCGTGCTTGATCTCGAGCTTCTCGAACACGGCCTCCACGACGACGTCCGCGTCGGCCACGGCGTCCAGGTCGGTGGTGGCGGTGATCCGGGCGACGGCGGCGTCGGCGTCGTGCGCCTCCAGCTTGCCCTTGGCGACGAACTTGTCGTACGAGGCCTTGATGCCGTCGGTGCCCCGCTTCAACGCCTCGTCGGTGACGTCGCGCAGGACGACGTCCCAGCCCGCCTGCGCCGAGACCTGGGCGATACCGGCTCCCATGAGGCCGGCTCCGATGACGGCGAGCTTCCCTGCCACGTTACGACTCCCTGCTGACACGGCTCTTATGTATGCCTCTCGGGCGGACACTAGCGTTCGTGAGGCGCCGTGTGACCGCTAAGTAACGCGCGTCACGTCTCACATGACGGACATCACACCGTGCCGGGTCATTCGGGGTCTCGTACGGCGTAGTTGAGCACCTTCTCGCTCAACAGCTCCTCGATGTCGTCGAGGAGGACGAGCATCTCTCGTGATACTTCGTCCGGGTTGCGCCCCTTGACCATCTCGCGGCCGATCGCGACGAAGAGGGTGCCGTGGATCCAGCAGATCTGACCGGCGATCAGCCCCGGCAGCGGATCGCCGTCACCCGCGCCGACCTCCTCACGGAGGGTCGCCTCCAGGTTGTCCTGGACCTCCTGCTGGATGCTCCACAGGCGGGAGCGCAGCGGCGGCGCCTCGTCGATGCAGCGCATGAAGCGGTCGTAGCCCTCGATGAGGCCCATCCGGGGCGAGACGGCCTCGGTCTCGGCGCGCAGTTCACGCAGCACCGCCCGGGTGGCCGACTCCCCCGTGTCCCGGCCGCGCACCCAGCGGGAGAGGCGGTCGACGACGCCCTGGGAGCGGTCGAAGAAGAGGTCCTCCTTGGCCGGGAAGTAGTTGTAGACGGTGTTCACGGAGACGTCGGCGGCCTCCGCCACGTCCGCGATCGTCACCGTCACGAACCCGTGCTCCAGGAACAGCCCGGTGGCGATGTCCGAGATGCGCTGCCTGGTCTCGCGCTTCTTCCGTTCCCTGAGCCCCTCAGCCATGTCCGAATCCTAGCTTCCCTGGGGCCTCTCAAAACTTGGGGTCATTGCAAACTTTAAGAGACTCTGTTTTTCTGTGGCCATGAAGAACAAGGGCATGGAGAACAAGGGCACAGCGAACAGAGGCATGGCGATCATCAGTACGGCCGGACTGGCCCGTACCTTCCGGACGAAGCGCGGCCCGGTCCAAGCCGTACGCGGCATCGACCTGACCGTCCGCGAGGGCGAGATCCTCGGCTTCCTCGGCCCGAACGGCGCCGGCAAGACGACGACCCTGCGGATGCTGACGACCCTGCTGGAACCGACCGGCGGGGCCGCCACCGTCGCGGGCCACGATCTGGCGACCGACCCGGCCGGGGTGCGGCGGGCCTGCGGCTACGTGGCGCAGTCCGGCGGCGTGGACCCGGGGATCACCGTGCGGGAGGAACTGGTCACCCAGGGGCGCCTGTACCGGCTGACCAGGGCGGACGCCGCCGAGCGCGCCGAGGAGCTGGCCCGCGACCTGGGCCTCACCGACCTGCTCGAGAGCAAGTGCGCCGCGCTCTCCGGCGGACAGCGGCGGCGCCTGGACATCGCGATGGCGCTCACCCACCGCCCGAAGGTGCTGTTCCTCGACGAGCCGACGACCGGTCTCGACCCCGGCAGCCGGGCCGACCTGTGGGACCTGGTGCGCCGGCTGCGCGACGAGCACGGCACGACCGTCTTCCTGACCACCCACTACCTCGACGAGGCCGACGCGCTCTCCGACCGGCTGGTCGTCGTCGACCGGGGCGTGGTGGTCACCGAGGGAACTCCGAGCGCGCTGAAGCTCCGGTACGGCGGCTCGCTCGACGCCTCGCTCCAGGACACGTTCCTCGCCATCACCGGCCGCAGCGCCACGCCCGCCGACCGGGCCCCCGTCGCCGTCTAGGCGCCAGAGAGGAAACAGAGGACTCCCGATGCTGTTGCACGACACCGCGCTCGTCTACGGGCGCTATCTCCGCCAGTCCCTGCGCTCCCGTTTCGCGCTGCTGTTCGGCGTCCTGATGCCGCTGCTGTATCTGCTGTTCTTCGGTCCCCTGCTCACGGACCTGCCACTCGGCGAGCAGGGCAGCTCCTGGCAGGTGCTCGTCCCCGGTCTGCTGCTCCAACTGGGTCTGTTCGGGGCATCGTTCGCCGGCTTCTCGATCATCATCGAGAAGGGCCAGGGGGTGGTCGAACGCATGCGCGTCACCCCGGTCAGCCGACTGGCCCTGCTGCTGGGCCGGGTGCTGCGGGACGCCACGGTGTTCGTCTTCCAGGCGGTGCTGCTGGTGCTGGCGGCGGTGGCGATGGGCCTGCGGGCCCCGCTGGCCGGTGTGCTGATCGGCTTCGGGTTCGTCGCCCTGCTCTCGCTCTCGCTGGCCTCGCTGTCGTACGCGCTGGCCATGAAGCTGGACACCCCGCAGAGCTTCGGCCCGGCGGTCAACGCGCTGACCATGCCGTCCATGCTGCTGTCCGGCCTGATGCTCCCGATGACCCTGGGCCCGGCCTGGCTGGACGTCCTGTCGCACCTCATGCCGTTCCGCTATCTGGTGGACGCGGTACGGGACGCGTACATCGGCAGCTACGCGACGGCGCCCATGCTGTACGGGGTTCTGGTGGCCGTCGGCCTCACGACTCTGGCCGTGACAGTGGGCACACGCGTGTTCCGAACCGCCGGAGCGTAACTACGCTGGCCACATGGTCAATCTGACGCGCATCTACACCAGGACCGGCGACCAGGGCACCACCGCCCTCGGCGACATGAGCCGGGTCGCCAAGACCGACCTGCGGATCTCCGCGTACGCCGACGCCAACGAGGCGAACGCGGCGATCGGTGCGGCGATCGCCCTGGGCGGCCTGGACCAGGAGGTCGTCAAGGTCCTCACCCGTGTGCAGAACGACCTGTTCGACGTGGGCGCGGACCTGTCGACGCCGGTGGTGGAGAACCCGGAGTTCCCGCCGCTGCGGGTCGAGCAGTTCTACATCGACAAGCTGGAAGCCGACTGCGACCACTTCAACGAGCGGCTGGAGAAGCTCCGCTCCTTCATCCTGCCGGGCGGCACCCCGGGCGCGGCCCTGCTCCACCAGGCCTGCACGGTCGTACGCCGGGCGGAGCGCTCGACGTGGGCCGCCCTGGAGGTGCACGGCGAGACGATGAACCCCCTGACGGCGACCTACCTCAACCGCGCCTCCGACCTGCTGTTCATCCTCGCGAGGACGGCGAACAAGCAGGTCGGAGACGTGTTGTGGGTGCCGGGCGGAGAGCGCTAGGTTCTCCCCCGCGCTGCATGCCAGAGGCCGTTGGCGGAGAGGACCCCGCCGACGATCATCATCACGATGCCGACCTTGGTGAGGGTGACGACGGGGACGTCCACGTCTCCGGTGAAGCGCCACAGCAGCAGGCCGATCAGGAAGGTGACGACGCCTTCGGTCAGATACTGCTTCGCCTTGGTCATGACGGGATCCTTTCCTTCGATGTGCTGACGGTGGTGTCCTGCTCCCCGGCGGAGGGCTTGCGCGGCCAGACGAAGTAGCTCAGCGCGATCAGGCCGTGGATGCCGGCCGCGCGCCAGGCCGTATAGCGCCAGCTCTCCAGGGAGGTGACGCGGCTCGGGTCGTCCACGTACCAGATGGCGCCCTGGAGCAGCACGGTCGCGACGACCGCGCCGACCAGCGTGCCCAGCCAGATCCTGGCCTCGTGGCGCGCGCGGGCCATGCCGTCGCGCGGGGGCTTCTGCGGAGGCGGGGCACCGCCGAACCGGTGGGCGGCATGGCCGTCGAGCCACTTCACGGTGCGGTGGCCGTGCCCGACGGTGTAGCCGATGTACAGCGCGGCCAGGCCGTGCGTCCAGTTCGGGTCGGCACCGTTCTTCAGGTCCAGCGCGGTGGCGACCAGCAGCACGACCTCCAGCAGCGGCTCACAGAGCAGCAGCGCCAGGCCGGTGCGCGGCATCTTCAGCAGGTAGCGGGCGCCCAGTCCGGCGGCCAGCAGTACCCAGAAGCCGATCTCGCAGGCGGCGATCAATGCGACGATCACGGTTCGCTCCTCTCGGTCACCTTCAAGGCTCCCGGTCGGGGCGGCCGGAATCGTCGTCGCGTCTGACGAACCCGCGGTACATCGAAAGATGCAGCCAGGGACCCTACGCGGGGATCACGCACGAGGCGTCACGGCCGTGTTGGATGGAGTCATGGCCGTACGACTCCCCCGCCCACGCCGCTTCGACGTCTACATCGCGACGGGCGGCCTGCTCGGCGGACTGCTGCTGTGGGGACTCGGCCTGGCCACCCGTCCGCACACCGAGCCGTACGTGCTCCTGCCGGGCCGCTGGCCGCTGCTGCTGCCGCTCTTCGTCATGGCCGGCTGCGAGCTGCTGCGCCGGGCCGCCCCGCGCACCGCCCTGCTGACCGGCACGGCCGCGATCGTCCTGGACACCCTCACCCAGGGCAACCTGGTCACGATCCTGATGTACACCGACCTGATGTACGCGGCCGTCCTGTACGGCACGCCCGCCTCGGCCCGCCGCATTCCGCGGATCACCGGGCTGCTCACGGTGGCCGGGGCCGTGGTGCCGTTCGCCCTGTGGCGCGAGCCCGAGGCGCTGCTGATCGGCGTGGTCACGGGCATCGTCGCCTTCGGCCCCGCCGCCACCGGGCTGATCGTCCGCAACCACCGCGACGCCGCCGAGTCCGCCCGGCTGCGCGCCGAGCAGACCGCGCTGCTCGCCGAGATGGACCGCACCCAGGCGGTCACCGCCGAACGCGCCCGGATGGCCCGCGAACTGCACGACATGGTCGCCAACCACCTGTCCGCCATCGCCATCCACTCCACGGCCGCCCTCTCCCTCGACGACCCGAAGACCTCTCAGGACGCCCTGGTCGTCATCCGCGAGAACAGCGTGGAGGGGCTCTCGGAGATGCGGCGGCTGATCGGCATCCTGCGCGACAGCAGCGGTGACCTGGAACCGGCCGCGGCCCCGACGCTCGACGGCCTCGGCTCGCTGGTGGAGGGCGCCCGCGCCAACGGCCTCGACGTCACGCTGGACACCGGCCAGGACGAGGTGCCGGCGCCCGTCGAACTCGCCGCCTACCGCATCGTGCAGGAGTCGCTGACCAACGCCCTCAAGCACGCCGCATCGGGCCGGGTCACCGTGTCCCTCACTCATCGGGAGGGCTCGCTCGTCGTCACCGTGACCAGCCCGTACGGCGACCGGGACGCCCCGCGCGCGCCCGGATCCGGCGCCGGCCTGGTCGGCATGCGCGAGCGGGTGGAGCTGCTGGACGGCACGTTCGAGGCCGGGCCCGAGGACTCACCGGACGGCAAGATCTGGGCCGTACGCGCCACACTCCCCGTCAACGACACCGTCGAAGGAGACATCGCATGAGCCGGCCCATCCGGGTCCTGGTCGCCGAGGACCAGTCAGCCGTCCGCGCCGGACTGGTCCTGATCCTGCGCAGCGCGCCCGACATCGAGGTGGTCGGCGAGGCGGCGGACGGCGAGCAGGCGGTGGCGCTGGCCCGCGAGCTGACGCCGGACCTGGTGCTGATGGACGTTCAGATGCCACGCCTGGACGGAGTGTCGGCGACCCGGCAGGTCGTCACCGAAGGGCTCGCCGATGTGCTGGTGCTGACCACCTTCGACCTCGACGAGTACGTCTTCGGAGCGCTGCGGGCGGGCGCGTCCGGCTTCCTGCTGAAGAACACCGAGGCCAGGCAGCTGCTGGAGGCCGTACGCACGGTCGCACGCGGGGAAGGGCTGATCTCCCCGGCGGTCACCCGGCGGCTGATCGCGGAGTTCGCCGCGAAGCCGACGCGGGAGCCCACGGCCGACCCGGCCGTCCTGGACCGGCTGACCCGGCGCGAGCGCGAGGTGCTGTCCTGCCTCGGCGAGGGCCTGTCCAACGCGGACATCGCCGACCGGCTCGACATGGCCGAGGCGACCGTGAAGACCCATGTCAGCAGGCTGCTGGGGAAGCTGGAGCTGCGCAGCCGGGTGCAAGCGGCGGTGCTGGCACAGGAGTTGGGTGTCTGACCCGACTCTGGAGTGCGGTGGTCCAGACCTATTGACCGGTGGTCCAGACCTTTCTATTCTCACCGCACCATGAGGGGCGTGAGGCTCAGTCACGCCCCGACCACCCCACAAGGGAGGCGCACCATGCGCTTCAGACACAGAGCCGCGGCAGGGTTCGCGACCCTGTTGCTCCCGCTGGCCGGTCTCGTCGGCCTCGCGAGCCCCGCCGAGGCCGCGACATCCGCGACCGCCACCTACGCCAAGACCCAGGACTGGGGCTCCGGCTTCGAGGGCAAGTGGACGGTGAAGAACACCGGCACGACCGCTCTCAGCTCCTGGACCGTCGAGTGGGACTTCCCCTCCGGCACGTCCGTCACCTCCGCCTGGGATGCCGACGTCACCTCCTCCGGCACCCACTGGACGGCCAAGAACAAGTCCTGGAACGGCACCCTCGCCCCCGGCGCCTCCGTCTCCTTCGGCTTCAACGGCACCGGCTCCGGCTCCCCCGCGAACTGCAAGCTCAACGGCGGAAGCTGCGACGGCGGCACCACCGAACCGGGCGACAAGGCCCCGAGCGCCCCCGGCACGCCCACCGCCTCGGACATCACCGACACCTCGGTGAAGCTGTCCTGGAGCGCCGCCACCGACGACAAGGGCATCAAGAACTACGACGTCCTGCGCGACGGCGCCAAGGTCGCCACCGTGACCACCACGTCGTACACGAACACCGGCCTGACCGCCGGCACCGACTACTCGTACACCGTCCAGGCCCGCGACACCGCCGACCAGACCGGCCCGGTCAGCGGCGCCCGCGCGGTGCGCACCACCGGCGGCGGCACCGAACCGCCGACGGGCGACAAGGTGAAGCTCGGCTACTTCGTCGAGTGGGGCGTCTACGGCCGCAACTACCACGTCAAGAACCTGGTGTCGTCGGGCTCGGCCTCGAAGATCACCCACATCAACTACGCGTTCGGCAACGTCAAGAACGGTCAGTGCACCGTCGACGACACCTACGCCGCCTACGACAAGGCCTACACCGCCGACCAGTCCGTCAGCGGCACCGCCGACACCTGGGACCAGCCGCTGCGCGGCAACTTCAACCAGCTCCGCCAGCTGAAGGCCAAGTACCCGCACATCAAGGTGCTGTACTCCTTCGGCGGCTGGACCTACTCGGGCGGCTTCGGCCAGGCGGCGCAGAACGCCGCCGCGTTCGCCAAGTCCTGCAAGGCCGTCGTCGAGGACCCGCGCTGGGCCGATGTCTTCGACGGCATCGACATCGACTGGGAGTACCCGAACGCCTGCGGCCTGACCTGCGACACCTCAGGGCCTGCGGCCTTCAGGAACCTGATGTCCGCGCTGCGCACCGAGTTCGGCCCGAAGTACCTGGTCACCGCGGCCATCACCGCCGACGGCTCCTCCGGCGGCAAGATCGACGCGGCCGACTACGGCGGCGCCGTGCAGTACCTCGACTGGTACAACGTGATGACGTACGACTACTTCGGCGCCTTCGACAAGGACGGCCCGACCGCCCCGCACTCCCCGCTCACCTCGTACCCCGGGATCCCGCAGGCCGGCTTCAACTCGGCCGAGGCGATCGCCAAGCTGAAGGCGAAGGGCGTCCCCTCCGCCAAGCTGCTGCTCGGCATCGGCTTCTACGGCCGCGGCTGGACCGGCGTCACCCAGTCCGCACCGGGCGGATCGGCGACCGGCGCGGCTCCCGGCACGTACGAGGCGGGCATCGAGGACTACAAGGTCCTGAAGAACTCCTGCCCGGCCACCGGCACGATCGCGGGCACGGCGTACGCCCACTGCGGCAGCAACTGGTGGTCCTACGACACTCCCGCCACCATCGGCTCCAAGATGGCGTGGGCCAAGACCCAGGGTCTCGGCGGCGCGTTCTTCTGGGAGTTCAGCGGTGACACCGGCAACGGGGAGCTGGTGAACGCGATCAACAGCGGACTGTCGTAATCCAGTTCGGCGAGTTACGCCACATTGACGCTCCCCCAGACTTCGTCCGGGGGGACCCCCACCCAGCGAGTGAACGCGGCTACGCCACGTTCACTCGCTGTCCGGGCGGGGCTGCCTCAAGCCACGCGAGGAAACCGGTCAGCGCGTCTTCGCTCATCGCGAGTTCGAGACGCGAGCCCCGGTGCAGACAGGCCAGGATCACATGGTCGGAGAGGAGCGCCAGCTCCTCCTCGCCCTCCGGGACGCGGCGGCCGGCCACCTCGATCGCGGAACGCTCCAGGATGCGGCGCGGACGCGGCGAGTACGAGAAGACGCGGTACCACTCGACACGGTCGCCGTTGTACCGGGCCACCCCGTACGCCCACCCCTTGCCGTTGGTGTCACCCTGCTCCGGGGCGTCCCAGCGCAGGCTGGCGTCGAAGGTTCCGCCCGAACGCTGGATGAGCCGGCGGCGCAGACCGAAGACGAAAAGCCCCACCACCACGAGCGCCACCACGATTCCGCACACAGTCAGAGCGAGGACCATCGACACCGACCTCCTCGTCTCCTAGGTAACGGAACGGAAAAAACTCCCACATCTGCCTCAGCCGCGACTGGGTCCGGATCTCTCCGGTACCCAGCCGCGGCTGAGTGACGACTTCACACGGCGGACAGGATCAGCGCGCCGCCGTGGCCGTACGCAGACGGACATCCGCGCGGCGCTGGGCGTCCGCGTCGTCCTCCGCCTTCGCGCGCTCGAGCTCCTGCTCAGCGCGCTGGACATCGATCTCGTCCGACAGCTCGGCGACTTCGGCGAGAAGCGAGAGCTTGTCGTCCGCGAACGAGATGAAACCGCCGTGGACCGCGGCGACGACCGTCCCGCCATCGCTCGTGCGGATGGTCACCGGGCCCGACTCCAGCACACCGAGCAGCGGCTGGTGACCGGGCATGACGCCGATGTCGCCGGACGTGGTGCGCGCGACGACCAGGGTGGCCTGGCCGGACCAGACCTCACGGTCGGCCGCGACCAGCGCGACGTGCAGCTCAGCAGCCAAGGTGGCTCCTCGGGTCACCACCCGGCGGTAGTGCCGGGTGTTGGTTACAAGTCTAGTAGGCGTGACAGAGGGGGCGGGACGAACCCCGCCCCCTCATGACTCGAGCGCGGCTCGGGTCAGGAGACGCCCAGCTCCTTGGCGTTGTTCTTCAGGTCCTCGAGACCACCGCACATGAAGAACGCCTGCTCCGGGAAGTGGTCGTACTCGCCGTCGCAGATCGCGTTGAACGCGGCGATCGACTCGTCCAGCGGCACGTCCGAACCGTCCACGCCGGTGAACTGCTTGGCGGCGTGGGTGTTCTGGGACAGGAAGCGCTCCACGCGACGGGCGCGGTGGACAACGAGCTTGTCCTCCTCGCCGAGCTCGTCGATACCGAGGATCGCGATGATGTCCTGCAGGTCCTTGTACTTCTGCAGGATGCTCTTCACGCGCATCGCGGCGTTGTAGTGGTCCGCCGCGATGTACCGCGGGTCGAGGATGCGGGACGTCGAGTCCAGCGGGTCCACGGCCGGGTAGATGCCCTTCTCGGAGATCGGACGGGAGAGAACCGTCGTCGCGTCGAGGTGGGCGAAGGTGGTGGCCGGGGCCGGGTCGGTCAGGTCGTCCGCGGGGACGTAGATCGCCTGCATCGAGGTGATCGAGTGACCACGGGTCGAGGTGATGCGCTCCTGCAGGGTGCCCATCTCGTCGGCCAGGTTCGGCTGGTAGCCCACCGCGGAGGGCATACGGCCGAGCAGGGTCGACACCTCGGAACCGGCCTGGGTGAAGCGGAAGATGTTGTCGATGAAGAACAGCACGTCCTGCTTCTGGACGTCACGGAAGTACTCCGCCATCGTCAGGCCGGCCAGGGCCACGCGCAGACGGGTGCCCGGGGGCTCGTCCATCTGGCCGAAGACCAGGGCGGTCTTGTCCAGAACGCCGGACTCTTCCATCTCCGCGATGAGGTCGTTGCCCTCACGGGTGCGCTCACCGACGCCCGCGAAGACGGAGACGCCCTCGTGGAGGTTGGCGACACGCATGATCATTTCCTGGATCAGCACGGTCTTGCCGACACCGGCACCACCGAACAGACCGATCTTGCCGCCCTTGACGTACGGGGTGAGCAGGTCGACGACCTTCAGGCCCGTCTCGAACATCTCGGTCTTCGACTCGAGCTGGTCGAACGCGGGGGCCTTGCGGTGGATGGACCAGCGCTCGCCCTCGTACTCCTCGTCGGTGTTCAGCACCTCGCCGAGGGTGTTGAACACCTTGCCCTTGGTGAAGTCGCCGACCGGGACGGAGATGCCCACGCCGGTGTTGACCACCTGGGCCTGGCGGACCAGACCGTCGGTGGGCTGCATGGAGATCGCGCGGACCAGGCCGTCACCCAGGTGCTGGGCGACCTCGAGGGTCAGCGTCTTCTTCTCGCCCGCCTTCGCCGGGTCGGCGACCTCGACGTGAAGGGCGTTGTAGATGTCCGGCATCGCGTCGACGGGGAACTCCACGTCGACGACCGGGCCGATGACCCGCGCGACGCGGCCCGTCGCCGTGGCCGTCTCAACAGTGGTGGTCATTTTCAGTCACTCCCCGCGGTCGCGTCGGCCAGGGCACTGGCACCACCGACGATCTCGCTGATTTCCTGGGTGATTTCGGCCTGGCGGGCCTGGTTGGCAAGCCGGGTGAGATTCTCGATGAGATCACCGGCGTTGTCGGTTGCCGACTTCATCGCGCGCCGCGTTGCGGCGTGCTTCGAGGCGGCCGACTGGAGCAGCGCGTTGTAGATGCGGCTCTCCACGTAGCGCGGCAGCAGGGCGTCCAGGACGTCCTCCGCCGAGGGCTCGAAGTCGAACAGCGGAAGGATCTCGCCCTTGGGCTTGGCCTCCTCCGCGACCTCTTCGAGGCTGAGCGGCAGCAGCCGCGCCTCGACGGCCGTCTGCGTCATCATCGACACGAACTCGGTGTAGACGATGTGGAGCTCGTCCACGCCGCCCTCCGCCGTCTCCGTCTCGATCGCCTCGATCAGCGGGGCCGCGACCTTCTTGGCGTCCGCGTACGAGGGCTCGTCGGTGAAGCCCGTGAACGACTCCGCGACCTTGCGCTCGCGGAAGTTGTAGTGGGCGAGACCACGGCGGCCGACGATGTAGTTGACGACCTCCTTGCCCTCACCCTCGAGCTGCGCGGTGAGCTTCTCCGCGGCCTTGATGGCGTTGGAGTTGAAGGCGCCGGCCAGACCGCGGTCGCTCGTGAGGAGCAGGACCGCGACGCGGGTCGGGTTCTCCGCCTCCGTGGTCAGCGGGTGCTTGGTGTTCGAACCGGTGGCGACCGCGCTGACCGCGCGGGTGAGCTCGGTCGCATACGGGGTGGAGGCCGCCACCTTGCGCTGCGCCTTGACGACGCGCGAGGCGGCGATCATCTCCATCGCCTTCGTGATCTTCTTGGTCGCGGAGACGGATCGGATGCGACGCTTGTAGACCCGGAGCTGGGCTCCCATGAGTCAGGTCCCTTCCGTCGTCACTTACCGGCAGCCGGGGTGTCCTCGCCGAGCAGCTTGCCGTCGGAGGTCTCGAACTGCTTCTTGAACTCCGCGATGGCGTCGGCCATGGCCTGGAGGGTGTCGTCCGACATCTTGCCGCCCTCGCGGATGGAGGTCAGCAGGCCCTGCTCCTTGCGGTGCAGGAACTCCAGCAGCTCCTTCTCGAAGCGGCGGATGTCGACGACCGGGACCTCGTCCATCTTGCCGGTGGTGCCGGCCCAGATGGAGACGACCTGGTCCTCGGTGGCCATCGGCTGGTACTGCGGCTGCTTCAGCAGCTCGACCATGCGCTGACCACGCTCGAGCTGTGCCTTGGACGCGGCGTCCAGGTCGGAACCGAAGGCGGCGAACGCCTCCAGCTCACGGAACTGGGCGAGGTCCACGCGAAGGCGGCCGGACACCTGGCGGATCGCCTTGTGCTGGGCGGAACCACCGACTCGGGAGACGGAGATACCGACGTTCAGCGCGGGGCGCTGACCGGCGTTGAACAGGTCCGACTCCAGGAAGCACTGGCCGTCGGTGATGGAGATGACGTTGGTCGGGATGAACGCCGAGACGTCGTTGGCCTTGGTCTCGACGATCGGCAGACCGGTCATCGAGCCGGCACCCATCTCGTCGGAGAGCTTGGCGCAGCGCTCCAGCAGACGGGAGTGCAGGTAGAAGACGTCACCCGGGTAGGCCTCACGGCCCGGCGGGCGGCGCAGCAGCAGCGACACGGCGCGGTAGGCGTCGGCCTGCTTCGACAGGTCGTCGAAGATGATGAGGACGTGCTTGCCCTCGTACATCCACTGCTGACCGATGGCCGAACCGGTGTACGGCGCCAGGTACTTGAAGCCGGCCGGGTCGGACGCCGGGGCGGCGACGATGGTCGTGTACTCCAGCGCGCCGGCCTCCTCCAGAGCGCCGCGCACGCCGGCGATGGTGGAGCCCTTCTGGCCGATGGCGACGTAGATGCAGCGGACCTGCTTCTCCGGGTCGCCAGAGCGCCAGTTGTCGCGCTGGTTGATGATCGTGTCGACGGCCAGGGCGGTCTTGCCGGTCTGGCGGTCACCGATGATCAGCTGACGCTGGCCACGGCCGATCGGGGTCATGGTGTCGACGGCCTTGTAGCCGGTCTCCATCGGCTGGTGGACCGACTTGCGGTCCATGACCGTGGGGGCCTGCAGCTCGAGGGCACGGCGGCCCTCGGTCTCGATCTCGCCGAGGCCGTCGATCGGGGCGCCGAGGGGGTCGACCACACGGCCGAGGTAGCCCTCGCCGACCGCTACGGAGAGAACCTCACCGGTACGCGAGACCGGCTGCCCCTCCTCGATGCCGCTGAACTCACCGAGGACGATGGCACCGATCTCGCGCTCCTCGAGGTTGAGGGCGAGGCCGAGGGTGCCGTCCTCGAACTTCAGCAGCTCGTTGGCCATGGCCGAGGGCAGACCCTCGACCTTCGCGATGCCGTCGCCGGCAAAGGTGACCGTACCGACCTCCTCGCGCGAGGCCGCGTCCGGCTTGTACGCCTGGACGAAGTTCTCCAGCGCGTCCCGGATCTCCTCCGGCCGGATCGTGAGCTCCGCCATCTGGGTTCCCTGCTCTCCTTGTTGGGCCCGAAGTTTCTTTGGGGGTCTGGGGGCGACCCCCAGGATTCTTCTGCACGGCCCAACCAGGGCCGTCGTAAGTACGTGGTGCTATTGAGTTGCTGCTCAGCTCGCCAGACGGCGGCTCGCGTCCTCCAGCCGGTCCGCGAGGGAGCCGTTGATGACCTCGTCGCCGACCTGCACCCGGATTCCGCCGAGGACCTCGGGGTCCACGTCCAGGTTGAGGTGCATCTGGCGGCCGTAGACCTTCGCGAGGGCGGCGCCCAGGCGTCGCTTCTGCGGGTCGCTCAGCGGCACGGCCGAGGTGACGATGGCCACCATGCGGTCGCGGCGCTCGGCGGCGAGCTTGGACAGGGACTCCAGTCCCGACTCCAGGCTACGTCCCCGCGGCGCGGTCACAAGGCGCGTCACCAGACGCTCGGTGGCCGACTGCGCCCTGCCGCCGAGCAGGCTGCGCAGCAGCTCGCCCTTGGCCGAGGTGGTGGCCTTCCGGTCGGTCAGCGCGGCACGCAGCCCGGTGCTGCCGGAGACGATCCGGCCGAACCGGAACAGCTCGTCCTCGACGTCGTCGAGCTTGCCGGCCTTCTGCGCGGCGGTGAGGTCGGCCGTGTCGGCCAGCTGCTCCAGCGCGTCCACCAGGTCGCGCGACTGCGACCAGCGGGAGCGCACCATGCCGGCGACCAGGTCGGCGGCCGGGCCGCTGACCTGGGTGCCGAGGAGACGCTGGGCCAGCTCGGCCTTGGCCTCGGCGGCCTGCGCCGGGTCGGTGAGGACCCGACGCAGCGATACCTCGCGGTGGAGCAGAGCGGTGACGGCGGCCAGCTCGTCGGCGAGCGAGCCCGCGTCGACGGACGTGGAGTCCGTCAGCGCGTCGAGACGCTCTCGTGCGGCTGCCAGGGCCTCGCGGCTCGCTCCGTTCATCGCCCGGCCTCGGCCTTCTCCTCGAGCTCGTCGAGGAACCGGTCGATCACGCGGCTCTGACGGGCGTGGTCCTCGAGGGACTCCCCGACGAGCTTGCCGGCCAGGTCGGTGGCGAGCTTGCCGACGTCCTGGCGCAGCGCGGACGCGGCGGCCTTGCGGTCGGCCTCGATCTGGGAGTGGCCGGCGGCGATGATCTCCTCGCGCTGACGCTGGCCCTCGGCCCGCATCTCGGCGATGAGCGTGGCGCCCTGCTCCTGCGCCTCCTGGCGCAGGCGCGCGGCCTCGTGCCGGGCCTCGGCGAGCTGTGCCTTGTACTGCTCAAGGACGCTCTGGGCCTCGACCTTCATGGTCTCGGCCTCTTCGATACCGCCTTCGATCGCCGCGCGGCGCTCCTCCAGAACCTTGTTGATGTTCGGAAGCAGCTTCTTCCAGAAGAAGAAGAACACGATGGCGAAGGCGATGGTGCCGACGAGCAGCTCGGGGCCCGGAGGAACGAGCGGGTTCTGCTCTTCCTCGGCCGCCAGCTGCACCAGGTTGGCGATCACATCAGTGCCTTTCGTCGATGCCTGTCGGTACGGATTTTTTAGTCAATACCGAAGACGAACGGCATGACGATGCCGATGAGGGCGAGCGCCTCACAGAAGGCGAAGCCCAGGATCTGGTTGGCACGGATCAGGCCGGCGGCCTCGGGCTGGCGGGCGAGGGCCTGGGTGCCGTTGCCGAAGATGATGCCGACGCCGATGCCGGGGCCGATAGCCGAGAGGCCGTAACCGACGGAACCGATGGAACCGGAGACAGCGGCAAGGGTCTCAGTGGCAGCCATGCTGAATCTTCCTTCTCTTAACGGACCGGTGGGGGTTGGCCACCGGACGACCGGGGGTGGGGTGGGGCTCAGTGATGCTCAGCGAGAGCGCCCTGGATGTAGGTGCAGGCGAGGAGTACGAAGACGTACGCCTGGACGGCCTGCACGAAAAGCTCGAAGCCGATCATGGCGATGGTCATCACGAACGAGACACCGGCCGCCGGGATCATCCAGCTGTTCAGCAGATACCACGATGCGACGGTGAACATGACCAGCATCAGGTGGCCGGCGAACATGTTGGCGAAGAGTCGCACCGCGTGCGTGAACGGCCGGACCAGCAGGTTCGAGAAGAACTCGATGACCATCACCAGCGGAAGCACTCCGCCGAGCGACTTGTCGTAGCCGGTGACGTTCTTGAAGAACCCGACGAAACCGTGCCGCTTGAAGGTCAGCGAGACCCAGGTCACGTAGACGATCACGGCCAGCACGGCCGGGAACGCGATGATCGACGACACCGGGAACTGCGCCAGCGGGATCACGGACCAGATGTTCATGATCCAGATGAAGAAGAACAGCGAGACCATCAGGGGGACGTACTTCTCGCCCTCCTTCTTGCCGAGCGTCTCGTAGACGATGCCGCGGCGGACGAAGTCGTAGCCGGCCTCACCGACCATCTGCAGCTTGCCCGGCACCACCTTGGCCTTGCCGAAGGCCGCATAGAAGAAGCCGATGACGAGGACGGTGGTGATGATGGCGAGCAGCATCACCTTGTTGAACTCGAACCCCCCGACCGTGGCAATCGGCTTGAAGAGGAACGAGTGCAGGCCCGGTGCCGGAAAACCACACCCGTCGGACATGATCCGACAGCTCCAGTCAAAGGCGAGCTGGGTCTGGTCAGCACTCACCGGGGGCTCCTTCGGCGTGACGCATGGGTACGGCAACCTCGTTGTGTCGGCGCGGCGCGCAGCCGCGGATCGGCACTGGACTGGTGTTACGGATGTGAGGGCGGCTTTGGGGCATCGAGCCTCGCGTTCGAGCAGGCGTCAGCTCAGATGCCCGCGCCCGCGATGCCGCAGTTGGCACCGGACGATAGCAGGAGTTCTCCGTGCCCTTTATCGCGCCCCTACTCGTCACGATGACGGCCCGGTCTTCTCCGGCTTCTCACTCTTCTCGGAGTCCGGGTCGATGTAGAAGATCTTGGCCTTCATGTGCGCACGAGCCTGCGCAGCCATCCACACGACGGTCGCGACGACGATCCCGGCGGCGAACGCCTTCGGGTTGAAGAGGGAGGTGCCCTTGAAGAGGGCGACGAAAATGAGGAGCAGCAGGAGCTGGGCCATGTAGAGCATCAGCCCCATGGCCTGGAACAACTGCGGGAGCGTTTTTGCCGTCCACTGGAGAACGAAGAGGCCGATTCCCATGAAGAGGATGGCAAGCGCCGCACCGACAGCCGCTCCGACGGCTCCCTTACCTCCGGCCACCACGCCACTGACGGCGACCGCGACCGCACCGGCAGCCGCTGTGGGTACAGCGCACTGCAAGAGGTTCCGGGCGTCATTGGACGGCATGGCGGCAACTCCGCTTTCGCAGGGGGCAGGGGTGTCGTCATGGACGAGCGTAGTCCCGGGCTGAGTGGAGTCCTCACGCCAATGGACCGTCGCACTGCGGTCCTTCGGCTCTATCCGGGGGTTCTCGTGAACCGTATCACAAACTATTTGATGCAGTCTTTACCTGGGGGTGTGCGGGCTGTCACACATGAGAGTGACGCTGCGCGTCTGTGCAAGAACAGCGCCGACTTGTCTGGTATTGGGGCAGTTCGCTCCCCCATCACAACCCCACGACTTGGCAATGCTCTAGTCAGATTCTTACCTTGTCCCGGCCTTGCGCCGGTCCGCCAGACGCGAACGGGGGCCGATGGCGGTCGCCCCGTTGACACCGGAGACCCCGGCCACCCCGGACACCCCGGGCGCCACAGCCGCCGACGCCGGCGTCGAGGCCTCGGGCGCGAGGGCGGCGACCGAGACGCGGCGCCGGTAGCGCGGCGGCACGAAGCGCTCCATCCAGCGCGGAGCGCGCGGCGTGAAGCGCGGCAGCAGAAGCAGCAGGAGACCGATCGCGCTGAGGAACACGACGCCGAGCACGATCCACATGGACGCCGAGTTGACCGAGTAGGCGAGCGCCCCGAAGGCGATCAGCGCCGACCAGAAGTACATGATCAGCACCGCGCGGCTGTGCGAGTGGCCGATCTCCAGGAGACGGTGGTGCAGGTGGCCGCGGTCGGCGGCGAACGGCGACTGGCCCCGCCAGGTGCGCCGCACGATGGCCAGGATCAGGTCGGCGGCCGGCACCGCGATGATGGTCAGCGGCAGCAGCAGCGGGATGTAGACGGGGACCGTCTGGTGCACGGCCTCCTTCTCGGACCCGACGTACAGGTTGAGCGCGTCCGGGTCGACCTGACCGGTGACGGAGATCGCGCCGGCGGCCAGGACCAGGCCGATGAGCATGGAGCCCGAGTCGCCCATGAAGATCCGCGCCGGGTGCATGTTGTGCGGCAGGAAGCCCAGGCACATGCCCATCAGGATCGCCGAGAAGAGGGTGGCGGGGGCGGCGGCCTCGACGCCGTACGAGTACCAGATGCGGTAGGCGTACAGGAAGAACGCCGCGGCCGCGATGCACACCATGCCCGCCGCCAGACCGTCCAGGCCGTCGACGAAGTTGACCGCGTTGATGGTGATGACGACCAGCGCCACCGTCAGCAGCGTGCCCTGCCCCTGGGAGAGCGCGACCGAACCGACGCCCGGGATCGGCAGCCACAGGATCGTCAGACCCTGCACGACCATCACGCCCGCGGCGATCATCTGGCCGCCCAGCTTGATCAGGGCGTCGATCTCGAACTTGTCGTCCAGCACACCGATCAGCCAGATCAGCGCCGCCCCGGACAGCAGCGCCCGGGGTTCGTTCGACGTCTCGAAGACCTGGCTGAGGTTGGTCAGGTGGTCGGCGACCAGCAGCCCCGCGCACAGGCCGAAGAACATCGCGATCCCGCCGAGCCGCGGAGTGGGTTCCCGGTGCACGTCACGTGCCCGGATCTCCGGCATCGCTCCGGCCACGATCGCGAATTTCCGTACCGGCCCTGTCAGCAGATACGTCACCGCGGCCGTGATGCAGAGCGTCAGCAGGTATTCACGCACGGGCTTCCCCACAGGTCTCGCTGGCCATCACAGCCCCACACCCTAGCGATGCGCGCATATGGGTGGGGACTTCCGGGTAGCGACGATGGTTGCACGAGTGGCTGTGCACCCCGGTGCGTCTACCCCCACTCAGCGCGGATACGGCGGAAATCCACCGGCCAGCTCCCGCACTTCTTCACGGGCCCTCGCGGTCTCGGTCACGCCTCTGAGCACGCCCGCGAGCAGCTTGGCGATCCTCGCCATCTCCGCCTCCCCCATACCTTGCGTGGTCACCGCGGCCGTGCCGAGCCTGAGACCCCGGGCGTCGCCGTGAGGAAGCGCACAGCAGTCCAGGACCAGACCGGCCGCGGCGAGACGGCCGCGGGCGGTGCGTCCGTCGACACCCAGGGGTGACGGATCCGCCGTGATGAGGTGGGTGTCGGTGCCCCCGGTGGTGACGACCAGGCCCTCGGCGGCCAGCCGGGCCGCGAGAACCCTCGCATTGGCGACCACCTGATGGGCGTACGCGACGAACGCCGGGGTTGCCGCCTCCCCGAACGCGACCGCCTTGGCGGCGATGGTGTGCATCTGCGCGCCGCCCTGTGTGAAAGGAAACACGGCCCGGTCGACCCGCTCGGCCAGCTCCGCGCGGCACAGGATCATGCCGCCGCGCGGGCCGCGCAGCACCTTGTGGGTGGTCGCGCAGACGATGTCCGCGTACGGCACCGGGTTCGGCGCCGCCCTCCCGGCGACGAGCCCGATGGGGTGCGCGGCGTCCGCGACGAGGTAGGCGCCCACCTCGTCGGCGACCTCACGGAAGAAGGCGTAGTCGATGTGCCGCGGGTAGGCGATCGAACCGCACACGATCGCCTTGGGACGGCGTGTGCGGGCCAGGGTGCGCACCTGCTCGTGGTCGATGAACCCGGACTCGGCCTCCACGCCGTATCCGGCGAAGTCGAACCAGCGGCCGGAGAAGTTGGCGGGCGAGCCGTGGGTGAGGTGGCCGCCGTGCGGCAGGCCGAGGGCGAGGACGGTGTCGCCGGGGCGGAGCAGGGCGGCGTAGGCGGCCAGCACCGCCGAAGAGCCCGAGTGCGCTTGGACGTTGGCGTGGTCGGCGCCGAACAGGGCCCTGGCCCGGTCCACGGCGATGCGCTCGGCGACGTCGACGATCTCGCAGCCGCCGTGGTGCCGGGCCCCCGGGTAGCCCTCGGCGTACTTGTTGGCCAGCGGTGAGCCGAGGGCGGCCAGCACGGCCGGCGAGGTGAAGTTCTCGGCGGCGATCAGCTGGAGTGTCGTCGACTGCCGCTCCCGCTCCGCGAGCAGGACGTCGGCGAGTTCGGGGTCCTGGTGGCGCAGGACGTCGGCCTCGATGGCAGGGGTGACCGTCATGATGGGCTCCGGGCGGCGTCGACGGTGACGTACGTCCAATGTAGGCCCGGGGCCCCCGGGGCGCTCGGTCGGTTACGTCTTCGCGGGGACACCCGTGAGGGCCGTGACCACCGGATCGAGTGCCTGGTGTATCTCGTCCCCGATGGACCGGAAGAACGTCAGGGGCGCCCCGTACGGGTCGTACACCTCGTCCGCCTCGGCGTTCGGCGCCAGGAGCCACCCGCGTAGAGCCGCCGCGGCACGCACCAGCGCACGCGCGCGGGTGACCACGCCCTCCTCCAGGGGAGGCAGGGTCGCCGGGTCGATGGCCTTCACCAGACGGGTGAACTCCTTGAGCGTGAAGGTCCGCAGGCCCGCCGAGTGCCCCATCGAGATGACCTGGGCCCGGTGGTCCCGGGTGGCGGTCAGCACCAGGTCGGCGCGGATCACGTGCTCGTCGAGGAGTTCGCGCCCGGTGAAGCCGGAGGCGTCCGCGCCGAAGTCCGCGAGGACCGTCTCGGCGTGGGACTCCATGGGCGCGCCCTCGTGACCCCAGGTGCCCGCGCTCTCCACGATCAGCCCGCCGCCCAGGATCCCCAGCCGCTCCCGCACGGCATGACGGGTCAGCCGCTCGGTGATGGGCGAGCGGCACACATTGCCGGTACTGACGTGGAGGATGCGGAAGCTGTCACGCGGAAGCCCCACGAACGTCGTCGTGATCTCCGCCGCGCTTTCCCCGTTGCCTATGCCACGCCCCGCTCCAGGGGCCGTCAATTCGCCACCTCGAGGTCGGGTACGACCTTTCGCAGCTCGTCGGCCGAGATCGCGCCCGCGCGCAGCAGCAGCGGCACCTCACGGGTCACGTCGACGATCGACGACGGCACGTTGCCGGGGGTCGGGCCGCCGTCGAGGTAGACGGAGACCGAGTCGCCGAGCATCTCCTGCGCGGCGTCGCAGTCCTCCGGCGCCGGGTGGCCGGTGAGGTTGGCGGACGACACGGCCATCGGGCCGACCTCGGTGAGCAGCTCGATGGCGACCGGGTGCAGCGGCATGCGCACGGCGACGGTGCCACGGGTGTCCCCGAGGTCCCACTGCAGGGACGGCTGGTGCTTGGCGACGACGGTCAGCGCGCCGGGCCAGAAGGCGTCGACCAGCTCCCAGGCCAGCTCGGAGAAGTCCGTGACGAGCCCGTGCAGGGTGTTCGGGGAGCCGATGAGGACAGGGGTGGGCATGTTGCGGCCCCGGCCCTTCGCGTCCAGCAGGTCGGCGACGGCCTCCGAGGAGAACGCGTCGGCGCCGATGCCGTACACCGTGTCCGTCGGCAGCACCACGAGCTCGCCACGGCGGACGGCGGACGCTGCCTCACGCAGACCGGTCACACGGTCGGTCGCGTCGTTGGTGTCGTATCGCCGTGCCATCTTTAGCTGGCCTCCTCGTACACGTGCTGCTGGGGTGAAGACTGCGAAGACTGCTGTGCGCTCGGGGCGCTCGGTGTGCTCACGGCAGCGCCTTGCGGGCCGTGGCGAAACGCGGGCGCTTGTTGAGGTCCGGATGGTCGGCCGCGTCGGCCCAGCCCCGCTCCTCGGTGAAGATCCACGGCACCTGGCCGCCCTGGGTGTCGGCGTGCTCCACGACCACGACGCCGCCGGGGCGCAGCAGCCGGTGCGCGGTGCGCTCCAGGCCGCGGATCAGGTCGAGGCCGTCCTCGCCGGAGAAGAGGGCCAGGTCGGGGTCGTAGTCCCGCGCCTCCGGGGCGACGTACTCCCACTCGGTGAGCGGGATGTACGGCGGGTTGGTGATGACCAGGTCGACCTGGCCGTCCAGGTCGGGGAAGGCCGTCAGGGCGTCTCCCTGGCGCAGCTCGACCCTGGACCCCTCCACGTTCTTGCGGGTCCACCTGAGGGCGTCCTCGGACAGCTCCACGGCGTGCACGCGCGAGCGCGGCACCTCCTGGGCGAGGGCGAGCGCGATGGCGCCGGAGCCGGTGCACAGGTCGACGATGCACGGCTCCACGACGTCCATGGCCCGTACGGCGTCTATGGCCCAGCCGACCACGGACTCGGTCTCGGGGCGCGGCACGAACACCCCGGGGCCGACCTGGAGTTCCAGGTACCGGAAGTAGGCACGCCCGGTGATGTGCTGGAGCGGCTCGCGGGCCTCGCGGCGGGCGATGACCTCCCAGTAACGGGCGTCGAAGTCGGAGTCCTTGACGGTGTGCAGCGCGCCGCGCTTGACGCCGTGCACGAACGCGGCGAGTTCCTCCGCGTCGGTGCGCGGCGAGGGCACGCCGGCGTCGGCGAGCCGCTGAGTGGCCTGGGCCACCTCCGCGAGCAGCACGCTGCGGGGGCTTGGGGGTCGCCCCCCAAATGACTGCTGCACGCCAGTCCTCCGGTACTCGTCTCCTACGTGTCTTACGCGGCGGCCAGCTTGGCCGCCGAGTCCGCGTCGACACACGCCTGGATCACCGCGGCGAGGTCGCCGTCCAGGACCTGGTCCAGGTTGTACGCCTTGAAGCCGACGCGGTGGTCCGAGATGCGGTTCTCCGGGAAGTTGTACGTGCGGATCTTCTCGGAGCGGTCGACGGTGCGGACCTGGCTGCGGCGGGCGTCGGCGGCCTCCCTCTCCGCCTCCTCCTGCGCCGCTGCGAGCAGCCTCGAGCGCAGGATACGCAGTGCCTGCTCCTTGTTCTGCAGCTGGCTCTTCTCGTTCTGGCAGGAGGCGACGACTCCGGTGGGAATGTGCGTGATGCGCACCGCGGAGTCGGTGGTGTTGACGGACTGTCCGCCCGGCCCGGAGGAGCGGTAGACGTCGATCCGGAGGTCGTTGGGGTTGATCTCCACGTCGACCTCCTCGGCCTCCGGCGTGACCAGCACACCGGCCGCTGAGGTGTGGATACGGCCCTGGGACTCCGTCGCCGGCACCCGCTGCACGCGGTGCACACCGCCCTCGTACTTCATCCGCGCCCAGACGCCCTGTCCGGGCTCGGTGGCGCCCTGGCCGCCCTTGGTCTTCACGGCGACCTGGACGTCCTTGTAGCCGCCCAGCTCGGACTCGGTGGCGTCGATGATCTCGGTCTTCCAGCCGACCCGCTCGGCGTAGCGCAGGTACATGCGCAGCAGGTCGCCGGCGAACAGCGCCGACTCGTCGCCGCCCGCGCCGGCCTTGATCTCGAGGATGACGTCCTTGTCGTCGCTGGGGTCGCGCGGGACCAGGAGAAGGCGCAGCTTCTCCGTGAGCTCCTCGCGCTGCCGCTCCAGGTCCTTGACCTCGGCCGCGAAGTCGGGGTCGTCGGCGCCCAGTTCGCGCGCGGTCTCGATGTCGTCGCCCGTCTGCGTCCAGGAGCGGTACGTGGCGACGATCGGGGTGAGCTCGGCGTAACGCTTGTTCAGCTTGCGCGCGTTGGCCTGGTCGGAGTGCACCGACGGGTCGGCGAGCTTCTTCTCCAGGTCGGCGTGCTCGGCGACGAGTTCCTCGACGGCCTCGAACATCTTGGGCTCCTGTGTACGGACGGGGGGTGAAGGGGCGGGCGACCAAAAACGCCGGTCCCGGAGCGCCCGGTGAGGGGGCGCGTCCGCGGACCGGCGAATGGAGGCTCGCTACTTCTTGGAGCCGGCGGCCTTGCCGAAGCGGGCCTCGAAGCGGGCCACACGGCCACCGGTGTCGAGGATCTTCTGCTTGCCCGTGTAGAACGGGTGGCACTCGGAGCAGACGTCGGCACGGATGGTGCCGGACTCGATGGTGCTGCGAGTCGTGAACGACGCGCCGCAGGTGCAGCTGACCTGCGTCTCGACGTACTCGGGGTGGATGTCGCGCTTCAAGGTGTCTCCTAGGTTTCGGGAGGGCGCCGGGTCGCTGACGCGGGGTGCGGGAGCGTGAACCGGAGCCGACGTACCAGTCTGCCAGGACTGGGGCCATCCCCCAAAACCGGGGGTTGCCGTTGTTTGTTCCCTGCGGGCCGTCGTGGGTTGTTCGCGCAGTTCCCCGCGCCCCTTACGGGGCGCTCACGACACCCTTGGCTTCGCCCGCTGCCGAGCCCTTCGTCGCTGACTTCGGGATCGGCTTGTCGTGTTCCAGGGCCTTCCAGATCTGGTCGGCCTTCTTCTCCTGGAGGAGGACGCGGTTGGGGTCGGCCGGGTCGTAGGCGACGGGCATCGTGACCATGTTCATGTTCGACGGGGTGATGCCCTTGAGGCCGTTCGCGAAGGAGACGAGCTTGTTGACCGAGCCGAGGTCGGAGTCGGCGGTCACCGTCTTGGTCGCGGTTTCCGCGAGGTCGTAGAGCTTCTTCGGGTTGGAGAAGACGCCGACGTCCTTGACCTGGTTGAGCAGGGCCTTGATGAAGGCCTGCTGGAGCTGGATGCGGCCGAGGTCGGAGCCGTCGCCCACACCGTGGCGGGTGCGGACCAGGCCGAGGGCCTGCTCACCGTCCAGTCTGTGGGTGCCGGCCTTCAGCTTCAGGTGGCTGTCGGGGTCGTCGATGCGCTCGGTCGTGGTCACCTCGACGCCGCCGAGGTCGTCGATGAGCGTCTGGAAGCCGGCGAAGTCGACCTCCAGGTAGTGGTCCATGCGCAGGTCGGTGATCGACTCGACGGTCTTCACGGCGCAGGCGGCGCCGCCCGTGGAGTACGCGGAGTTGAACATGACGCTGTTCGCCGCGGGGTACTGCTTGCCCTTGGTGTCCGTGCAGGAGGGCCGGTCGATGAGGGTGTCACGCGGGATGGAGACCACGCTGGCCTTCTTGTGGCCCTTGTTGACGTGCACGATCATCGCCGTGTCGGAGCGGGCGCTGCCGTCGTCGGTGCCGCCGCCGAGCTTCTTGTTGCCGCCGGCGCGGGTGTCGGAGCCGAGGACCAGGATGTTCTCGGAGCCGTTGTCGGCCTTCTCGGGCCGGTCGGTGCCGAGGGCCTGGTCGATGTCGACGCTCTTGAGGTTGCCGTTGAGCTTGAAGTACACGTACCCCGCCCCGGTCCCGCCCAGGACGACGATGCCCGCCGCGGTCCAGGCCATGATCATCAGGCCCTTGTGACGCTTGCGGGGGGCGCGGCGGCGGCCCTTGGCGCGGTGGCGCGGTCCGTTGGTGCCGGTCTCGCCCGGTATACCCGGGCCCGGCGTGCTCTCGGCAGACATGTGCTCCTCGGCTCGTCTTCGGTCGGTTACCCCCTGCGGTCGGTGCCAGGCCTTCTCGGTCGGGGGACTACCCCCTGGCACCATCGTCGCTCCGCCTGGTCAGACGGGGAAACTCGGGAAAGGGTTGCACAACGGACTGTGCCCACCGCGTACGGCGGTGGGCACAGTGCGTGTTCGTCACAGCGGGGTATATCCCGCTCACCAGCGGTTTCAGCCGAAGATGTCGTACTGCTTGAAATCGGTGCCTACGGACTTCCTTGTGGCAAAGATCTCGCTGGTCGCCTTGCCGGTGCCCGGGTACAGGTAGAGCGTGCCGCCGGGGGTGCGGGCCAGGAAGTCGGCCTTGCCGTCGCCGGTGATGTCGCCGGTCGCGTCGAAGGCGTTGTAGCCGCCCCAGGAGCGCACCTTGACCCGGGCCGAGAAGGCGCCGGAGCCGGACTTGCCGGTGCCCTTGTAGAGGTAGATGTGGCTGCCCGACTTGCTGCGGGCGATCAGGTCGGTCTTGCCGTCACCGGTGAAGTCGCCCTTGCCGCGCACGGAGTTGTACTGGTTCCAGCCCGAGCCGACCTTCACTCGGGACGCCAAGGTGCCGTTGCCCTTGCCCGGGTAGATCCACAGCACGCCCGCGGAGTCGACCGAGAGCAGGTCGGGCAGGTAGTCGCCGGTGACGTCGCCGGGGGTGAGGATGCGGGTGCGGGACTTCCAGTTGTCGGCGATCTTCTTGGTGGACCAGGCGTTGTCGGCGAGCACGAAGTGGGTCCAGAAGACGTCGCCGTCGCTGCTGCGCCGGTAGACCAGGTCCTGGTAGCCGTCGCGGTCGAAGTCGGTCTGCAGGACGACGTTGAAGCCGTCCCAGTTGCCCCAGGACTGGCGGGCGGCGAACGACGTGCCCTTGGAGTCCTTGGAGTAGCCGGTCTTCGTGGAGGCGTTGCGCACCCACAGGTCGGCCTTGTGGTCACCGCTGATGTTGGTGTCGTCGACGCGCGGATAGGTAGCGCCTACGTATGTGCTGACCTTGCTGAAGACGCTGTAGGCGCCCTTCTCGACACAGTCGGTCACGCCCCAGGACACGACACCGACGATCCGGTTGTTGACGACGAGCGGGCCGCCGGAGTCGCCGTTGCAGGCGGAGGTGGTGCCGGAGTCGCTGCCGGTGGCGGGCTTGCCCGCGCAGACCATGTGGCCCTTGACGAAGTCCCTGCCGTAGGCGCCGGCGCAGGTGGCGTCGGACTGCAGGGGCAGCGTGGCCGTCTTCAGCTTCTCGGAGACGGCGTCGCTGGTGGAGGTGGTGCGGCCCCAGCCGTAGACCTTGGCGCTGGTGCCGGCCTTGTACGAGGCGGTGTCGCCGGACGTCGTCATCCGGATCGTCTTGGCCTTGACCGGCTCGGGCAGGGTGAGCACCGCGATGTCGTTGTCGATGGTCGACGCGTTGTACGACGGGTGGTTCCACTGCCGCCAGACGGCGGTGGCGGTGCCGCCGTGCAGGTCGGTGCCGTTCGCCGAGGGCAGCTGGGCGGTGCCGGTGACGACCGCACCGTTGGCGTTCCAGTTGTAGCCCTTGACGCAGTGCGCGGCGGTGAGGATCTTCGTCGGCGCGACGACGGCGCCGCCGCAGAAGAAGCCGATGTCGTCGCTGGTGCTGGACGTGCCCCGGTCGTCGAAGTAGTGGAGCTGCGCCATCCACGGGGCCGTGGTGATGGTGGTCTGGCTGCCGCCGATGATCTTCGGGTCGATGCGGCCCTCGTTCGTGCTCGCGCTCAGCGACGCCTTGCTCGTCTTGCCCGCGATGTCGTCGCCGGCCAGGGCGCCCGCCACGCGCTTCTCCAGCTCGGCGGCGGACGGCGAGCTGGTGACGGGCTTGATCGTCGGCTGCGGCAGCGGGGTGGCCGCGTCGGCCGACGACGTCAGCAGCGCTGCGGCCACGGCGGCGGCGATAGCGGCTGATGCCACGGGCAGTGCGATGCGTATCCGGCGTCTGTGCCGTCCGCCCCCAGGCATGGATGTACCCACGTAGGTCCCCCCTCGGGATCACATGTTCGAAGAGCGTGATCCTACCTGCACACGAACACCACAAAGGGCCGCCCCCGTCCTGTTCCGGACGGGGGCGGCCCTTTGTGTCAGACGGTGCCTAGTCGCCGTTGCCCGGCATCGGCGTCGTCTTCTGGATCTGCATCAGGAACTCGGCGTTCGACTTCGTCTGCTTCATCTTGTCCAGGAGCAGCTCGATCGCCTGCTGCTGGTCGAGCGCGTGCAGCACACGGCGCAGCTTCCAGGTGATGGCGAGCTCGTCGCTGCCGAGCAGGATCTCTTCCTTACGGGTACCGGACGCGTCCACGTCCACCGCCGGGAAGATGCGCTTGTCGGCGAGCTTCCGGTCGAGCTTGAGCTCCGCGTTGCCGGTGCCCTTGAACTCCTCGAAGATCACCTCGTCCATGCGGGACCCGGTGTCCACCAGCGCGGTGGCGAGGATGGTCAGCGAGCCGCCGTCCTCGATGTTGCGGGCGGCACCGAAGAAGCGCTTCGGCGGGTACAGGGCCGTCGAGTCGACACCACCGGACAGGATGCGGCCGGAGGCCGGGGCGGCGAGGTTGTACGCACGGCCCAGACGCGTGATCGAGTCGAGCAGCACGACCACGTCGTGGCCCAGCTCGACCAGCCGCTTCGCACGCTCGATGGCGAGCTCGGCGACCGTCGTGTGGTCCTCGGCGGGACGGTCGAAGGTCGAGGAGATGACCTCGCCCTTGACCGACCGCTGCATGTCGGTGACCTCTTCCGGACGCTCGTCGACCAGGACGACCATCAGGTGGCACTCGGGGTTGTTGTGCGTGATCGCGTTGGCGATCGCCTGCATGATCATGGTCTTGCCGGTCTTCGGCGGGGCCACGATCAGACCACGCTGGCCCTTACCGATGGGCGAGACGAGGTCGATGATGCGGGTGGTCAGGACGCCGGGGTCCGTCTCCAGGCGGAGGCGGTCCTGCGGGTACAGCGGCGTCAGCTTGTTGAACTCCGGCCGCCCGCGCCCGGATTCGGGCGCCATACCGTTGACGGAGTCCAGGCGGACCAGCGCGTTGAACTTCTCGCGGCGCTCGCCCTCCTTCGGCTGGCGCACGGCACCGGTGATGTGGTCACCCTTGCGCAGGCCGTTCTTGCGGACCTGGGCGAGGGAGACGTACACGTCGTTCGGGCCGGGCAGGTAGCCGGACGTGCGGATGAAGGCGTAGTTGTCGAGGATGTCCAGGATGCCCGCGACGGGGATCAGGACGTCGTCCTCGGTGATCTGCGGCTCCTGCACGTCGTCGCGGCCACGACGGCCCCGGCGGTCGCGGTAACGCCCGCGACGGCCACGACGGCCGCCCTCGAAGTCGTCGTCGTCCTGCTGCTGCTGGCCACGGTCCTGACGACCGCCACCGCCGCCCTGCTGCTGGTTCTGCTGCTGGCCGCGCTGGCCGCCCTGCTGGTCGTCGCCCTTGTTGCCCCGGCCACCGCGGTCACCGCGGTCACCGCGGTCACGGTCCCGGCCGCGGTCACGACGGTCGCGGCGGCGGCCCTCGCCGCCGTCACCGGAGTCGGACTTGGCGTCGTTCTGGGACTGCTGCTGCGACTGCTGCGCCGGAGCCTCGGCCTTGGCGTCGTTCTTCGCCTCGGCGGCGACCGTCTCCGGAGCGGAGGCCGGGGTTCCGGCATCGGCGGTGGCACGGCGACGACGGCGCTCGGAAGGCGCGTCCTCTCCCCCACGCTCGGCTTCGCTCGCGCGGGAGGGGCCCCCAGCGGGCTGACCGGGAATCTCGATCTGCTGCTGCGCTACGGCCTTGTCGGCCTTCTCGGCGGGGGCCTCGGAGGCCTGCTTCGCGTCCGCCTTCTTCTCCGCCTTCTCGGCGTTGTCCCCCGTACGGGTCCGGGAGGTGGCGCGGCGCTTCGGCTTGGTCTCGGCGGGTGCGTCGGCCTTGGCGGCCGGAGCGGCGCCGCCGGACGCCTGCGCCTCCTTGATGACCTCGATCAGCTGGCTCTTGCGCATACGCGCGGTGCCCTTGATGCCGAGGCCGGATGCGACCTGCTGCAGCTCGGCCAGCACCATGCCGTCGAGGCCGGTACCGCGGCGCCGCCGGGAGCCGGCACCGCTGGCAGGCGCGGAGGCGTCCGTGGCGGGCGCGGCAGCGGTCTCCTCGACACGTGCGCCCATCAGATCGGTGGTGTCGCTCACGAAGGGTCCTTCCCTGGAGCGGACGTCGGCCTGTCTGGCTCGGCGACCGGTTGTGCTGTCCGACTTCGGTCCGTGTGGTGTGAACCGTGCCGGGGCGGTGGTCCGCCTAAGCGGCGGAGGAATCTGGTGATGGCGCTTCCTTGAGCCGTGGCACCCAGTGTCAGTGTCACGCGGCGTGGTCGCACCGGTTCCGGAGCGTGCCCTGCGCCCCGCTCAGTGTCCGCGTACGGCGTACGGTCCGACGTACGAAACACAGTGCGGCTTGGGGGGCTCCCGGAAGAATGTCTGTCCCGGACGGGGACACGAGGCACCTCGCCATGGTGGGGTCGGGTGCAGACTTGAGGTTAACACTACCGGATCCAACAAACATTCCCCCTCTCGAAATCCGGCAACCGTGTGCTTTTAGAAGTCACCGGGGGCCGCGAGCGGAAGAACACTCGCGCCCTGCTGATCGAGGCTCAGCCGGTTCGCGGCCCAGTCCGCGCCCGCCAGCGCCTCGACCTTGTCGGCGGTGCCCGCGTCGGTGAGCGCCATGACCGTCGGTCCGGCGCCGGAGATGACCGCGGGGACGCCCTCGGCCCGCAGCCGCTCGACCAGCGCCGCGCTCTCGGGCATGGCGGGCGCGCGGTACTCCTGGTGCAGGCGGTCCTCGGTGGCGGGCAGCAGCAGCTCGGGGCGCCGCGTCAGGGCCTCGACGAGCAGGGCGGCCCGGCCCGCGTTGACCGCGGCATCGACGTGCGGAACGGAGCGCGGGAGCAGGCCGCGCGCCGTCTCCGTCAGTACTGGCTTTCCGGGCACGAAAACCACCGGAACGATGGAATCGGCGGGCTCCATCCTGATCGCGCGGGCCGCGCCGCCCTCCATCCAGGAAAGGGTGAAGCCGCCCAGCAGACACGCGGCGACATTGTCGGGGTGGCCCTCGATCTCGGTGGCGAGCTCGAGCAGCGCGGTGTCGTCGAGCTTGGCGTCGGCGCCTATGGTCACGGCGCGGGCGGCGACGATCCCGGCGCAGATGGCGGCCGAGGAGGAGCCCAGGCCCCGGCCGTGCGGAATGCGGTTGGCGCAGACGATCTCCAGGCCGCGCGGCTGTCCGCCGAGCAGGTCGAAGGCCGTGCGCAGGGAACGGACGAGGAGGTGCTTCTCGTCGCGCGGGAGCGTCTCGCTGCCCTCACCCGCGATGTCGATGTGCAGCCCGGAGTCGGCCACCCGGACGACTACGTCGTCGTACAAACCCAGCGCGAGGCCGAGGGCGTCGAAGCCCGGGCCGAGGTTGGCGCTGGTGGCGGGGACGCGCACCCGGACGGCGGCGGCGCGGAACGCTGGACCGGCCATCGCTCGATGACTCTCCTTGAGCTGCGTGATTGTCGAATGACGTTCGATGGACATTCGATGCGTACGAGAACCCTGGGGGCCGCTGCCGACCGGGATGGCCGGCCGCTGTCCCGGCCGCAAAGACGGCGCGGCACCGTGCTCTATGCGGAGGCATATGCGGCGGGCGGGTTCAGTACAGCCTATCGAAAGAAGGTTCTGTGGCGACATAGGGCGCACAGGAGGCGCACGATGCGTGTCGTATGAGCCCTGTGCACCCCCTGCGGGGAGCCTTCCGGGGCAAGCGCCGTCTTACGCCGGACCGTGCCGAGCGCTCCACCGGCGCTCGGCACGTCCGCGCACGTCAGACGAGTCCGAGGCGCTCCGCCGCGGCCGCCGAGTCGACGGGGACGGTGACCGGCTGCGGGGCGCCGGCGACGGCCCAGTCGGGGTCCTTCAGCCCGTTGCCGGTGACCGTGCACACGATCCGCTGCCCCGGGTCGACCTTGCCCTGCTCGGCGGCCTTCAGCAGACCGGCGACGGACGCGGCGGACGCGGGCTCGACGAAGACGCCCTCCTGCGAGGCCAACAGCCGGTAGGCGCGCAGGATCTCACGGTCCGTCACCTCGTCGATGGAGCCGCCGGACTCGTCCCGCGCGGCGATCGCGTGGTTCCACGACGCCGGGTTGCCGATGCGGATGGCGGTGGCGACGGTCGACGGGTCCTTGACGATCTCGCCGCGCACGATCGGGGCGCTGCCGGAGGCCTGGAAGCCCCACATCCGGGGAGTCCGGGCGGAGACGCCGTCGGCGGCGTACTCCTTGTAGCCCTTCCAATAGGCCGTGATGTTGCCCGCGTTGCCCACCGGCAGGACGTGGATGTCGGGCGCGTCGCCGAGCATGTCCACGATCTCGAAGGCGGCCGTCTTCTGGCCCTCGATACGTACCGGGTTGACCGAATTGACCAGCGCGACGGGGTAGTTGTCGCTCAGCGCGCGCGCGAGGGTGAGGCAGTCGTCGAAGTTGCCGTCGACCTGGAGGATCTTCGCGCCGTGCACGAGGGCCTGGCCCATCTTGCCGAGCGCGATCTTGCCCTGCGGCACGAGCACGGCGCAGACCATCCCGGCCCGCACGGCGTACGCGGCGGCGGAGGCCGACGTATTGCCGGTGGAGGCGCAGATGACGGCCTTCGCGCCCTCCTCCTTGGCCCGGGTGATGGCCATGGTCATGCCGCGGTCCTTGAAGGACCCGGTGGGGTTCGCGCCCTCCACCTTCAGGTGGACCTCGCAGCCCGTGCGCTCGGAGAGCACCTGCGCGGGCACGAGCGGCGTGCCGCCCTCGCGGAGCGTCACGACCGGCGTGGTGTCGGATACCGGCAGCCGGTCCCGGTACTCCTCGATGATTCCGCGCCACTGGTGGGTCATTGCTGGTTACTCTCCTTCAACCCGCATGATGCTGGCGACACCACGCACGGTGTCGAGCTTGCGCAACGCCTCGACGGTCCCGGTGAGGGCGGCGTCGGACGCACGGTGCGTGACGACGACGAGGGAGGCCTCGCCGTCCTTCCCCGACTGGCGAACCGTATCGATCGAGACTCCGTGCTCGGCGAACACGGTCGCGACCTGGGCGAGAACACCCGGTTTGTCGGCCACGTCGAGGCTGATGTGATAGCGCGTGACCACCTCGCCCATCGGCGACACCGGCAGGGCGGCGTAGGCGGACTCGCCCGGTCCGGTCGCGCCGCTGAGGCGGTTGCGGCAGACGGCGACGAGATCGCCGAGCACGGCGGAGGCGGTCGGGGAACCGCCCGCTCCGGGCCCGTAGAACATGAGCTGCCCGGCGGCGTCGGACTCGACGAACACGGCGTTGTAGGCGCCGCGGACGGAGGCCAGCGGGTGGCTCAGCGGGATCATGGCGGGGTGCACGCGCGCGGTGACGGACGCACCGTCCGCGGCCCGCTCGCAGATGGCGAGCAGTTTGATGGTGCAGCCCATCTCGCGGGCGGAGGCGAAGTCGGCGGCGGTGACCTCGGTCATGCCCTCGCGGTAGACGTCGTCGAGGCGCACGCGCGTGTGGAAGGCGATACCGGCGAGGATGGCGGCCTTGGCGGCGGCGTCGAAGCCCTCGACGTCGGCGGTGGGGTCGGCCTCGGCGTATCCCAGGGCGGTGGCCTCGTCGAGGGCCTCCTGGTAGCCGGCCCCGGTCGAGTCCATCTTGTCGAGGATGAAGTTGGTCGTGCCGTTGACGATGCCCATCACCCGGTTGATCTTGTCGCCGGCGAGGGACTCGCGCAGCGGCCGGATCAGCGGGATGGCACCGGCGACGGCGGCCTCGTAGTAGAGGTCCTTGTCGTGCTGCTCGGCGACGGCGTGCAGGGCCGCCCCGTCCTGGGCGAGCAGCGCCTTGTTGGCGGAGACGACGGAGGCGCCGTGCTCGAAGGCGGTGGTGATGAGGGTCCGGGCGGGCTCGATCCCGCCGATCACCTCGACCACCACATCGATGTCGCCGCGCTTGACGAGGGCGGTGGCGTCGGTGGTGACGAGGTCCTGGTCGATGCCCTCCCTGACCCGGTCGGGCCGCCGTACGGCCACGCCCGCGAGCTCCACGGGGGCACCGATCCGGGCTGCGAGGTCGTCGGCGTGCGTCGTCATGATGCGCGCCACCTCTGAGCCGACCACTCCACAGCCCAGCAGCGCCACCTTCAGCGGACGCGTACGCATCATCCGACCTCGTTTCCTCATACCGTCTACGGTTGCACCAGTCTCACTCACCGGACGGGACTTTCTGCCCTTCGTCCGGATCGTGAGATATCTATTTCATTTGTACGGGGGTGGAAGACAGGAGATCTTCCACCCCTGGCGTGGCTCAGCCGACGTCGAGACGCAGCAGGTCCTCCTCGGTCTCACGACGGACGATCACCCGGGCCTCGCCGTCCTGCACGGTGACGACCGGCGGCCGCAGCACGTGGTTGTAGTTGCTGGCCATGGACCGGCAGTAGGCGCCCGTCGCCGGTACGGCGACGAGGTCACCCGGTGCCAGGTCGGCCGGCAGGAACGCGTCCTTGACCACGATGTCCCCGCTCTCGCAGTGCTTGCCGACGACACGGGCGAGCATCGGCTCGGCGTCGGAGGTGCGGGAGACGAGCGCGACGCTGTACTCGGCGTCGTACAGCGCGGTGCGGATGTTGTCCGACATGCCGCCGTCGACGGAGACGTACGTCCGCAGCCCGTCGAGGGGCTTGATGGTGCCGACCTCGTAGAGCGTGAAGGCGGTCGGGCCGACGATGGCGCGGCCGGGCTCGACGGAGATGCGCGGCGTGCGCAGCTTGGCGGCCTCGCACTCCCTGGTGACGATCTCGGTGAGCGCCTTGGCGATCTCGTGCGGCTCGCGCGGGTCGTCGTCGCTGGTGTACGCGATACCGAGCCCGCCGCCGAGGTCGATCTCCGGCAGCTCGACGCCGTGCTCGTCGCGGACGTCCTTGAGCAGCGAGACGACGCGGTGGGCGGCGACCTCGAACCCGGACATGTCGAAGATCTGCGAGCCGATGTGGCTGTGGATGCCGACGAGCTCCAGCCCGTCGAGGTGCAGGGCACGGCGTACGGCCTCGGCGGCGTGCCCGCCGGCCAGCGGGATGCCGAACTTCTGGTCCTCGTGGGCCGTGGCGATGAACTCGTGGGTGTGGGCCTCGACGCCGACGGTGATCCGGATCAGGACCTTCTGCCGCTTCCCGAGGCTCTGCGCGATGTGGGCGACCCGGGCGATCTCCTGGAAGGAGTCGAGCACGATGTGGCCCACGCCGGCCTCGACGGCCCGGGTGATCTCGTCGACGGACTTGTTGTTGCCGTGGAAGGCGATGCGCTCGGCGGGCATGCCGGCGGTGAGGGCGGTGGCCAGCTCGCCGCCGGAGCAGACGTCGACGTTCAGCCCTTCCTCGTGCAGCCAGCGCACGACGGCGCGGGAGAGGAACGCCTTGCCCGCGTAGAAGACGTCGGCGTCGGTCCCGAAGGCGGTGCGCCACGCACGCGCGCGTGCCCGGAAGTCGGCCTCGTCGAGGACGTAGGCGGGGGTGCCGAACTCCTCGGCGAGCTCCGTGACGGTGATACCGCCGACGGTGACGACCCCGTCCTCGTCCCGCGTGACGGTCTCGGCCCACACCTTGGGGTCGAGGGCGTTGAGGTCGGCGGGCGGGGCGGAGTAGTGACCCTCGGGGTAGACATCGGCGTGACGGGGCCCGGCGGGGTGTGCGGAACGGCTCATGTTCGTGTCTCTCAGAGGTGATCGGGTGCTTTGATGCCGAGCAGGGACAGGCCGCCGGCCAGCACCGTCCCGGCGGCTTCGGCGAGCGCGAGCCGGGCACGGTGGGCGGCCGAGGGTTTCTCCTCGCCGAGGGGCAGCACGGCGGAGAGCAGCGGCAGCGTGGCGTCGGCGACGGTGACGAGGTGCCGGGCCAGGCGGTCGGGGGTGTGGTCGGTGGCGGCGGCCGCGAGGATGCGGGGGTGGTCGCCGAGTACGGCGATCAGCGCTTCCGCACCGCTGACGGGGCCTGGCTCGGGGCGGAAGCCGAGGTCGTCGGCGTTGCGCAGCAGGGCCCGGGTGCGGGCGTGGGCGTACCGGACGCGGAAGAGGGGGTTGGTCTCCCGCTGGACCAGATGATCGCCGTTGATCCTGGGCCGGTCGTGTGCGGCGGGGTACAGCAGGGCCCAGCGGGCGGCGTCCCGGCCGAGGGAGAGGGGGTCGTCGGAGGTGGGGACGGGGACGGGGCGGATGGTGACGCCCGCTCCGTCGATGTCCGCGCCCTGGGTGTCCACACCCTTGATCCCCACGCCCAGGACGGATTCCCACTCCGGCGCGGGCCGGCCGTCGTACGTGATGCGGACGGAGTCGCCCTGGCTGCGCAGCAGTCGGGCCGTGGCATCCGCGACCACGGCGGCACGGACTTCTGCCGGGCACCGGAGCCGGACGATGTTCCCGCTGGGCACTGTGGCATGCCCGTACCGCCGCCCGCGCCTCAGGATCTCCTCGACGAGCGCGGCGGACGCCGCGCCTTCCAGGCTGAGGTTGAGGAACCCGGCCCCGGTGACGACGACGTCGGTGATGCGCTGGTCGTCGAGGAGACGTACCCGCAGGATCTCGGCCACGCGCCGGGGCGGCTGCTCCGCCGCACGGGACAACTGGAGGGCGATGTTGGTGGCGTAGTCGCCGCAGCCCCCGGGCCCCGGGGGCGTGACCACGGCCCGCTCCGGCACGGTCACGCTGAGCTCACCCTCGTCGACAGCGCGACGCACGGCGTGCAGCACGGTACGGGAGAGTTCGACGGGGGTCACGGGCACCAGCGTATGGGAGGAGGGGGGTGGGCATGCGACCCGGTTTAGGGAGGGTCCGGGATGTGGACGCGGCTTCCCTCAGGAGGCCGAGCGGCTGCCCGTCGCCTACGGCACGGCCGGCTGGTCGAACGTCTGCGCCTGGGCTGCGTCGCCCCCGATGTCGGGGCCACCACCGCCCTGCCGTTCCCGACGCCGGGCCCGTTCCATCAACTGCCGCACCATCCCGACCAGTTCGGCGGGCTCGAAGGGCTTGGCGAGGAAGGCGTCGACACCGACATCGAGGCCGGCCTCGACCTCGTGCTGGGTGCAGGCGCTGATGATGGCGAGGGGCAGGTCGCGGGTCAGCGGGTCGGTTCGCAGCCGAGCGGCGGTCCGGATCCCGTCCAGCCGGGGCATGACGACGTCGAGGGTCACGACATCGGGCCTCACCTGATGAACGACATCGAGGCACTCGGCACCATCGGCCGCGGTCACGACCTCCAGCCCCTCCAGCTCGAGGTTGACCCTGATCAACTGCCGGATGACCTTGTTGTCGTCCACAACAAGCACCCGACCCGACGCGCCTGGCACAACTCGAGAGTAGGTCGGCCTCCGCCACCGCGTCCGGGTTTTCCCCACTTCCACCCCGCACGGGCGACCCACACACCCGCCCCCGACAGCGGAAACCCGTTGATGACCACCCGGTGGGAGCTGGTAGTGTTCTACCCGTCGCCGCGAGCAATCGCGACCGATACGCCCCCGTAGCTCAGGGGATAGAGCAACGGCCTCCGGAGCCGTGTGCGCAGGTTCGAATCCTGCCGGGGGCACTCGCCTGGTCCGCTTTCAAAGTTGATTCGCGACCTGGGCGGATGCCGACAGAAGAGGGCGGGAGTCAGTCTCACTGACTCCCGCCCTCTGTCGTTGTCTCAGCGGTGGATGAGGGATTGGCCGCCCTGAGCGCCGGAGGTTGTGGACCGACCGGCGCATTGGCTGCGACTGGCGATGCCATGTGGGGCGCTCGGAAGGGCGCTTCGAACACCCTCAGGGACACACCAGGAGGGTGATCTATTCGTCGGGCGGGCCCTCATGCGGCACCCGCCCAACAATCCAAAACGGGCCGCCGGAAGATCCGGCGGCCCGCCAGGAAAGATTGCGGCTAGTCAGCCTGCCACGTGAAGACCAATCGGCGTCCTCGATTGGCCCATGCGTTGAAGTCCCATCCGAGCACATAAGCGCCGAATCCGAGGAAGCCGCCTTTCCAGAGGTCGATCCTGGCGTACTCCAGCATCTGGAAGGGCTGCAGGAACCCTTCAGCGTGATGGACGGAGTCTTTTGTCTCGATTCGCAGAACTTCGGAGTTGACCCACCCCACACGCATGAACACACTGAGGGACTTCCACCAGGTAATCCCATCCACGGTGTTCAGTACGAACTCCACATTCTCAGGGTCGCCCGCTTTCTCGACAGCGAACTCTATTCGCGCACCAGGCTCGTCCCTAGCCATACCGCGAAGGCCAATATCCAGACCCTCGCCACTCATTGGATCTTGACTCACACCGACACCCCCCAGCTCTCGTGTTAGACCAGAGCATGCTCCGACTTTTCGACACCGGCAAGCACTCGCACTAAATAGACGCCATCGATCCGCTTTCAAATGAAGGCGAAACAAACATTCATTCGAAGCGGTGATATTGCTGAGCCTCAAATTCATTGACGAAGCGCCAGTTGCCACGCTTACAGGAGGGGCTGATCAGGCGGCGCCACCCTCTTCTTCCAGCGCCTTTTCGATCTTCGCAACTGGAGGCTTCCTGAGGAATCCCGAATACCTTCAGATGCGCTTGAAGGATGGGGACCGGCCGATCGGTGGACGCCTCGCCGCGCCTGCAGGCCCGGCGATCATGGCGCTCCCTGGAGTCGGTCCACTGCTAGCCGGAAGTCCGACAGCCGCAGCCCCACCGCTTCAGCGGGTCGGAGCCCCGCGTAACACAGGACCGCACGACGTTGTTGGAGCCGACGCGCTTCCGACGGACGCGTTGTAGCCGGGTTCTTGCACGGGGGCACTTCGCTGCAGCCAACACGATCACGTCACTTTCGCCCCATATCCACCATTGTTCTACCGTAGAGGGGAACGACGCTGCTCATACCCCCGCACCGAGTCATCGAGGTGACGGTCATGACGGAGACCACACAGCGCAGAAACACCGCTCCCGGTACCAGGACGGGAAAGCAGGACGGGGCCACGGCACCGCAGGGTGGCAGAGGGGGTGGCGGTTCCCCTGAGACCCGTGGCAGCACCGCGATCGCGGACACGGTCGTGGCGAAGATCGCGGGGATGGCCGCCCGTGAGATCCCGGACGTTCACAACCTCGGTGGAGGGATGACCAGGGCCTTCGGGGCGGTGCGGCAGCGGGTGCCGGGCGGGGGCAGTGGGGTCACCCAGGGGGTGAAGGTGGAGGTCGGCGAGCGTCAGGCCGCCGTTGATCTCGATCTCGTCGTCGAGTACGGCGCCGCCATCACCGACACCGCGTCGGATGTCAGGACCAACGTCGTCAACGCGGTGGAGCGGATGACCGGCCTGGAGGTCGTGGAGGTCAACATCGCCGTCGACGACGTACATCTGCCGGACGAGGAGGAGGACGAGTCCGAGCGGGAGGAGCAGCGGCGCGTGAGCTGAGAGAGGCCGGCTCCTCTCGGTTCCGTTCCTTTCCGGGGCGCCGGGGAGCCGCGAGTGTGGCGCGCTGCTCCCCGGGCCGGGGCGCATCCCCCGGCCCGGGGAGCGGCGTGGGTCAGGCCGTGCGCTTGCGTGACGTCGACTTCTTCGCCGTCGCCTTCTTCGCGGTGCTCTTCGCCGCCGTCTTCTTCGCGCCCTGGCCCGACTGCCCCGACTTCGCCGTGGACTTCTTGGCCGCTGTCGTCTTCTTGGCCGCCGTCTTCTTCGCCGTCGACGTCGACTTCTTGCCGCCGGTCTGCTTGGGGGCCGCGCGGGCCGTCTTGCGGGGTGGGAGGGGCTTGACCTCGGCGTGGTCGTCGGCCTCCTCGCCGCGGGACTCGCGGGCCGCGCGGACGCTGCTCTCCAGGGCCGCCATCAGGTCCAGGACCTTGCCGCCCGTCGCCGGTTCCGGGGCCTGGCGCGGGGTCTCGCCGGCGGCCTTCGCGGCGATGACCTCCTCCACGGCCTCGCGGTACTCGTCGTGCAGATCCTCCAGGTCGACCTCGCCGAGGGTGTCCATCAGGGCGTCCGCCAGGTCCAGTTCCTGGTCGCGGACCGTGACGTTCGTGTCGGGAGCGACGCCCTCGGGGGCGCGGACCTCGTCCGGCCACAGCAGGCCGTGCATCGCGATGGCCTCGCCGACGACCCGGAGCATGCCCAGGCGTTCCCGGCCGCGCAGGGCGAACTTGGCGATCGCCACCTTGTTGCTGCGCTTCAGGGCCTCGCGGAGGAGGGTGTACGGCTTCGCCGCCGGGGCGCCGCTCGCCTGGAGGTAGTACGCGGCGTCCATCTGGAGCGGATCGATCCGGTCGCCCGGGACGAAGGCGACGATCTCGATCGTCTTGGCCGTCGGGATCGGCAGGCTGGAGAGGTCCTCCTCGGTGATCGGGATGATCGTGCCGTCCGCGTCCTCGTAGCCCTTGCCGATCTCCCCCTGGGTGACCTCGCGGTCCTCCAACTCGCAGAACTTGCGATAGCGGATGCGGCCGCCGTCCTCGGTGTGGATCTGGCGGAAGGAGATCGAGTGGCTCTCGGTGGCGTTCACCAGCTTGATCGGGATGCTGACCAGCCCGAACGAGATGGCGCCGTTCCAGATGGATCTCACGTGCAGCACCCTTCCGGTCACTCTCGGGAGTGTTCGTCCTGGTTCGCGTGGGATTCTTATCGTATGGCGCCTATCACAGTGGTGGAGGGGCGACGGCTCGCGCTCAGCAATCTGGAGAAGGTGCTGTATCCCGCCACCGGCTTCACCAAGGGCGAGGTGCTGCACTACTACGCGACCGTCGCCGAGGTCCTGCTGCCCCATCTGCGCGATCGTGCGGTGTCCTTCCTGCGATATCCGGACGGGCCGGACGGGCAGGTGTTCTTCACGAAGAACGTGCCGCCGGGTACGCCCGAGTGGGTCACCACCGCCGAGGTGCCGCGGGTCGAAGGGCCCTCGCGGATGGTCCTGGTCCAGGACCTGCCGAGCCTGATGTGGGCGGCCAACCTCGTGACCGAGTTCCACACCCACCAGTGGCTCGTCGGCACACCGGACGAGGCCGACCGGCTCGTCTTCGACCTCGATCCGGGGGCGCCCGCGAGCATCGTGCAGTGCTGCGAGGTCGCGCTGTGGCTGCGGGAGCGGCTCGCGGACGACGGGATCGAGGCCTACGCCAAGACCTCCGGCTCGAAGGGGCTGCATCTGCTCGCCGCCGTGCGCGGGGCCTCCTCCGAGCGGGTGTCCGAGTACGCCAAGGAGTTGGCGGTCGAGGCGGAGAGGGCCATGCCCCGCCTGGCCCTCCATCGGATGACCCGGAGTCTGCGCTCGGGGAAGGTCTTCGTCGACTGGAGCCAGAACGCCGCGCGCAAGACCACGGCGACCCCCTACACCCTCCGGGCCCGTCCCGAACCGACCGTCTCGGCCCCGGTGACCTGGGAGGAGGTCGAGCAGTGCGAGGCGCCTGGCCGGCTGGACTTCGAGGCGCGGGATCTTGCGTCGCGGGTCCAGGACCACGGCGATCTGCTGGGGCCGCTGCTGGATGCGGGGCGGGCCGGGTCGCTGCCGTAGTCGTACGGCGGCCGGTCGGCCGGGTTGCTCGGTGCTGGGCGGCGTGCGCGGGAGCGGCTTGTCACGCGGTCGGGCGGCCGGGGCGGACCTTGTCGGCGGGGCGGTACGCCGACCGACCCGGGCAACACGGTGGTCTCGGTGCACGGCCGCGCCCGGCCAGGGGCGGACGTCGCTGGCGCATGGCCGGCCCGCCCGCGGGCAACTCTCCGGCCGCCCCGGGCCTGGGCGCAGTCGCCCCCGGCCAGGGCACCCGCGCCCCCAACCCCCTCACACCCTCGCCCACGTCCCCCGGTCCCGGGCCGTCGCGTGCAAGGCCTCCACGTCCGCCGGTTTCAGGACGGCGTCCTGGGCGGCCAGGCGCTGGATGTCCGTGTCCGGCAGGACGCGGACGTCACGCGGCGGGACCTGGAGCGACACCGTCGTGGGGCCCAGCAGGGCGAGTACGGGGTGGACCTCCGCCGTCAGGGCGTAGGAGGCGCGGTCGGCGTCGGTGCGGATGCGGCGGAGCAGGGGGTGTGGTTCGCCGCGGCCGAGGGTGACCATGGGGTCGGCGATCGTCACGCGGTGCTTGCGGGCGTGGAGGGTGTGCACGGCGTACAGGCCGCCGGGGCCGATCAGCAGGTGGTGGATGCGGCCGCCGCCGGGGAGCGGAACGGAGTGCAGGGTGTGCCAGCCCGCGCCGTCCAGGGCGTCCAGGGCCTCCCCGACCGTCTGCTCGGCCGTCAGGGCCCGGCGGCGTGGGTCGGGGCGGAGCCGGTGGGCCGGGCCCGGGTCGCGGTCGAGGGCGACGACGAGGGCCTCGCCGGGGCGGTTGGGGGCCAGGTCGTCGTCGGGGTGGAGCGCCAGCCGGGCGAGTTCGGCGGGGGTCGGCACCGGGGGCGGCCCGACCGTCACCGGGCCGGTGATGAAGGGCCCGAGGGCCCGGAGCACGTCGTCCTCGCGGTCCGCGCCGAGCAGGTTGACCCGAGCGGCCTCACGGTCGTACCAGGCGATGTTCCTGCCGTCGGGGAGGCAGACGTACAGCCGTTCCTGGCCGTGTCGCCGGGTCGGTACGACGCGCAGTCCGTCCATGCACCATCACCCCCGCCCATGGGAACAGGCGGGGTGCTGCGGGGGCAAGAACCCGGTTACCTTGGAGAGGAGTTGGGCAGGCCCCCGGGCGGTGTTGGTGGGGAGGCTTTGTTGCGTACCCGCAGGAAACCCGATGTGCCGGCTCCGGAGAGCCCGTGGAGCGAGGTGGTCCCCGGATTGTGGATGGGCGGCCACGAGTACGCGGGCTCCCCGGGCCAGGTGGAGTTCGCCGTCGTACGGGACGAGTTCGACCTCGTGCAGACGCTGCTGCGGCTGCCCGGGCACGGCCCCGATCCGGGCGTCCGGCATCACGTCTGGCCCATTCCCGACGGGCCGCTCGACGGGACGCAGCTCGCCGGGGTGATCCGACTGGCCGAGGCGGCGTGCGAGGCGCTGGACGAGGGCCGCAGGATCCTCGTTCGCTGTTACCACGGGTACAACCGCTCCGGCCTCGTCGTCGCGCACGCGCTGATGCGCCGGGGCGACTCCGCCGAGACGGCGATCCGGCTGATCCGGGACCGCCGCTCGCCCTGGGCGCTGCACAATGAACTGTTCGTCGAGTACCTGCGGGCCGGGCTGACCACGGCCCGGCTGCTGGAGGAACTCACGGAGTAGCACTGCGGGGAACGGGCACGGCACAGAACCAGCACAGCACCCGGCCGGTGCGGCGGCAAACGGGCTCCCTCGCACGCAAATGGGACTTCCGCGCGAATAAGGTGTACCGGGCCGACGGGTCGTGCCCGAGCCGCGTGATCACCCTCGAACCGCAGGAGTGCAGTGCCCCTCAGCCGTCCCGGAGGCCTTCTCGGAAGCCGACCCGGTCAAGCCGGAAGCCGACCCGGTCGAGCCGCCCGCCGTGCCGTCGTCGTCGCCCTCCTGCTGGCGGCCGCCGTGGGCTGCGGGGACACCGGAGGGCTCGAGGGTGCCGGGGCGACGCCGACGGCGGTCGGTCCGGCCCGGCTCTGGCCGGAGCAGACACCCGCGTCCAGCCCGGCCTTCGAGATCGGCGAGGTGAACACCGAGGTGGTCAAGGGCGTCAAGGTCCCCGCGGGCGACGACATCCGCGGCGTGGACCCGGTCGGGGTCGTCCGGGCCGAGATCGCCGCGAGCCCGGGCGACTACGACGGCGGCAAGGCGCCCTACCGCGACACCGCCGGCCGTATGACCGGCTGCGGCAAGGGCGCCGGGCACGGAAAGTGCCCGGTCCTGAAGCCGTACTACCGGGACCTGACCGGCGACGGGCGCGACGACCTGACGCTGGGCTTCCGGCTGCTGCCCGGCAAGACGACCGCGGTGCGCGTCTACACCGTGGAGAAGCACCGGCTCGTGCAGGTGATGTCGTGGGAGGACGCGCTGAGCGGCGTGGAACTGGCCGGGCGTTCCCTGGTCATCCGCTCGCCCTCCGAGGTGGCGGGCTACGAGTACCGCCTGCAGTGGACCTGGGACCGGGACCAGCGGGCGATGCTCCTCACCCATGACGAGATGCTGCGCACCGGCCCGCGCAAGCACTCCCTCCATCCGTCCGCCTCCCCCTCGGCGAGCACCGGATGAGACCCGTGCTCCCCCCGTGGTCGGGGACGCTCGCGGTGAAGGCCGCCGCCTTCATCACGGTGATGTGCTGCGCGCTGGCCGCCCTGCTCGGCGTCCTGGTGCATGTGCAGGTGACCGACCAGACCGTCGGCCAGGCCCGCGACCAGGCGTTGCAGCGACTGGAGCAGGCCACGGAGCGGTACGAGGCCGGGGACCCGCTCCGGCGGGGTGCGGCGATGGATCCCCCGGAGCTGCCCCGGGAGCTGCGGGAGCTCGCGGTGGGCGGCGACCGGGGCACGATGGTGGCCGACCGCGAGGGGCGCCCCACGATGTGGGCGGCGGGGCCGGCCGACGGCGACCGGGCTCTGGCCGTGGCGGTCGACTACTCGCAGCAGGCGCGCACCATCGCCGGCCTGGACCGGGCGATCCTGTGGTCGTCGGGCCTCGCGATCGGGGCGACGCTGCTGGTCGGCGCGTTCGCGGTGACGCGGGTGACGCGGCGGCTGCACACCACGGCACGGGTCGCCCGGCGGATCAGCGCGGGCGACCTGGACGCGCGCGTGAACGACCCCCGTACGGCCCCGCGGACGGACCCGCCCGCCAAGGCTCCGGCGCGTCCGCAGGACGAGGTGGCCGCGGTCGCCGCCGCGCTGGACTCCATGGCGTCGTCGTTGCAGGGCAAGCTGCTGGCCGAGCAGCGGTTCACGGCGGACGTGGCCCATGAGCTGCGTACGCCGCTGACCGGGCTGCACGCGGCGGCCGAACTGCTGCCGCCGGGCCGCCCGACGGAGCTGGTGCGGGACCGGGTCGCGGCGCTGCGCACGCTCACCGAGGACCTGCTGGAGATCTCCCGGCTGGACACCGGGCGGGAACTGCTGGAGCTGGACACGGAGCGGCTGGGGCCGTTGGCCGAGCGGGCGGTGCGGGCCGCGGGGAACGGCACGGAGGTCAGGGTCGTACGGGACGTGTCCGTGGAGACGGACCGGCGGCGGCTGGAGCGGGTGCTCGGGAATCTCGTGGCGAACGCGCACAAGCACGGCCGGGGGCCGGTGGTGCTGACCGTGGACGGGCCGGTGGTGACGGTTCGCGATCACGGGGACGGTTTTCCGGAGTACCTGGTGGCGCACGGTCCGCAGCGGTTCCGTACGGAGGGCGGGACCAGGGGGCACGGGCTGGGTCTGACGATCGCGCTGGGGCAGGCCGAGGTGCTGGGCGCGCGGCTGGGGTTCGCGAACGCGCCGGACGGCGGGGCGGTGGCGACCTTGGTACTGGTGGTGGAGTGAGAGCCAGGGGCGCCTCCTCCTATGGCCCACCGTGACGGGCGGGGCCCATAGGGCGCTCCTAATGTGGCGATTAGTCAGCTTCGGTCTTTTCGCCCCCACATGGAGGTACTCCCCATGTCTCTGCGCTCCCGCCTCTCCATAGCCACCGCCGCCGCGCTCCTCGCCGCCGCTGCCGCCGTGACGCCCGCCGTCGCGGACGACGAGTGGGACACGACGGGTGACACCACGATGGGCGCCGGCACGATGGGCGCCGGCACGATGGGCGGCGACGGATACCACCGCCCCGACGACGACCGGCGCTTCTACCGGGGCATCGTCACGGCGAACACGCTGGCGCTGCGCAGCGCCCCGAACCGCGGCTCGCGGATCATCCGGTTCGCCCACCGGGGCGACATCGTCAAGATCTTCTGCAAGACCCGGGGCCAGAACGTGCAGGGCAACTCACTCTGGTACCTCCTCCCGGACGGCACCTGGGCCTGGGGTGCGGCCCGCTTCATCGACAACATCGGCCCCGCGCCACGCTGGTGCTGACACTCGGTCACCCAAACACACACAAGACGGAACGTTTAGGTAAGTTCCGGACATGAGCAAGGCCGGAATCACCGTGGCGACAGCGGACCCGCCCGCGCCCGCCGTCCGCCCCCTCCCCCGGCGCCGTGGCATCGAGCTCGCCCTCATCGTCCTGGCCGTGCTGCTGTCCGTGTACGGCTACTGCGCGGTGGGCCTCGCCCAGCACGGCACCCTCCCGCCCGGCGCCGCCGGCTACGGCGCCGGGCTCGGCGTGCTCGCGCTGCTGGCCCATCTGGCGGTGCGGCTGCGGGCCCCGCACGCCGACCCCCTCCTCCTGCCCATCGGCGTGCTGCTCAACGGGCTCGGCCTGGTACTCATCTACCGGCTCGACCTGGAGACCCCGGGCGACCGGGCGGCACCGGCCCAACTGGTGTGGTCGACGCTGGGCGTGACGCTGTTCATCCTGGTCGTCCTGCTCCTGCGCGACCACCGGGTGCTCCAGCGCTACACCTACGTCTGTGTCGTCGCCGTGCTGGTCCTGCTCACCCTGCCGATCCTGTTCCCGGCGGTGAACGGGGCCCGCATCTGGATCCGGATCGCCGGGTTCTCGATCCAGCCGGGTGAGTTCGCGAAGGTGCTGCTGGCGGTGTTCTTCGCCGCGTATCTGGCCGCGAACCGCAACGCCCTGGCGTACACCGGCCGCCGCATCTGGAGGTTCCAGTTCCCCACCGGCCGGGTGCTCGGCCCGATCGTCGCGGTCTGGCTGGTGAGCGTCGGCGTGCTGATCCTGGAGCGGGACCTCGGTACGTCGCTGCTCTTCTTCGGCCTGTTCGTCGTCCTCCTCTACGTCGCCACGGGCCGCACCGGCTGGATCACCGTGGGACTGCTGCTGGCCACGCTGGGCGCGGTCGCCGTCGGGCGTCTGGAGCCGCATGTGCACAGCAGGATCGAGACCTGGCTGCATCCGTTCGCCTCGGTCGAGGCGGGCGAGGGCCCGAACCAGCTCGCCCAGTCCCTGTTCGCCTTCGCGGAGGGCGGATTCCTCGGCACGGGCCTGGGGCTCGGCCACTCGGTCCTCATCGGCTTCGCCGTGAAGTCGGACTTCATCCTGGCCACGGCGGGCGAGGAACTGGGCCTGGCGGGGCTGTCGGCCATCTTCGTCCTCTACGGCCTGCTGGTGGAGCGCGGCTACCGGGCGGGCCTGGCGCTGCGCGAGCCCTTCGGGCGGCTGCTCGCGGTGGGCCTCGCCTCGCTCGTGGCGCTCCAGGTGTTCGTGATCGCGGGCGGGGTGACCGGCCTGATCCCGCTGACCGGCATGGCGATGCCGTTCCTGGCGCAGGGCGGCTCGTCGGTGGTCACCAACTGGGCGATCGTGGCGCTGCTGGTCCGGGTGAGCGACTCGGCCCGGCGGCAGCACGACGGGCAGGAGACCTCATGACGCGGCACATCCGGCACGCCGGCCTCTTCTGCGCCCTGCTGCTGGTGGCCCTGCTGCTGAACGCCGCCCGCGTCCAGGTCGTCCAGGCCCCGGCGTACGACGACCACCCCGCCAACCGCCGCCCGGAGATCGCCCGTTACGAGCAGCCGCGCGGGAACATCCTGGTCGGCGGCCGGCCCGTCACCGGCTCGCAGGACACCCGCGAGCACCTGCGCTACGAGCGGACCTACGCCGACGGACCGCTGTACGCGCCGGTCACCGGCTTCGCCTCGCAGCTGTACGGGACGACGCTCCTGGAGCACACCGAGGACGGCGTCCTGTCCGGCTCGCACCCGATGCTCGCGCCGTTCCCGCTGTGGAACGACTTCACGCGGGCGCGCAACGCCGGCGGGGACGTCGTGACGACACTGGCCCCGGCGGCACAACGGGCGGCGTACGAGGGACTCGCCGGACGCAAGGGCGCCGTGGCGGCCCTGGAGCCGTCGACCGGCCGGATCCTGGCCCTGGTGTCCGCCCCGTCCTACGACCCCCAGCCGCTGTCCGGGAACGGATCGGCGGCGGCCCGGGCCTGGCAGCGGCTGAACGCCGACCGGGACCGGCCGATGCTCAACCGGGCGGTACGGCAGACGTATCCGCCGGGTTCGACCTTCAAGATCGTCACCCTGGCCGCCGCGCTGGACGCCGGCCTGGTCCCTGACCTCGACAAGCCGACCGACTCCCCCGACCCGTACCGGCTGCCCAGTACGAGGACGCGGCTGTCGAACTACGCGAAGGGCTGCGCGGACGCCTCCGTGCGCGAGGCGTTCGTCTTCTCCTGCAACACGGTCTTCGCCCAGCTGGGCGTGGAGGTGGGTGTGCCGGGGATGACGGCCGCGGCCCGGGCCTTCGGCTTCAACGACACGGAACTGAGAGTCCCCTTCGCGGTGGCGCGGTCCACCTTCGACACCTCGCTCGACAAGGCACAGCTCGCGCTGTCGTCGATCGGCCAGTACAACACCCGGGCCACCCCGCTGCAGATGGCGATGGTGGCGGCGGCCGTGGCCAACGGCGGACAGGTGCGGGAGCCCTATCTGGTGGAGCGCACGACCCGGCCGGGCGGCAGCACCCTCGCGACCGCCGGCTCGCGCCCGATCCGCCAGGCGATGACGCCCGCGACCGCCGCGCGGCTGCGCGGGCTGATGCTGGGCGTGGTCAAGGGCGGCACCGGACGCAACGCCGCGATCCGCGGTGCCAAGGTCGGCGGCAAGACCGGCACCGCCCAGCACGGCATCGGCAACTCCGGCACGCCGTACGCCTGGTTCGTCTCCTGGGCGCAGGGCGGTCGCGATCTGCAGCCGCGGGTGGCGGTCGCGGTCGTCGTGGAGGACGCGGACGCGAACCGCGGGGACATCAGCGGGGGCGGCGACGCGGCGCCGATCGCGCGGGCGGTGATGGAGGCGGTACTGAAGTCCCGGGACCGGCTGCCCGGTTCCTGAGACGGTTCTACCGCGAGACCGGGGCCCCGACCTACCGTTCGGTCATGACTGCCGCCGCCTTCGAACTCGCCCAGGTCAACATCGCCCGCCTCAAGGCTCCGCTGGACTCCCCGCAGTTGAAGGACTTCGTCGACGCCCTGGACCCCGTGAACGCGGACGCCGACGCGGCCGAGGGTTTCGTGTGGCGGTTGCAGGGCGACTCCGGCGACGCGACGGACGTGGCCGTCTTCGGTGACTCCTGGCTGATCATCAACATGTCGGTGTGGCGGGACACGGACGCGCTCACGGCGTACATGTACCAGGGCAGGCACCGGGAGATGCTCGCCCGCCGGCGCATGGGGGTCCCCCCACGCCTTTAGGGCAGTGGGGGAGGTTCGAGCGGGTCCAGGAGGCGATGGTGGCGATGTGGTGGGTCCCGGCAGGCCACCGCCCGACCGTGGCCGAGGCCGAATCCCGCCTCCTCCACCTCCGCACCCACGGCCCGACCCCCTACGCCTTCACCCTGCGCACGTCGTACCCGCCCCAGGGGGCGACGCCCCTCCTGGGCGAGGTGCCGGAGGGGCTGGGCTGCTCGGTCTAGCGGCGGTGGTCGATGGCGGTGAGGTCGATGGCGAGGGGGAAGGGGACGGTGAGTTCGAGCTTGTCGTGGAAGATGCCGTTGGGGACGTACGCCCTGGTTGCCGGGTCGAGCTCGTAGACGTAGACAACGGGAAGGCCACCGATCTCCTCGACCCGCCAATAGTGGCGGATGCCGGCCTTGGCGTACTTCCGGGGCTTCAGCTCGCGGTCGCGCTCCTCGGACTCCTCGGACACGATCTCGACGGCGAGAATGACGTCATCGGGATGGACGCGCGTCTTCCGGGGACCTCTGTCCGCGTCGGCCCTGATCACCATCACGTCGGGTTCCGGGCGATCCCGCTCGCTGAGCTTGACGGTGAACTCCCGGAAGACATCACAGTCGCCCGGGACCTGATCCAGCAGGCGGTGCTCCAGCAGACGCAGGACGCGCATATGGAACTCGGTCCGTGGACTCATGAAGACAAGACTCCCGTCGATCAGCTCCGTGTGCGGAGGCAGGTTGGGAAGCTCGTCGAGGTCGTCCGCCGTCCAGCCGCCCTCGGGCGGACGAGGCCACTCGTAGTCGTCGTCCAGCCCGTAGTCACGCGCAGCGCTCATGATCGCTCCCATGTGCCGGAGTCTGCCTGGCACAGCCAGCGTACCCAGGGGAATATGCCGATTCGCCCGTCGAACGAGTGATCAACCGTCGAGTTGCTGACCGGCCTCGATGACTCCCTCCACCTCCGCGACCCGCTCCCCCTCCTCCACCGCGAACCGCTCGGCGTCCAGCTTCTCGGCGATCTCCTCGTCCTGGGACATCAGCAGGTCGAGGTTGGAGTCGCCCATGTCCAGGACGCCCATGTCGACGTAGGCCTGCTGGAGGCGTCTGCCCCACAGGCCGATGTCCTTGACGCAGGGGACGATGCGGCTGAAGAGGAGCTTGCGGAACAGGGCGAGGAACTCGGACTGCTCGCTGCAGGCCTCCGCCTCGGCCTTCGGGATGCCGAAGTTCTCCAGCACCTCCACACCCCGCAGCCGGTCACGCATGAGGTAGCAGCCCTCGATGACGAACTCCTCGCGCTCGCGGAGCTCGGCGTCGGTGAGCTGCCTGTAGTAGTCCCTGAGCGCCATCCGCCCGAAGGCGACATGCCGGGCCTCGTCCTGCATGACGTACGCGAGGATCTGCTTCGGCAGCGGCTTGTCCGTCGTGTCCCTGATCATGCCGAAGGCGGCCAGCGCCAGGCCCTCGATCAGCACCTGCATGCCCAGGTACGGCATGTCCCAGCGTGAGTCCCTCAACGTGTCGCCCAACAGGGACTGGAGGTTGTCGTTGATCGGGTACAGCAGCCCGACCTTCTCGTGCAGGAACCGGCCGTAGATCTCGGCGTGCCGGGCCTCGTCCATCGTCTGGGTCGCGGAGTAGAACTTCGCGTCCAGATCAGGAACGGACTCGACGATCCGCGCGGCACAGATCATCGCGCCCTGCTCACCGTGCAGAAACTGGCTGAACTGCCAGGAGGCGTAGTGCAGGCGCAGCTCGCCCTTGTCCTTCTCCGTCAGCTTCGCCCAGTACTTGGTCCCGTAGAGGGACATCGCCTCGTCCGGGGTCCCCAGCGGATCGTACGGATCCACCTCCAGCTCCCAGTCGATCCGCTTCTGCCCGTCCCACTGCTTGTCCTTGCCCTTCTGATAGAGGGCCAGGAGCCGGTCGCGGCCACCGTCGTACTCCCAGTTGAAACGGGCAGCTCCGCTCGCCGGCACCTGCCACACGGACTCTTCCGGTTCCTCGGCGTACAGGTCGAAGGTCGGCATGCCCCGCAGGCTCCTACGTGGTAGACGCCGCGTCAACAAATCGCGCACAGGGGATTGACGACCTTGCTGACAGGCAGTCTCATAAGGGGAACAGTGACGTGTGCACAACGAGGTGGGCAGCCATGACGACCCTGACGGAAGCCGACGCGCTCGACGGCCTGCGCGATGCCCTCGGCCTGCTCAAGGACCGGGAGCAGGTGGCCCAGCGGCTCCTCGACTCCTCCGCCAAGCACTCCTTCGACCCGGACAAGGAACTGGACTGGGACGCGCCCTTCGAGGAGGGCAAGTGGTTCTGGCCCCCGGAGCTGGTCTCGCTCTACGACACCCCGCTCTGGAAGCGCATGGGCGAGGAGCAGCGCATCCTGCTCTCCCAGCACGAGGCGGCGGCCCTCGCCTCCCTGGGCATCTGGTTCGAGATCATCCTCATGCAGCTCCTCGTCCGCCACATCTACGACAAGGCCGCGACGAGCGCACACGTCCGCTACGCCCTCACCGAGATCGAGGACGAGTGCCGCCACTCCAAGATGTTCGCCCGCCTGATCTCCCACGGCGACACGCCCTGGTACCCGGTCAGCCGCGCCCACCAGCACCTGGGCCGCCTCTTCAAGACCATCTCCACCACCCCCGGTTCCTTCACCGCCACCCTCCTCGGCGAGGAGGTCCTCGACTGGATGCAGCGTCTGACGTTCCCCGACGAGCGGGTCCAGACCCTGGTCCGGGGCGTCACCCGCATCCACGTCGTGGAGGAGGCCCGCCATGTGCGCTACGCCCGTGAGGAACTCCGCCGCCAGATGGTGACGGCCCCGAAGTGGTCCCAGGAGTTCACCCGGGTCACCTCCGGCGAGTTCGCCCGGGTCTTCTCGGTGGCGTTCGTGAACCCGGACGTCTACACCAACGTCGGCCTGGACAAGCGCGAGGCCCTCGCCCAGGTCAAGGCCAGCGGCCACCGCCGGGAGGTCATGCAGAACGGCTCGAAGCGGCTGACCGACTTCCTCGACGACATCGGAGTGCTGCGCGGAGTGGGACGCCGGCTCTGGAAGTCCTCCGGTCTGCTGACGTAGACCCCGCCCGGGTCATGTCCATGCAGGGTGGCTACTGTCCTCTGTGACCCCGTCACTGTCAGTGGCCACGAAGGAGATCACCCCCGCATGTCCCCCCACATCCCCCACGCCCTGCGGACCGCCGCCCTCGGCGCCACCGCCGCCCTCGCCCTGACCGCGTGCGGCAGCGAGTCGGCCGACACCGACAAGGCGCCCGCCCCACAGGGCGTGGTCAGCAAGGCGACCGCCAAGAAGATCGCCGACCGCTACGAGAAGGTCAACAACAAGGCGAACGCGGCCCAGGACGAAAAGCTCCTGGCGACGGTCGAGGCCGGCCAGGTCTACGCGATGGACAAGGCCGTCTACACCCTCTTCGACACCTGGCCGAAGAAGGAGCAGAAGGACTACGCCAAACCCTTCTCCTACACGGACCGCACCTACGTGATCCCGAAGAAGGGCTCGGGCGACTGGTTCGCCGTCCAGGCCAAGTCCAGCGTGAACAACGAGGAAAGAGTGCTCCTGGTCTTCGACAAGGTCGACGGAACCTACAAGATGGTGCTGTCCCTCTGGGCCGCCGCGGCAGACATCCCCAAGCCGGCCCTCGACAAGGACGGCCTCGCCAAGGCCGTCGACCCCGGCACCAAGATCGGCGGACTGGCCCCCACCGACATACGCGCCGCCTACGCGGACCACCTCGAAACCGGCGGCAAGAAGAAGGGCAAGGCCCTGACCTCCACGCAGCCCGTCGAGAACGCCAAGAAGACCTACCAGCGCAGCAGCACCGAGGGCGCGGCCGAGGGCAAGGCCACCGAGAAGTTCTTCGCCAAGACCCCCGCCGACCCGAGCGTCTACGCCCTGCGCACAACAGACGGCGGTGTCCTCGCCCTCGTCCCCCTCGCCCACAAGCAGGAATCCCTGCTCAAGGAGTCCTACCGCTCCATCGCGAGCCTCGTCCCCAACGACGAGCAGGCCGCCCTGGGCGCCACCAGCGGCCCCCTGATCACCGACACCTTCGAGGGCCAGGGCCTGGCCGAACTGACCCCGAAGGCCGCCCGCCTCACCAACGTCGACTTCCAGCACGTGGACGCGCGCTAGCGGGACCACGACGCGCCCGCACCCGCCGGCTCACGGAAGGGGACGTGTCGGGGGGTGTCCGCCCGCAGCGGTTGGCGCGTCAACGCCAGTCACTCGGTATGAAACTTAATCGCGCCGTTCCGAGGACGGACACCCCCCCCGGCGCGGCCCCGACCCACCACCCGGCGTCAGGCGCGACGCGCACCCCCACCGAAGGCCCACAGGCCGCCGCAGGCATCCCGCCCCGGCCCCCGGCTACGCTGCGAGTCATGACACCAGCCGCCCCCACCCCCGCCTACCGGCGACTCAGCGTCGAGGAACGCCGCAGCCAGCTGCTCACCTCCGCGCTGTCGCTCTTCGCGCACCGCGCCCCGGAGGACGTCTCCCTGGACGACGTGGCGGAGGCGGCGGGGGTGTCGCGGCCCCTGGTCTACCGGTACTTCCCCGGCGGCAAGCAGCAGCTCTACGAGGCCGCCCTCCGCTCCGCCGCCGACGAGCTCCGGACCTGCTTCGACGAACCCCGCGAGGGCCCCCTCCTCCCCCGCCTGTCCCGCGCCCTCGACCGCTACCTCGCCTTCGTCGACCAGCACGACGCCGGCTTCAGCGCCCTCCTCCAGGGCGGCAGCGTCGTCGAGACCTCACGGACCACCGCCATCGTCGACGGCGTACGCCGCGCCGCCGCCGAGCACATCGTCAGCCACCTGGAGGTCACGGCCCCCGGTCCCCGCCTGCGCATGACCATCCGCATGTGGATCACCGCCGTCGAGGCCTCGTCGCTCATCTGGCTCGACGAGGACAAGCAGCCTCCCGCCGAGGATCTCCGCGACTGGCTCGTCGAGCAGTTCGTGGCCATGCTGTCGGTGACGGCCCGCCGTGACCCGCAGACCGACGCCCTGGTCCTGGCCCTCGCCGAGGATGTCTGACACTGATCCGGTGAAGAGCGAAGACACCCCCTTCGAGGGCGGCCCCATGGACGGCAGGGTCCTGCCCGTCCTGCTGGGCATCACCGGCCACCCGCCCAGGACGTACCGCATCCCCGTCCCGGACCCCGCCGGCGGCCCGTCCACCGTGCTCGTCTACCGCCGTGTCCCCCGCGGACCGGGCAGGGTCGGCCTGACCAACCGCTGGAAGTACGAGTACGCCCCCGAGGGCGTTCCGCCCCGGCGGCTCACATGGCCCTGGTCGAAGCCACACGCCACGCCGCCCGGCAAGCGGGACGACGCCGACGGGTGACCCTGTTGCGCCGAACCGCGCAGGCCTACCACGCACACCACCCGCACACCCCTCATCCTCACGGTGTCCGGTGGCCGAAGGGCCGCCCCCGCACCGGAGGTGATGGCATGTCAGGAACCCTTCTGCGTCTGGCCTGTACGGCGGCCGTGGCGGCAGCGACCGTCCTCGCCCCCGCCGCCGCCACGGCGGCCCCGGAACCCGACCCCGGAGCGCCCCCGGCCTCCCTCGCCTACCTCCTGACGGACCTTCAGACTCTCTACCGCAAGGCCGAACAGGCCACCGAGGCCTACAACGCCACCGAGGAGAAGCTGAAGAGGCAGCGCGCCGAGACCGACCGCCTGAACCGCGCCCTCGCCCGCGCCCGGCTCTCCCTGCACGACAGCCGGGGCGCGGTCGGCCGGCTGGCCCGGCAGCAGTACCAGAGCAGCTCCGACCTCTCCCCGTACCTGCGGCTGCTCCTGGCCCGCGATCCCCAGCACGCGATCGACCAGCGGCATGTGATCGGCCGGATCGCACGGGAGCGGGCCGACACCATCAACCGGCTGACCGGCGACGAGCGGAAGGCCGACGAGCTGGCCCGCAAGGCCCGCAAGGCGCTCGACGGGCAGCTCGCCCTCACCGAGCGGCGGAAGAAGGAAAGGGACCAGGTCGTCACACACCTGCACGCCGTCGAGGACCTGCTCACCGCTCTCAGCCGCGACCAGCTGGCCGCCCTCGCCGAGTTCGAGAGGAACGGGATCGCGAGGGCCCAGAAGAAGTTCATGGCGTCGGGCGCGCTCAGCAGCGTCCGCCGGCCGTCGGCCGAGGGCGACCGGGCCGTGCGCTACGTCGTGGGGCAGCTCGGCAAGCCGTACGAGTGGGGCGCGGAGGGCCCGAAGTCGTACGACTGCTCGGGCCTGACCTCGCAGGCCTGGGCCGAGGCCGGGGCGCCCATCCCCCGGACCAGCCAGGAGCAGTGGAAACGGCTGAAGCGGATCCCGCTCGCCGAGCTGCGCCCGGGAGACCTGGTCGTGTACTTCCCCGAGGCCACGCATGTGGCGCTGTACCTGGGCGACGGCATGGTCGTCCAGGCACCCCGCCCGGGCGCGAAGGTGAAGGTGTCACCGATCGCGGCCAACCCGCTCCTGGGCGCCGTACGCCCGGACCCGTCCGGGAAGCCCCTGCGGCGGTACGCGCCGCCGAAGCTCCCCAAGGACGCCACGAACGGGTCGGACGACGGGTACGACGGCTACGCCGCGCCCGCGCCGGACAGCTCGGCCAGGTAGGCGCCCGTCTTCTCCGGGTCGTAGAAGAAGTTCTCGAAGTCGGCCGGGTCGTTGAAGCCGTTGGCGAAGCGGTCGGCGGCCGGCTGGAGTTCGCCGGCGGCGCCGATCAGGTTCAGGATGTGCTCCGGCGGCGGCGCGAGCATCGCGTTGGTCCACTTGGTGACGTGCTGGGCGGTGGCCCAGTAGCGGTCGAAGGCCGACCGCATCCACTCCTCGTCGAACGGCTTGTCACCGTGCTCGACGATCGCGGACAGGTACGCGGCGGCGCACTTGGACGCCGAGTTGGAGCCCTGGCCGGTGATCGGGTCGTTCGCGACGACCACGTCGGCGACACCGAGGACCAGGCCACCGCCGGGGAGGCGGCCGATGGGGTTGCGGACGGTGGGGGCGTAGCGGCCGGCCAGTGCGCCGCCCGCGTCGGTCAGCTCGACCTTGGTGGCCCGCGCGTACTCCCAGGGGACGTACCGCTCCATGAGTTCCAGGGTCAGGGAGAGGTGCTCCGCGGGGTCCTTGACGCCGCCGAAGGCGTCGAGCGGGCCGCCGGGTATGCCCTCCCAGAACAGGATGTCGGCACGGCCGGAGGTGGTCAGAGTCGGCATGACGAACAGTTCGCCGACGCCCGGCACCAGGTTGCAGCGGACCCCTTCGGTGTCCGGGTGCTCGGGGCGCGGGCCCAGACCGTGGACGTACGACACGGCCAGCGCGCGCTGCGGCTCGCTGTAGGGGGAACGCTCCGCGTCCCGGCCGAACATCTGGACCAGCTCGCCCTTGCCGGCCGCGACGAGCACCAGGTCGTACGTACGGGCGAAGTAGTCGAGGTCGCCGACGGCCGCGCCGTGGATGACGAGCTGCCCGCCGCGCTGCGCGAACGTCTCCATCCAGCCGGCCATCTTCACGCGCTGGTCGACCGACTGCGCGTATCCGTCGAGCCTGCCCAGCCAGTCGATCGCACGGGCCGCGGGGCCCTCGGCCCAGGAGCCGGGGGCGGCGACCGAGACGCCGAGTCCCTGGATCTTCGGGGCCTGGGACTCCCAGAAGTTCAACTGGAGATCACGCTCGTGCTGCAGTGCCGTGTGGAACATGCACTGCGTCGACATGACCCGGCCGGTGCGGATCTCGTCCGCGGTCCGGTTGGACATCAGGGTGACCTCGTACCCCTGCGACTGGAGGCCGAGAGCGATCTGGAGCCCGGACTGACCGGCTCCGACGACGAGTATCTTCCGCATGCGGGGTTGTCCTCTACTCGGGGGTTTCGTCGAGCGCGTGGCCCACCAGGGCCAGGAGGGTCTCGATCACGGAGATCCGGCGACGCGCGTCCATGATCATGACAGGTATGTGTCGCGGGATGGTCAGGGCCTCCCGCACATCCTCCGGCTCGAACAGCTCGCTCTCGTCGAAATGGTTCACCGCGACCACGTACGGGAGCCCGGAGCTCTCGAAGTAGTCCAGTACCGGGAAGCAGTCCTTCAGCCGGCGGGTGTCGGCCATGACGACCGCGCCGATCGCGCCGCGCACGATGTCGTCCCACATGAACCAGAACCGCTGCTGGCCCGGTGTACCGAACAGGTAGAGCACCAGGTCGTCGTCGAGCGTGAGGCGCCCGAAGTCCATGGCCACGGTGGTGGTGGTCTTGCCCGGGGTGGCGGTGAGGTCGTCGGTGGCCTCGCTCGCCTCGGTCATCAGCGCCTCGGTCTGCAGAGGCGTGATCTCCGAGACGGCGGTGACCAGGGTGGTCTTGCCCACGCCGAAGCCGCCCGCCACGACGATCTTCGTGGCGATGGGGGCGCGGGTGCGGTCCGTCTCCCAGGCGTGCATGCTCGCGTCGGGCTGAACGGACGGGGATGTTGCGGAGACGCCGTGAGCGGCGTCAGAGACGACGGAGTCCACTCAGCACCCTTTCCAGCAGAGCTCGGTCCGGGCGGCCCGTGCCGTGGCCGGTTCCCGTTCCGTACACACGAATCTTTCCCTGGTCCGCGAGGTCGCTGAGGAGCACGCGGACCACGCCGAGCGGCATCTTCAGCAGCGCGGCGATCTCGGCCACCGTACGCATCCGGCGGCACAGTTCGACGATGGCCTGGAGTTCCGGCATCACCCGGGTGGAGAGGGAGCCGTTCGTCAGCTCCTTGCGCTCCTCCGGGGCCTCCAGCGCGGCCGTGCTCGCCACGAACGTCTCCACCAGGAGGACGTGGCCGAACCGGGTGCGTCCGCCGGTGAGCGAGTAGGGGCGGACCCGGGCGGGTTTGCGGTCACCGCCGCGGACCGGGAGGTGATGCTTCGGCGTACTGCTCATCGGGCACTCCCCGTCGTCTGGGACCGCTCCAGGGAACTACGGAGCTCGCTGCGGAGTTCGGGCGTCAGGACATGGCCGGCGCGGCCGACGAACAGGGCCATGTGGTACGCCACCACGCTCATGTCGCACTCCGCGGAGCCGTGGACGCCGAGCAGCGAGCCGTCGCTGATCGACATCACGAACAGGCTGCCCTCGTCCATCGCGACCATGGTGTGCCTGACCCCGCCGAAGTCCATCAGCTTGGCCGCGCCGATGGTGAGGCTGCCGATGCCGGAGACGATGGTGGCCAGGTCGGCGGCCGAGCCGCGCGGGCCGGTCCGCTTGGTGCCGCGGGCCTGCAGGGCTTCCCTGGCCTGCCGGTTGCGGTGGTCGTCGGAGGAGAGCAGGAGCAGTCCGTCGGAGGAGACGACCGCAACCGACATGATGCCGGGCACCTCCTCGACGAGGTTGGTCAGCAGCCAGTGCAGGTTGCGGGCCTCACTGCTCAGCCCGATCAGTCCGAAGGTACTGGGAGCGGTCAACTGCTTGCCTCCTCGGCTGTGCCCCCCGTGGCTTCTTCGGATTGAGCTGGTCCTGATGTGCCGGTGGCCGGCCGCTTGTGCGAGGCCGTCTGCTCGGCGATCTCCGCCTCCACCTCCCGGTAGCCGGCCTGGGCGCCCTGGCGGAAGCCGCCGAGTCGGCGGCGGAGGGCCGCGGCGTCCACGGAGCCGCTGCGCTGGCGCGGGGCGGTGGTCTGGGCGGTGATCTTCGGGGTGCGCTTGGGGAGGCCCTTGTCGGTGACGCGCTCGTGCTCCGCGTCGGCCTCGGCTTCGCCGTCGGCGCTGTCGTGCCCACCCGCACCCCCCGTGCGGGTTTCCTGGTCCTGTGCCGGCGGCCCCTGCGGGGCGAAATCGCCGTCGGCGGCCGCGGATTCGTGCTGCGTCGGCTCCGGGTCCGTCTGCGGCGCGGGCCGGGTCGCTCCGAGCGGTGCCGCGGCCGGTTCCGCCTGTGGCACCGGGAGCAGCAGCTCCATCGTGGTCTCGGCAGGGGTTTCAGCCGGTGCCACCGGTACGTCCGCTGCCGCCGGCTCCGGGTGCTCTGCCGCACGCGGGGCCTCCGGGTGCTCGGCGACCTCCGCGATGGGCTCCGGGTGCTCGGCTGCCTCGGCCGCCTCGTCCCGTCGTACGGCCTTCTCCGCCAGTGCCACCAAGGGGTCCCCGCCGTCGGCGCGGCCGTGCAGGACGTTGGAGTTGGCCTCGGCGTCGGCGCCCGGGAAGGAGACGGTGTGGGTCGTGCCGGAGAGCGGGCCGGAGGCCGGGACGGCCGTGTGCGGGGCGGCAGCGAAGAGGTTGCGGGGCAGGACGACGACCGCCGCGACACCGCCCTGCTTCTGCTCGCGCAACTGCACGCGCACCCCGTGCCGGTGGGCGAGGCGGGCCACGACGTACAGGCCGAGGCCGAGACCGTCCTCGCCCTCCTGGTCGTAGGGCGCCTCCGGGTCGAAGTCGGCGAGGCGGGAGTTGAGGCGCTCCAGCCGGTCCTCGGTCATGCCGATGCCCTCGTCCTGGACGGAGAGCATGACCTCGCCGTTCTCCAGGAGCCAGCCGGAGACCTCGACGGGCAGGTCGGGCGGGGAGAACGACGTGGCGTTCTCCATGAGTTCGGCCAGCAGGTGGGAGAGGTCGTCCGCGGCGAACCCGGCTATGTGCGCGTGCGGCGGCAGCGCGGCGATACGGACCCGCTCGTACCGCTCGATCTCGCTCACCGCGGCACGGACGATGTCCACGAGCGGCACGGGCCCGGCGGCGTGCTGGACGTGCTCGGTGCCGGCGAGGACCAGGAGGTTCTCGCTGTGCCGGCGCATGACCGTCGCGAAGTGGTCGAGCTTGAACAGGGTCGCGAGCCGGTCCGGGTCCTGCTCGCGCTCCTCCAGGTTCTCGATGACGGCCAGTTGCCGCTCGACCAGTCCGAGGGTGCGCAGCGCGAGGTTGACGAACGTGCCGCCGATGGCCGTGCGCACCCGCTCCAGCTGGGCGACGGACTCGGCGAGTTCGCCGCGCAGTTCCTCGCGTGCGTCGGCCATCTTCTGGCGCTGGCCGACGAGGTGCTTGCGGTCGGACTCCAGGGTGCCGATCCGCTCGGTCAGGGCGGCCGCGTGCGCGTGCAGGGCGTTGACGGAGCGGACGACCTGGGCGAACTCGTCGTCGCGGCCGGTGAACTTCACCGGCTCCTCGGCCGCCGGGTCCTCGGCCTCGGCGAGGCGCTTCGACCCCAGCCGCAGGACCGCCAGGGGCCGGGTGAGGCTGCGGGCCATGCCCGTGGCGACACCGACGGCGAGCAGCATGAGGGCGCCGAGGACGGCGATGCGGATCTCCAGCGCGGTGACGTCGTCGTCGCGCAGCGCCTCGAGGTCCTTGGTGCTCCGGTCGTAGAGGGCGGACTCCACGCCGCGCATGAGGTCGACCCGGGCCGAGAGGGCCGCACTCAGCCGCTTCGTGTCGACGGAGAGCTCGCTGCCCGCCAGCGTCGGCTGGTCGGTGAGGGCGGCGAGGTACTTCTCGGCGGAGTTGACCTCGGTGCCGGTGACCGTGGAGTCGAACGAGGTACGGGCCGCCTTCGGCGCGGTGTCGCGGAAGTCGGCCAGCGCCGCGTCGGAGCGCAGCCGGGCCTGCTGGGCGGCGGCGCTCAGGGCGTCGCGCTGCCGGGCATCGGCGTCGGAGGAGGTCTCGGCCGGCAGGCCGGTGACGGGGTCGGTGACCGTCTCGCCGCGCGGCACGCTGAGGGCGGCGAGCAGCAGCCCGCGGGCCGCGGCGGCCTGCTGGACGGCGGAGTCCAGCTCGGCCCGGGCGTAGGCGCCGGAGCCCGCGCGGGGCGGCGTCTGCTGCGCCAGCCGCTCGGCGAGCCGGTGGAGCTGGGTGATGGAGGTGGAGTACGCCTGGTGCGCTTCGAGCGCGCTGCTCTTGCCGGTGAGCGCCGCCCGGCGGACGGCGGCGATGTCGTCGAGGTCCGAGCGGAGCGAGGCGGGCGTGTCGGTGTCGGCCCGCAGCTCCTCGACCTGCCGGTCCACCCGGGCGCTGCGCTGCTCGGAGGGCGCCTTGGCCTTGGGGCGGCCGGCCGCTATGTAGGAGGTGACGTCGTCGCGCTCGTCGGCGAGGGAGTGCGCGAGCCCGAGGGCGTCCTGCGTCTGCTCCGCGAGCGTCACCAGTTCCTGGGAGTCGTGGAGTTCCCCGGAGGCGGCGAGGACGGACGGGGTGCCGGCTCCGGCGATGGCCGCGGCGACCACGGCCACGGCGACGATGAGCCGATTGCGTACGTGCGTGGGACGGCCCTTGCCGGTGGGGGGCGTCGGCTCAGTGCCCTGAGCGGGGGCCGTCTGCTTGCCTGTACGACGAGGCCGCGTCTTCTGCACCGGTGCTCGCATTCCTGACTCGTGAACCCATGGGCCCGGGTGACGTTCCGTCAACTGGCGCGTACTCCCGGTACACTTCCCGACCCTCCCAGCGCCGGTGGCCAGCGCACGTGCATCACCTGACCCGCCACCCGAAGGAGTGAACCCCGGACGAGAGTTGAGGGGCAAGTTCCGCTGGCCCTTGCAGCGGCCGTGCGCGGCACGCCGGTTGGACGCCGGCGGCGGGCGGTGGCAGTATTCGCCACCACGCCTTCCCGGAACAAATCATTCCACCCCAAAACAGGCGTCTGACCTGCGTTGCCGCAGTGATCTCGCAACCATTGCCAGCCTTTTGCGACCCTTGTGAAGGGCTCGTGCAGACTGGCTGGATGCGTACTGAACTCGCCTCGGAGCCGGGAGACGCCGACCGCCCCAACGAGGACTTCGCCGGCGTCGGACTACCGGCTTCCGGACAGGGCGGTTCGGTCGTCGTCCTGGACGGGGTCACACCGCCGAAGGGCGGGACGGGCTGTCTGCATTCCGTCCCCTGGTTCACCGCACGCCTCGGCGGAGCTTTGACCGAACTGACCGTTTCACTCCCGGATGCTCCTCTGGTCGACGCCTTGTCCCGCGCCATCGCGCGTACCTCCGAGGCGCACGCCGCAACCTGTGACCTTTCTCACCCCAGGACACCGCAGGCCACGGTGGTCGTGGCCCGCTGGACCCCGGACACGGTGGAGTACCTGGTGCTCTCGGACTCCGCGCTCCTCCTGGAGTCCCCCGACGGCGTGGTGACCCCCGTCCTCGACGACCGCCTCTCCCTCCTCCCCCGCTCGGCCCTGGCCACGGACGCGCTGGTGGACTCCACCGTCCGCAACAAGGAGGGCGGCTTCTTCACCGCGGCCGCCGACCCCTCGGTGGCCCGGCGGGCGGTGACCGGCACCGTGCCCCGCCACGAGGTACGCGCCCTGGCCGCCCTGACGGACGGCGCCGGCCGCTGGGTGGAGAGGTTCGAGGAGGGCGGCTGGACGGACTGCTTCCACCTCGTGCGCAAGGAGGGCCCCCAGGCACTGGTGGACCGCGTGCGGGCGCTGGAACGGGGGGACACCGCCAGGACGTTCCTGGGCCGGAGCAAGACGCATGACGACGCGACGGTGGTCTTCGTCGAGTTCTAGGCGCAGGGCCGGGGCTCGGGTGCCGGGGTCACTTCTCCATGCCGCGGTTGAGCTGGTGCAGCAGCCGGGCCAGTTCCGTGACCTCGTGGGTGTCCCAGTCGGCCAGGCGGCCGGCGTAGCGGGCGCGGCGGGCCTCCCGCACCCGGCGGACGCGGTCGTGGCCCTCCTGGGTGAGGGCGACGAGCCAGGCGCGGCCGTCGGCGGGGTCGGGCTCGCGCGCCACCAGCCCGAGCTCCTCCAGGGCGCGCAGCTGGCGGGACATCGTGGCCTTGCCGACGCCGATGTAGCCGGCGAGCTCGGTGGCCCGCTGGCTCCCGCACTCGTCGAGCCGGACGAGGAGCCCGTACGCGGACGACTCCAGGTCGGGGTGGACCTCGCGGGCCATCTCGCCCTGGTTGGCCCGAGCACGCCGCAGCAGCACGGTCAGCTCACGCTCCAGCGCGAGGAAGGCGGGCTGGTCCACACCGCTCGCGGCCAGGGCGGATTCGCCTCCCGGCCCGTCGCCGTTCCCGTTGTCCTGCACGTCAGCCCCTACCTCGGTCTTCGCCCCGTACTGGGATTCTCCGTCACCTGCCGTCATCACCGCAGTTCGGCAAGTATTCCGCAGGTCACGGCGTACTCGTACACAGGGCCGCCACACAGTGAAGGCCCGGGCCTCCCTCACGAGAACCCGGGCCTCCCTTTATCCGGCCGCGTCCGTCACGCCGCGACCGGAACCTCCGGCGTCGCATCCGCGGTGGCGGGCGCGAGCGCCAGCTCCAGGACCTGGCGGACGTCGGTCACGGCGTGGACGTCGAGCCGGTCCAGCACCTCGGCCGGGACGTCGTCCAGGTCGGGTTCGTTGCGCTTGGGGATGATCACCGTGGTGACCCCGGCGCGGTGCGCGGCCAGCAGCTTCTGCTTCACGCCGCCGATCGGCAGGACCCGCCCGGTCAGCGAGACCTCGCCGGTCATCGCCACGTCCGTGCGGACCAGCCGGCCGGAGAGCAGGGACGCGAGGGCCGTGGTCATCGTGATGCCGGCGCTGGGGCCGTCCTTGGGGACCGCGCCCGCCGGGAAGTGGATGTGCACGCCCCGGTCCTTCAGATCACCCACCGGCAGCTCGAACTCGGCGCCGCGGGAGCGCAGGAAGCTCAGCGCGATCTGCGCGGACTCCTTCATCACGTCGCCCAGCTGACCGGTCAGGGTCAGCCCGGCCGCGCCCGTCTCCGGATCGGCCAGCGACGCCTCCACGAACAGCACGTCACCGCCCGCTCCCGTCACCGCGAGCCCGGTCGCCACGCCCGGCACCGCGGTCCGCCGCTCGGCCGGGTCCTGCGCGGACTCGGGCACGTGGTGCGGCCGGCCGATCAGTCCGCGCAGATCCCCGTCCGTGACGGTGTACGGCAGCTTCCGCTCGCCCAGTTCGTGCTGGGCCGCGACCTTGCGCAGCAGCCGTGCGACGGATCGCTCCAGATTGCGGACGCCCGCCTCGCGCGTGTACTCACCGGCGAGCTTGCGCAGCGCGCCCTCGTCGACGGTCACCTCGCCCTCGGCGAGCCCGGCCCGCTCCAGCTGGCGCGGCAGCAGGTGGTCGCGGGCGATGACGACCTTCTCGTCCTCGGTGTAGCCGTCCAGGCGGACGATCTCCATCCGGTCGGCCAGCGCCTCCGGGATGGCCTCCAGGACGTTGGCGGTGGCCAGGAAGACCACGTCCGACAGATCCAGCTCCACCTCCAGGTAGTGGTCCCGGAAGGTGTGGTTCTGCGCCGGGTCGAGGACTTCGAGGAGGGCGGCGGCCGGGTCGCCCCGGTAGTCCGAGCCCACCTTGTCGATCTCGTCGAGCAGCACGACCGGGTTCATCGACCCGGCCTCCTTGATGGCCCGGACGACCCGGCCGGGCAGCGCACCGACGTACGTACGCCGGTGGCCGCGGATCTCGGCTTCGTCGCGCACACCGCCGAGGGCGACGCGCACGAACTTCCGGCCCATCGCGTGGGCGACGGACTCGCCGAGGCTGGTCTTGCCGACGCCGGGCGGTCCCACGAGCGCGAGCACGGCACCGCCGCGCCGCCCGCCGACCACGCCGAGACCCCGGTCGGAACGCCTCTTGCGCACCGCGAGGTACTCGGTGATCCGCTCCTTCACGTCCTGAAGGCCCGCGTGCTCGGCGTCGAGGACGGCCTGGGCCCCCTGGATGTCGTACGCGTCCTCGGTGCGCTCGTTCCACGGCATCTCCAGGACCGTGTCGAGCCAGGTGCGGATCCACGAGCCCTCGGGCGACTGGTCGGAGGACCGCTCCAGCTTGTCGACCTCCTTGAGCGCGGCCTCGCGGACGTTCTCGGGCAGGTCGGCGGCCTCCACACGGGCGCGGTAGTCGTCGGACTCCTCACCGTCCTGCTCGCCGTTCAGCTCACGCAGCTCCTTGCGGACGGCTTCCAGCTGACGCCGCAGCAGGAACTCGCGCTGCTGCTTGTCGACGCCCTCCTGGACGTCCTTGGCGATGGACTCGGCCACGTCCTGCTCGGCGAGGTGGTCGCGCAGCTGCTGGGCGGCGAGCTTCAGCCGGGCCACCGGGTCGGTGGTCTCCAGCAGCTCGATCTTCTGGTCGGTGGTCAGGAACGGCGAGTAGCCGGAGTTGTCGGCCAGCGCCGAGACGTCGTCGATGGCCTGGACCCGGTCGACGACCTGCCACGCTCCGCGATTCCGCAGCCATGCGGTGGCGAGAGCCTTGTACTCCTTGACCAGTTCGGCGACCTGGCCGGGCAGGGGCTCCGGCACGGTCTCCTCGAGACGGGTGCCCTCGACCCAGAGGGCGGCGCCGGGACCGGTGGTCCCCGCCCCGATGCGCACCCGGTCCCGGCCGCGGATCAGGGCGCCCGGGTCGCCGTCGGCGAGCCTTCCGACCTGCTCGACGGTGCCCAGGACACCGGTGTTCGCGTAGGTCCCGTCGATCCGCGGCACCAGGAGTACCCGGGGCTTCCCGGGTGTTGACCTGGCAGCGGCCTGAGCGGCCTCCACCGCGGCACGGACCTCGGAGTCACTCAGATCCAGCGGGACCACCATCCCGGGCAGCACGACCTCGCCGTCGAGCGGCAGCACGGGCAGGGTGAGCGGTGTGAACGCCTTGGACTCAGCAGCCATGATCTCCCCTTCGGCAGTCAAGTTGAGCTATGCCGACTCAATGCATGGGAGCTGCCGGATGTTCCCCTACCGCCGTTCGCTCTGAGCGATCACCTATGAGGTGCCGGATCGAGAGGTCTCAGCGCGCTTCGCGCGCCACCGCCGCAGCACCGGCCAGGTCGCGATGCCGATGGCCAGGGCGATCAGGTGCCCCCAGTTCGTCATCGGGTCGGCGAAGGCGAGGAGGTCCTGGAGCAGCATCCCGCCGAAGACGGCCAGCAGCGGTACGCGCAGCCAGAGCGGCAGCAGGCCGGCCAGGGCGCCGGTGCCGACCGCGACGCCGAAGCTGACGCCGTAGTCGAGGCGGTGCAGCGAACTGTCGGGGAGGTGCCCGGCCAGCACCGCGAGCCCCACCGGGACCTCGGTCGCCAGTGTGGCCAGGATGTGCCCGAGCAGGAAGACACCGGCCGTGCGCAGGCCCCCGATCCGCCGTTCCAGCGCGGTCAGCACCAGCACGAACCCGATCGTGAACGGCGAGGCCACCCCGCCCGCGACCCACAGCGCGCTGCCGACCAGCACCGGCCCCGGCGTCCGCACCAGGTGCGCCACGTCGGTGCTGGACCCCTGGAGCAGGGCGTGGACCAGCGCGGGGTCCGCGTACGCGGAGATCAGCGAGGTGACACAGAGCACGACCGCGTACCCGAACGTGAACGGCGTACCCGTCGGCGTGGGCAGCAGCCGCCAGGGCCGCACCACCCGGAGCCGGGGCTCCTTCACCGGGACGGACTCCCGTACGCCCGCGCCCTCGCTCTCTCGCGGGCCCCGCTGTCTCGGGACCCCGTCCAGCAGTCCCGGCACGTCGGGAACGGGCGCGCCCGCCGACGCCGTCGCGGCCGTCTCCTCGGGCGGCGCGGTGCGTTCCAAAACGGGCACTCCTTCCGTCATGTCCCAGCCTTCGCGTACCCCTACCCCGCTGTCTGTGACCGGCGCCACGCGAGAGCCGATTCACAGCAACCCGTAAGCCGCGCCCCGCGTCCCCCGCCGGCCGCTCCGTAATGCTTGGCGCCGCGCACCCCGCACCTGCCAGGATGCTCGGATGCCCACCTCGAACGACCTGCCCGATGTACTGGACCGTCGCGAGGGCCCGCACGGCGAGGTCGTGCTGCGGCGGCACGGAGACCGCCTGGAGATCATCGCGAACGGCTGTTTCCTGATGGACACCTCCGACGGCCGCTCGGAGCGGCGGCTGGTCGACGCGGCCCTGGACGCCCTGGCCGGCCGGTCCCGCCCGGACGTGCTGATCGGCGGACTCGGCGTCGGCTTCTCCCTCGCCCACGCGGCGGCGGACCCCCGCTGGGGAGAGATCGCGGTCGTGGAACGCGAGCACGCGATTGTCGAATGGCACCTCGACGGCCCGCTCTCCGCGTTCTCCGCCGAGGCCTTGGCCGACCCCCGCGCGAAAATCGTCGAATCCGATCTCGTGACGTACGTCAATGAGACATCCGACACGTTCGACGCCCTGTGTCTCGACATCGACAACGGCCCCGGCTGGACCGTCACGGAGGGCAACGGAAATCTCTACTCGGACGCCGGACTGGCAAGCTGCGCACGGGTGTTGAGACCCGGTGGCGTACTCGCCGTCTGGTCCGCCCAGCCCTCGCCGGAATTCGAAGAAACCTTGCGGAATGCCGGGTTCCAGCGGGTGCGTACCGAAGAGATCCCGGTTGCCCGGGGCGTTCCGGACGTCGTACACCTCGGCATCCGCCCTGGATAGCAAAGGTGTGCTGACTCCCCGTACGCTGCTCCCCTGACGCCGATCATTCAAGCGTCAATCGCAACGATGCGCAGGCATAGCCAGTCAGAAGGAATCACCCCACTGATTCCGGAAAGCACACCCCAGGGGCGGGCGATGGAGCAGACACAGACCTCCCACAACGGTTCGGCGACGGCTACCCCGGGCGCGCAGCGCCGGGTTCTCGTCGTCGAGGACGACGCCACGATCGTGGACGCCATCGCGACCCGCCTGCGCGCCGAGGGATTCCTCGTGCAAACGGCGGGCGACGGTCCGGCGGCGGTCGACACGGCCGAGGCCTGGCAGCCCGACCTGCTGATCCTCGACATCATGCTGCCCGGCTTCGACGGTCTGGAGGTCTGCCGGCGCGTGCAGGCCGCCCGGCCGGTGCCGGTGATGATGCTCACCGCGCGCGACGACGAGACCGACATGCTGGTCGGGCTGGGCGTCGGCGCCGACGACTACATGACGAAGCCGTTCTCGATGCGGGAGCTGGCGGCGCGTGTGCACGTACTGCTGCGCCGTGTGGAGCGGGCCGCGCTGGCCGCCGCGACGCCGCGCAGCGGCATCCTGCGCCTCGGCGAGCTGGAGATCGATCACGCTCAGCGACGGGTCCGGGTGCGGAGTGAGGATGTTCACCTCACGCCGACCGAGTTCGATCTGCTGGTCTGCCTGGCGAACACCCCGCGCGCGGTGCTCTCGCGCGAGCAGTTGCTCGCCGAGGTCTGGGACTGGGCGGACGCCTCCGGCACCCGGACCGTCGACAGCCACATCAAGGCGCTGCGCCGGAAGATCGGCGCCGAGCGGATCCGCACGGTGCACGGCGTGGGCTACGCCCTGGAGACCCCGACGCCATGAGCGGCGGACCGGCCGCACGGAGAAACCCCGGGGAGCCGGAACCCTGGGGCGGGGTGAGCCCGTTCTCGATCAAGACCAAGCTGGGCGCGCTGGTCGTCATCTCGGTGCTGATCACCACAGGTCTGTCGGTGATCGCGGTGCACACGAAGACGGAGCTGCGCTTCATCACGGTGTTCTCGATGATCGCCACACTCCTCATCACGCAGTTCGTGGCCCATTCGCTCACCGCGCCGCTGGACGAGATGACCGCGGTGGCCCGCTCCATCTCGCAGGGCGACTACACCCGCCGGGTGCGGGACAACCGCCGTGACGAGCTGGGCGACCTGGCGGTGACGATCAACGCCATGGCCGACGAGCTGGAGGCCCAGGACCGCCAGCGCAAGGAGCTGGTGGCGAACGTCTCGCACGAGCTGCGCACGCCCATCGCGGGTCTGCGCGCGGTGCTGGAGAACATCGTCGACGGCGTCACCCAGGCCGACCCGGAGACGATGCGCACGGCTCTGAAGCAGACCGAGCGCCTCGGCCGGCTGGTGGAGACGCTGCTGGACCTGTCCCGCCTGGACAACGGCGTCGTACCGCTGAAACAGCGGCGCTTCGAGGTGTGGCCGTATCTGTCGGGCGTACTGAAGGAGGCCAACATGGTCGCCTCCGTGCGCGCGGGCATCGCCACCGGCTCGGGCAGTCACACCCGTACGGACGTCCATCTGCACCTCGATGTGTCCCCGCCCGAGTTGACCGCGCACGCCGACCCGGAGCGCATCCACCAGGTCGTGGCCAATCTCATCGACAACGCGGTCAAGCACAGCCCGCCGCACGGCCGGGTCACGGTCAAGGCGCGGCGCGGCGCGCTGCCGGAGTCGCTGGAGCTGGAGGTCCTGGACGAGGGCCCCGGCATTCCGAAGTCGGAGTGGCACCGCGTCTTCGAACGGTTCAACCGCGGCAGCGCCAAGCGCCCGCAGGGCCCGGGCAGCGACGGCGGCACGGGGCTCGGCCTGGCGATCGCCCGCTGGGCGGTGGATCTGCACGGCGGTCGGATCGGAGTGGCCGAATCCGAGCGAGGTTGCCGGATTCTTGTCACTCTTCCGGGACTTACATCTCTGCCAAGTTGACGTAAAGTTCGAAGCGGAGCCTCAAGATCCACGGGCGTCCGCGCTGACGGACACGTGTGATCAGGCACAGACCCGCGCCATCGGCGCCCCGGGTGCCGCTCCCCCCTTCCCTCCTTAAGCGGAACCACGCTTGTTTCCCGCCATTTCAAGCCCCGAAACACTCTTTGAAGTGTGACTTGCGTGACGTTGAACGGGCCCGGCCTGACCTTCGCGGTCCGGGAGGCGTAGCCTTGATTCCCGCTGTCCATCATCTTGTGAAGCGGAAGAGGGCGGTTACCGCCGTGTCGCCACAGTCCCCCAGTAACTCGAGCATCTCTACCGACACCGACCAAGCGGGGAAGAACCCCGCCGCGTCGTTCGGTGCCAACGAGTGGCTCGTCGACGAGATCTATCAGCAGTACCTCCAGGACCCGAATTCGGTAGACCGAGCCTGGTGGGACTTCTTCGCCGACTACAAGCCAGGGGCGGCCGCCGCCTCGGCTCCGGCGGGTACCGCGGCCGCGGGGGCCGCGGGGACCACCACCGCTCAGCCGGCGGCCCAGGCCGCCCCCGCCCCGGCCGCGGCCCCCGCCCCGGCGGCCGAGAAGCCCGCCGCCGCGCCGGCTCCCGCCTCGGCTCCGGCCCAGGCGAAGCCCGCCGCGCAGGCCCCGGCCCAGGCCGCCGCTCCGGCGAAGGCCGCTCCGGCCGCCGCCAAGCCGGCCGCCGCGAAGCCGAAGGCCGAGCCCGCCGCCGAGGCCCCCTCGGGCCCCGAGCAGGTCGTGCTGCGCGGCCCCGCCGCCGCGGTCGCGAAGAACATGAACGCCTCGCTGGAGGTGCCCACGGCCACGTCCGTGCGCGCGGTCCCGGTGAAGCTGCTCTTCGACAACCGCATCGTCATCAACAACCACCTGAAGCGCGCCCGGGGCGGGAAGATCTCCTTCACGCACCTGATCGGCTACGCGATGGTGCAGGCCATCAAGGCCATGCCGTCGATGAACTACTCCTTCGTGGAGAAGGACGGCAAGCCGACCCTGGTCAAGCCGGAGCACGTCAACTTCGGCCTCGCCATCGACCTGGTCAAGCCCAACGGCGACCGCCAGCTCGTGGTCGCGGGCATCAAGAAGGCCGAGACCCTGAACTTCTTCGAGTTCTGGCAGGCCTACGAGGACATCGTCCGCCGCGCCCGCGACGGCAAGCTCGGCATGGACGACTTCACCGGCGTGACGGTCTCCCTGACCAACCCCGGCGGCCTCGGCACCGTCCACTCCGTGCCGCGCCTGATGCCCGGCCAGTCGGTGATCATGGGCGTCGGCTCCATGGACTACCCGGCGGAGTTCCAGGGCACCTCCCAGGACACCCTGAACAAGCTCGGCATCTCGAAGGTCATGACGCTCACGTCGACCTACGACCACCGAGTCATCCAGGGCGCCGCCTCCGGCGAGTTCCTGCGGATCGTCGCGAACCTCCTCCTCGGTGAGAACGGCTTCTACGACGACATCTTCGAGGCGCTGCGCATCCCCTACGAGCCGGTCCGCTGGCTCAAGGACATCGACGCGTCCCACGACGACGACGTCACGAAGGCCGCCCGCGTCTTCGAGCTGATCCACTCCTACCGGGTCCGCGGCCACGTCATGGCCGACACCGACCCGCTGGAGTACCAGCAGCGCAAGCACCCCGACCTGGACATCACCGAGCACGGGCTCACGCTGTGGGACCTGGAGCGCGAGTTCGCCGTCGGCGGCTTCTCGGGCAAGTCCCTGATGAAGCTGCGCGACATCCTCGGGGTGCTGCGCGACTCGTACTGCCGCACCACCGGCGTCGAGTTCATGCACATCCAGGACCCGAAGCAGCGCCGGTGGATCCAGGACCGGATCGAGCGCGCGCACACCAAGCCGGAGCGCGAGGAGCAGCTGCGCATCCTGCGCCGGCTGAACGCCGCCGAGGCCTTCGAGACCTTCCTGCAGACGAAGTACGTCGGCCAGAAGCGCTTCTCCCTGGAGGGCGGCGAGTCCGTCATCCCGCTGCTGGACGCGGTCCTGGACAGCGCGGCGGAGTCCCGCCTCGACGAGGTCGTCGTCGGCATGGCCCACCGCGGCCGGCTGAACGTCCTGGCGAACATCGTCGGCAAGTCGTACGCGCAGATCTTCCGCGAGTTCGAGGGCAACCTCGACCCGAAGTCGATGCACGGCTCCGGCGACGTGAAGTACCACCTGGGCGCCGAGGGCACCTTCACGGGCCTGGACGGCGAGCAGATCAAGGTCTCGCTCACCGCCAACCCCTCGCACCTGGAGGCGGTGGACCCGGTCCTGGAGGGCGTCTCGCGCGCCAAGCAGGACATCATCAACAAGGGCGGCACGGACTTCACGGTCCTGCCGGTGGCGATCCACGGCGACGCGGCCTTCGCGGGCCAGGGCGTGGTGGCCGAGACCCTGAACATGTCGCAGCTGCGCGGCTACCGCACCGGCGGCACGGTCCACATCGTCATCAACAACCAGGTCGGCTTCACCGCGGCCCCCGAGTCCTCGCGTTCCTCCATGTACGCGACGGACGTGGCCCGCATGATCGAGGCCCCGATCTTCCACGTGAACGGCGACGACCCCGAGGCCGTCGTCCGCGTCGCCCGCCTGGCCTTCGAGTTCCGCCAGGCGTTCAACAAGGACGTGGTGATCGACCTCATCTGCTACCGCCGCCGCGGTCACAACGAGTCGGACAACCCGGCCTTCACCCAGCCGCTGATGTACGACCTGATCGACAAGAAGCGCTCGGTGCGCAAGCTGTACACCGAGTCCCTCATCGGTCGCGGCGACATCACCCTGGAAGAGGCCGAGCAGGCGCTGCAGGACTACCAGGGCCAGCTGGAGAAGGTCTTCACGGAGGTCCGCGAGGCCACCTCGCAGCCGGCCGCCGCGGAGCCCACCGACCCGCAGGCCGAGTTCCCGGTCGCCGTGAACACCGCGGTGACCTCGGAGGTCGTCAAGCGGATCGCCGAGTCCCAGGTCAACATCCCCGACCACATCACCGTCCACCCGCGTCTGCTGCCGCAGCTGCAGCGCCGGGCGGCCATGGTCGAGGACGGCACGATCGACTGGGGCATGGGCGAGACCCTCGCGATCGGCTCCCTCCTGCTGGAGGGCGTCCCGGTCCGCCTCGCGGGCCAGGACTCGCAGCGCGGTACGTTCGGCCAGCGCCACGCGGTCATCATCGACCGCACCACGGGCGACGAGTACACGCCGCTGCAGTACCTCTCCGAGGACCAGGCGCGACTGAACGTCTACAACTCCCTCCTCTCCGAGTACGCGGCGATGGGCTTCGAGTACGGCTACTCGCTGGCCCGCCCGAACGCGCTCGTGATGTGGGAGGCGCAGTTCGGCGACTTCGTCAACGGCGCCCAGACGGTCGTGGACGAGTTCATCTCGTCGGCCGAGCAGAAGTGGGCCCAGACGTCCGGCGTCGTCCTGCTCCTGCCGCACGGCTACGAGGGCCAGGGCCCGGACCACTCCTCGGCCCGCCCGGAGCGCTTCCTGCAGCTCTGCGCCCAGAACAACATGACGGTCGCCACGCCGACGTCGCCGTCGAACTACTTCCACCTCCTGCGGTGGCAGGTGCACAACCCGCACCACAAGCCGCTGGTGGTCTTCACGCCGAAGTCGATGCTGCGCCTGAAGGCGGCGGCGGCGAAGGCGGAGGAGTTCACGACGGGCCAGTTCCAGCCGGTCATCGGCGACGCGTCGGTCGACCCGGCCGCGGTCAAGAAGGTCGTCTTCTGCGCCGGCAAGGTCTACTACGACCTGGAGGCCGAGCGTCAGAAGCGCGGCGTCACGGACACGGCGATCATCCGCATCGAGCGCCTGTACCCGCTGCCGGGTGCCGAGCTCCAGGCGGAGATCAAGAAGTACCCGAACGCCGAGAAGTACCTGTGGGCCCAGGAGGAGCCGGCGAACCAGGGTGCCTGGCCGTTCATCGCGCTCAACCTGATCGACCACCTGGACCTGGCGGTCGGCGCCGACGTCCCGCACGGCGAGCGCCTGCGCCGCATCTCGCGCCCGCACGGCTCGTCCCCGGCGGTCGGTTCCGCGAAGCGGCACCAGGCCGAGCAGGAGCAGTTGGTGCGTGAGGTGTTCGAGGCGTAAGCGCCCTCGCGCGTCGTACG